>DKYK01000010.1:0-22643 GCA_002492415.1 Christensenella sp. UBA7102
CCAACATGATTGACAAACCTACAACATTGCGTTTGCACCCGGGGCGAAAATAAAAAGCAGGAGAAAGGCAACCGCCTCTCTCCTGCTTTGCGCGATCATTCCACGCCGGATTCCAGTATGGTAAACTTGCCTGCATCACAGTCGATCTGAGCCAGAGCGCCGATGGGCAGCACCGTCATGGGCGTTCTATGGCCAAAGTCCACGTTGAGCAGTATGGGGAAATCGAGAAGCCCCTCTTCCTCGCGGATGGCCTTGAGCAGCGTAGCCTTCTCTTCCTCGTTCAGCTTCGGGCAGATCATGCCCTTTGCCAGGCGGAACATGCCCGTGGCAGCAAAGGCGCGCAGTTCATGCAGTCCCGACTTCCCGCCATAGGGGCACGGGCACTCCAGGAAGATGATGCTATCCTTCCACATCTGCGCCGTGGGAAATACGGGGGTGCCCATCATCTGCCGCAGCGGCCCTGCGCAACCGCCGATGAGCCTGCCGGTGACGATCCCCGTCCCCTGCAATATCTCATAGCCCGTGTTTTTCTGCCAGAGGATTTCCTCCTCCTTCGACTTGTACCATTCGATGGACGTCCACTTCTCGCACGGCTCAATCTCCCCCATCGGTTCCGCACAGAAGAGCGCTTTGCGCATCCACTTCTCCGTATATGCGTCCAGCCGGACGGGCTGCGCGATGGGCGTGAGCAGGCTGGGGCCATAAAAGGAGGAGACGCCGGCATGGGTGAACATGTTGTGTAGCGAAGAGATATCCGAAAATCCGATCATCACCTTGGGATTGTTCCGGATGATGTCGTAGTCGATGTAGGGCAGCAGGCGGTAGGAGTCGTCCCCGCCCATGTTGGTGATGATGCCCTTGATTTCGGGGTTGAGCAGCGCTTCGTGCAGGTCGTCCACACGCGCCTTGGGATTGCGGTAGATGAACTCATTGCCTGCAAGCGAATGGGGCGTCTCCACCACCCTCAGGCCGAAAATTTCCTCCAGGCGGCGCTGGCCGACGCGGTAGCGGCCGATCATGTCAGGATCCCCGGCCCGTCCGCCGGAGATGGAGAGGGTGGCGACGGTGTCGCCCGGATGCAGTCTTTGGGGCTTGATGAGTCTGTCCATGCGTTCTGCCTCCTTCGCACAGGCGCGGCGAACACAGTCAGCCGCGCGAGCATTTCTCAGCGTCGATGGCGAGCACGAGCATCAGCGCGCACAGGGCATCGGCAGGGTCGCTAACGTCGATGATGTAGGTATCCGTCCAATGGAACAACTCCTTGGATACGGTGGCGACGGCGCGACCGCCGCTGCGGATGGTATAGTCCCACTCCATAAAGCTGCCTTCCACCTCCCAGCCCTTGCAGTCAATGTTGAAGCGGGGCTTAAAGAAGGTGAATTCCTTTTGAATGCAGCCGATGTAAGTATCGCCGACGTACATCTCGAACTTGGGCAGGAAGGTCAGCACGCGCTCCTTGACGGTGGCAATGTGACGGCCTGCGGCGTCGAGTATATGCAGGCAATGGCCCCAGGCCAGCTTGCCCTCCACGGTAAAGGCGGTGGAGCCGTCCTCATTGTAAATGTCGTAGCTGTCAAACCAGGAAAAGAAGCGCTGCTTAAAGTACAGGCGCATAGGTTTACTCCTTTGTGCCGGGCGCCCCGGCTTAAATGATGTGTTTGGCGATGTCGAACTGCTTAACTTCCTTCATCAGGTGATCTCGGACATACGCGCCGTCGATTTCGATGTTCTCGGGTCCACTCTCGCCGCCGGAGAAAGCTACCTCGTCCAGCAGTTCCTCCATCAGCGTGTGCAGTCGGCGCGCGCCGATGTTCTCGCGACTGTCATTCATTTCCGCGGCAATGTGCGCCATCTCGCACAGCGCGTCCTCGGTGAAGGTCAGCTCCACGTCGTCCACTCCCATCAGCGCCTGATACTGCTTGATCAGCGCATTTTCGGGTTGGGTGAGGATGGAGCGGAAGTCCGCCTCGGTAAGCGGCTTTAAGCTCACCTGCACGGGGAATCGGCCCTGCAGTTCGGGGATCAGGTCGGTGACCTTGGCCACGTGGAACGCGCCTGCGGCGATGAAAAGCATGTGGTCGGTCTTGACGGGGCCATACTTGGTATTGACGGTGCAACCCTCCACGATGGGCAGGATGTCGCGCTGGACGCCCTCGCGGGAGACGTCGGGACCGCCGGACTGCGAGCGCCCGGCCACCTTGTCGATCTCATCGATGAAGATGATGCCGTCCTCCTCCGCCTTGTAGACGGCCTCGCTCGTCGCCTTGTCCATGTCGATAAGCTTGCCGATCTCCTCGGCCTTGAGGATCTTGCGTGCCTCAATGACGGATACCTTGCGGATCTTTTTCTTCTTGGGCATCAGGCCGCCCATCATGTCGCTGATCGATACTTCCATGCCGGGCAGCATCTCGCCTGTGGAATTGTCCTCCACATCGATCTCGATCAGCTCGCCCTCCAGGGAACCGCACAGCAGCTCCATGCGCAGGCGCTCGCGCTGCTTTCTCTTGCTTTCGCGCACCTCGGGCGGGTCCTCCTCCTTGCGTACCGGGCCCAACAACGCCTCGATGGGATTGACGTTGGCTTTCTTCTCGCCCTTTTCCTTGGCGACCAGTGCATCGAGTATGCGCTCCTGCGCGTTCTGCTCGGCGGTCAGTTCCACGTCCTTGCCCATGCGTTCTTTGACCTGGCGCAGCGAGGTCTCTACCAGATCGCGCACCATGGAGTCCACGTCGCGGCCCACATAGCCCACTTCGGTGAACTTGGTGGCCTCCACCTTGACCAGAGGCGCATCTACAAGCTTGGCAAGGCGGCGGGCGATCTCGGTCTTGCCCACGCCCGTGGGGCCCACCATGAGGATATTCTTGGGCGTGATCTCCTCGCGCACCTCGGGCGCAAGGCGGCTGCGGCGGTAGCGGTTGCGCAGCGCGATGGCCACCGCGCGCTTGGCCTCGTCCTGCCCGATGATGTATTTATCCAGCTCTGCAACAATCTGCCTGGGGGTCAACTGATTCATAAGCAAACCTACACTTCCTCCACAATGATGTGGTCGTTGGTATACACGCAGATGTCGGCAGCGATTTCCATCGCGGCACGCACGACGTCTTTTGCCTCCATGTCGGTGTTGCGCACCAGAGCGCGCGCAGCGGCCAACGCAAAGTTTCCGCCGGAGCCGATGGCCAGCACGCCGTCATCCGGCGCGATGACCTCGCCCGTGCCCGAGATGAGCAGCAGGTCGGTCTTGTCCGCGGCCAGCAGCATGGCATCCAGCTTGCGCATCGCGTTGTCCTGCCGCCAAGTCTGCGCCAGTTCCACCGCGGCGCGAGGCAGATTGCCCGCGAACTGCTCCAAATAGCCTTCAAACTTCTCGCTCAGCGCGAAGGCATCCGCAACCGAGCCTGCAAAGCCCACCACGACGCGGTCGCCGTAGATGCGGCGCACCTTTTTGGCGCCCATTTTCATAATGGTGTGCTCGCCCATGGTCACTTGGCCGTCACCAGCGATGGCTATCTTTCCATTTCTCTGCACCGCGACAATGGTCGTACCGCGGAACGGGCTTCTGATTTCTTCCATTGCTTTGTTTCTTCCTCCATAAATGTTGTGGTCGTTATGAAAACTATACCATAGTTTCAACGCATGCGGAAGCAAAAAGTTCCTGAATTATACAATTTGCCGCCTGAAAGCCCGGATTTGGGCGTTCAGGCGGCAGTGAACGGTCACAGCTGCGGCAGGATGCCGTCCAGCGTCTGCAAGGCGCGCTGGGCGATGCGCTGACAGCGCTCCTTTTTGTTGCGGACGCGGGACCCCTCCAGCGGGGCCATGATGCCGAAGGTGGCGTTCATGGGTTGAAAATTTCGGTTGTGCGCGGCGACATAGCGGCCCATGGCGCCGATGCAGGTCAGATCCGTCCAGTCAGTGCGTTCCCGGCCGGACAGCTCCTGCGCAAGCGAGATACCCGCGAGCATGCCCGACGCGGCAGATTCGATATAGCCCTCCACGCCCGTCATCTGCCCGGCGAAATAAAGTCCCTCGCGCAGGCGGTAGTGATCGTCGAGCAGGCCGGGAGAGTTCAGGAAGGTATTGCGGTGCATCACGCCATATCTAGCATATTCCGCGTGCGCCAGCGCCGGGATCATGCCAAACACGCGCTTCTGCTCGGGAAACTTGAGCCGCGTCTGGAAACCCACCAGGTTGTAGAGCGTATTGGCCGCGTCGTCCTGGCGCAGCTGCAGCACGGCATAGGGCATTTTGCCGGTATGGGGGTCGGCAAGACCCACGGGCTTGAGCGGGCCAAACGCCAGCGTCTGCCGCCCGCGCGCGGCCATCACCTCCACGGGCATGCAGCCCTCGAACACGCGGCTGCTCTCAAAGCCGTGCACGGGCGCGGTTTCGGCGGCGATGAGCGCGTCGTAGAAAGCGTTGTATTCCTGCTCGGTCATGGGGCAGTTGATGTAATCATCGCCCTCGCCGCGACCGTAGCGCGACGCGCGGAAGGCATGCTCCATGTCCACGGACTCCAGCGTTACGATGGGCGCGGCGGCGTCGAAGAAGGACAGTCCTTCGCGGCCCGTGATGCGTACGATCTCCTCGGCAAACGCGTCGCTGGTCAGGGGGCCCGTGGCGATGATGGTGGGGCCATCGGGCAGGCGGGTCACCTCGCCCTCTATGACGGTGCAATTCGTATGCTCCCGCAGCGCCTTCGTCACGCCTGCGGAGAACTGCGCACGATCCACGGCCATCGCACCGCCGGCGGGCACGCGCGCGTCCTCCGCGCAGGCCATGATCAGAGATCCGATGCGGCGCATCTCCTCCTTGAGCAGCCCCACAGCGTTCTCAATGCGGTCGCTGCGCAGGGAATTGGAGCACACCAGCTCAGCAAAGCCGGGCATGTGGTGCGCGGGGGTGTATTTTTGCGGCTTCATTTCATACAGATTCACGGCAAAGCCGCGCTTCAAGAGCTGCCAGGCCGCCTCGCTCCCCGCAAGGCCCGCGCCGATGACGTTGACGGTCATAGTTTTCCTCATTTCGATTCAGATTGATGATTCTGCCACGCGCTGCCGATGGGGCAGGCTGCCAGGCACAGCCCGCACTCATGCTTACGACCGCGCCCTGCGATATAGGCGCTGCGCATCCTGTTGCACAGCTGATGGTCGATCAAATCCCGCCGCTGCGATGTAGGCGTCCAGAGCGCGCCAGTGAGCGCATGGTGCGGACAGGCACGGACGCAGGCGTCGCAGCCCTCGGGGCAACGGGGTGCGGTCATGGGCTCGCCGCAGGGCAGCGGCGCGTCGATGAGCAGCGCGCACAGCCGCTGGTGCGGACCGTAGCGCTCCGTGATGATCACGTCGTTTTTGCCCATCCAGCCAAGCCCAGCACGCATGGCGGCATACTTGAAGGAAAAGGGTGCACATAACCCCATCTCGTCGCGTTGGGCGACGGGCGGCGCACAGGCCTTGACACCCTGCCGCGCGAGCAACGCCATCAGCTGCGCAGACAGGGTCTCCGCCCGCAGCCGCACTACGATAAGCGCCGCGTGAAACTCCGCTTCGCAGTACCCCTTGATCTGCACGCGTGTGGCAAAGGGCACGGCAAACACAAGCGCTGTGCGGTACTCGGTATGGAATTCGCTGTATGAAAGATTTGTACAGGCATACAGCACATCGGGCTGTGCATCAAAAAAGCTCTGGATCTGCTGCCACAGGCTCATGGTTTGATCCCCTTGACTTCATAGTACTCGTCGGCAAACGGAATGCACGCGCCCGCAAGCTCCTGCTGAAGCTGCTTTACATAGCCGTAGGCATCCGGCATCGGCGCAAGGCCAAGTCGAGCAGACAGCATCTCCAGCGCGGCGTGCACATCGGGGCGTTCGCGATTTCGTCTCTCTTCTTCTGTGGAGAGAAATGCTTCGTACTGCTCCCGCGTCATCCAGGCGATCTGTTCGACGGCCGTCGTGCCTCCTGCGGCCAGGATGAGACGCAGCAGGTCGGCAAAGCTGCGCGCCAGCGGGTAGACCTCGCTCGCTGCGCAAGACTCGGGGTTCACGGCAAACACCGCCTCCCCAAAGCCGTCGATGGTGCAATAATGAATGCAGCCCTCCCAGCCGAGCACCTGCGCCCCCACGGGGGTGCAGTAGTATCCGCCAGAGCTTTCGCCTTTGGCAAGGCCGATGCAGGCGTGGTCGATGGGCAACGCGCAAAAGCGCTCAAACAGCGCAGGCATCGCTCACTCCTCCTCTTCAGCGGAGGGGGTTTCCACCTGGACGCGATGCTTGCAGTTCTCGTTGGTGCACACGTGCCAGGTGATGTCCTTCTTGCGGTCCACCTTGCGCACCATGGGGCTGCCGCACAACTCGCATTTATCGTCCACGGGCATATCCCAAGAGGTGAAGTCGCACTCGGGGTACTTTTCGCAGCCATAGAACACGCGACCGCGCTTGGTGTTGCGCACCAGAATCGCGCCGCCGCACTTGGGGCAATGCGCGTCAATGGTCTGGATGATGGGCATGGTGTTGCGGCAGGCGGGGAAGTTGGGGCAGGCGAGGAAGCGTCCAAAGCGCCCCATCTTGTAGACCATCATCGCACCGCACTTGTCGCACGGAATGTCAGAAACCTCGTCCTTGACCTCCACCTTTTCGATGTTCTTTTCGGCCTGCTCCAGCTGCTCGGAGAAGGGCTCGTAGAACCGACCGATGACCTCGTGCCAGTCCTTGCCTTCCTCCTCGACGGTATCCAGCTCCTCCTCCATGTCCGCTGTGAACTGCATATCCACGATAGAGGAGAAATTCTCCGTCATCATATCAGTAACCAGCACGCCAAGCTCCGTTGGCACCAGCGCCTTGTTCTCGCGCTCGACATAGCCGCGCGCCAGGATCGTGGTGATGGTGGGCGCGTAAGTAGAGGGGCGCCCGATGCCCTTTTCCTCCATCGCGCGCACGAGCGAAGCTTCCGTATAGCGGGGCGGCGGCTGCGTGAAGTGCTGCTCGGGCGTGAGCTCCCGCATGGTTACGCCGTCGCCCGCCTTGACCGCAGGCAGCGCAGTTTCCTTTTCGGCGGGCTCGTCCTGGCCCTCCTCGTAGAGCACGGTAAAGCCCGCAAACGTCTTTTTTGTGCCGCCGAAGCGGAAGGACGCGCCCTTTTCGCCCGCCAGCTCCACGGACAGCGTCTGATATACCGCCGGGGTCATCTGCGAGGCGAGGGTGCGGTCATAGATGAGCTTGTAGAGCCGGTATTGATCGCGTGTGAGCGAGGACTTGACCAGCTCGGGCGTGTAGCGGGCGTACGTGGGGCGGATGGCCTCGTGCGCGTCCTGCGCGTTCTTGCGGCCCTTGTAGACATTGGGCTGGGTAGGCAGGTACTCGGGCGGATAATTCTGCGCGATGTACTCCCTCGCGGCGGACAGCGCTTCGTCGGACAATCGGGTGGAATCGGTACGGATGTAGGAAATCAGACCAACAGTGCCCTCTCCCTCAATATCCACGCCCTCATAGAGCATCTGCGCGACCTGCATGGTCTTTTTCGTGGTAAAGGACAGCTTGCGCACCGCCTCCTGCTGCAGGTTGGAGGTGGTAAAGGGCGGCGGCGGGTTCTTCCTGCGCTCGCCGGTCTTGACGGCAGCGACCGCATAGGCCTGGCTGCGCAGTGCGGCAACGGCGTCGGACGCCTGCCGCTCCGAGGTGATGTCGGCTTTTTCATCGGAGGAGCCGACGTATTTTGCATTGAATTTCTGCGCCCCGTCGGAAAATTCGCCGGTGATGGTCCAGTATTCCTGCGGCACAAACGCATCGATCTCGGCTTCGCGATCCACAATCATGCGCGTGGCCACAGACTGCACGCGGCCTGCGGACAGGCCCTTGCGCACCTTGGCCCACAGCAGCGGGCTGATCTTGTAGCCTACGAGTCGATCCAGCACACGGCGCGCCTGCTGCGCGTCCACCAGCTGCAGGTTGATGGGCCGGGGCTTCTTCATCGCGGCCTTGATCGCCTGCGAGGTGATTTCATGAAACTCCACGCGGCAGTTGGACGCCGGATCAATTTTGAGTATATTGGCAAGATGCCAGGAGATGGCCTCGCCCTCGCGGTCCGGGTCGGTAGCGAGGATCACTTTGGATGCGCCGCGCGCCTCTTTGCGGATGCGGTCCAGAATCTCGCCTCTGCCGCGGATGGTGATATAGCGCGGTTCAAAATTTCGTTCCACATCCACACCGATCTGACTCTTGGGCAGGTCGCGCACATGGCCGTTGCAGGCCTCCACTTTATAGCCCCTTCCCAGGAACTTTCCGATGGTTTTGGCCTTCGCGGGAGACTCCACGATGACCAGTTTATATTTGCTGGCGGCAGTTGCCATTTCCAATTACCCCCAAATTGATTCTGTTGATGCAGTCAGCGCTTCATCGCGTAAACACGACCTGCCGACTGGTCTATTATTCCCTTCAATTCCAGCCTTGTCAAGAGCGAATTTAGCCTCGGAGGCAAAAACCCCGTCAATACGGACAATTCGTCGAAGGATTGCGGTTCGCGCAACAGGCACTGCACAATCTTGCGCTCTTCCTCATCCAGCTTTATCGAGGGCTGCGCAGGCTGCTCCTCCGGCGCGGCAAGGCCCAGGCGATCGAGTACGTCGGATGTTTCCAGCACCACCTCGGCGCTGGTGCGCAGTAGGCGGTTGGTGGCGTAGCTGGCCGGCGAATCGATATTGCCCGGGACGACGAACAGCTCGCGTCCGCAGTCCACCGCATACTCCGCGGTCAGCAGCGCGCCGGACTTCTCCCCTGCTTCCGTCACCAGCGTCGCGCGGGTCAAAGCGGCGAGCACGCGGTTGCGCATGGGAAAGCTGCCCTTGTTGGCGCGTTTGCCCGGCGGACTCTCGCTCAGCAGCAGACCGCAGCGCGCAATGTCGTCCTGCAGAGCGGCGTTGACGGCGGGATAATAGACGTCCACGCCGTTGCCCAGCACTGCGATTGTGCCGCCGCCCGCATCCAGAGCCGCGCGATGCGCGACGGCATCCAACCCCTCTGCCAGGCCGGATACCACGACCAGCCCGGCTTGCGCCAGTTCCCGCGAGAGCTGCGCGGTGATGCGCTCGCCGTAGCGCGTATGCCGTCTTGTGCCCACAATGGTGATGCCGTCGCGCTCCAGCAGCGACAGGTCGCCCTTGGCGTAGAGTACGCACGGCGGGTCGCACAGGTCCAGCAGCCCCGCGGGATAACCGGGGCTTGCGGGCGTCAGCAGCGTGATACCTGCCCTGCGGCAGTCGCGCACATGGGCGTTGATCGCGTCGCCTGAGCGGCTGCCCGCCAGTTCCTGCGCGAGGCTCACGCCCGCCGCGCGCTCCAACTGCTGCGGCGTCGCCGACCACACCGCCTCCTCGGATCCGAAGAATGTCACCAACCTGTGCGCCGTGCGGGCTCCTACGCCGCCCGTCATGCTCAGCCACAGCCAGACACCTTCCGCCTTCGTCATGTGATCGACCTACTTCCAGTATTTTTCGTTGCTGCCGCGATAGGACGCGGCCTCGGCGATGTGCTCCTCCTCCACGCGCTCGCTGCCGGCCAAATCCGCGATGGTACGGGCCACGCGCAGCACGCGGGTGTAGGCGCGCATGGACAGCCCCATGCTCTTCATGCACTGCATCAGCAGCGCGCGGGCAGACTCCGTCGCGCCGCACAGCTGCTCCAGGCGTCCGGCGGGCAGGCGGGCGTTGCAGGAAAACCCCATCTGCTCATAGCGCTCGCTCTGCACGGCCCTGGCCTTCTCCACGCGAGCGCGAACGAGAGCGCTGCTCTCGGCGGGAGCGCCGGGGGCAAACACCTCTTCCGGCGGCACGGCGTCCATTTCCACCACCATATCGATGCGGTCGAGTAAGGGGCCGGAGATGCGACTGAGGTAGCGCTGCACCTCGTGGGGCGAGCAGCGGCAACGCCGGGTGCGCGAGCCATAATTGCCGCAGGGACAGGGGTTCATCGCGCACACCAGCTGAAAGCGCGCGGGATAGACGCAGCGGGCGTTGACGCGGGAAACCGTGACCTCGCCATCCTCCATCGGCTGACGCAGCGCCTCGAGCACGGGACGTGGAAACTCAGGCAGCTCGTCCAGGAACAGCACGCCGTTATGCGCCTTGGAGATCTCTCCGGGCATGGCATATCGTCCGCCGCCGATGAGCGCCGCGGCCGAAGTGGTGTGGTGCGGCGCGGAAAAAGGCCGCTGCTGCATCAACCCGCCCGAAAAACCGTCCGTGACAGAGTGGATGACGGTGGTTTCCAGCGCCTCGCGCTCCGTCATGTGCGGCAAAATGCCGGGCAGGCAGCGCGCCAGCATGGTCTTGCCCGAACCTGCGGTGCCGATGAGCAGCAGGTTGTGCCCGCCTGCTGCCGCGATCTCCAATGCGCGCCGCGCCGACAGCTGTCCGCGGATGCGCGCCATATCCACCTCGGGCGGCACATCCGCATTCTCCGCACAATAGGGCGTGGGGATAAGCGGTTGCAGGCCGCCGCGGCCCGCAAGGTAGGCTGCGGCCTGCCCAAGGGTCTCGATGGGTAACAGCTCAATGCCGCTGAGCGAAGCGCACTCCCGCGCGTTCTGCGCGGGCAACAGCGCGCGCCGGACCTTCCGCTCCCGCGCCTTGATGAGCATGGGCAGAGCACCTGTGACCGCGCCCACCGTGCCGTCCAGCGACAGCGCGCCCAGCGCCATGACACCCTCCAGTGCCTGCAGCGGAAGGACGCCCGACGCCGCGAGAATCCCCAGCGCCATGGGCAGGTCGTACCACGGCCCTTCCTTTTTGATGTCCGCAGGCGCAAGATTGATGGTAATAGAAGCCGTGGGGAAGCGAAAGCCGCTGTTTTTCATCGCTGTGCGCACGCGCTCGCGGCTCTCTCGCACAGCGGCATCCGGCAAGCCGACGACATCCATCTGCGGCATGCCATCGCGCACGTCCACCTCCACGCGCATGGGGTAGCCTTCAATCCCGATGCGTCCGAAGCTCGCAACTGTCGCCAGCATGGCGCTACGCCCCTTTCGTCCCTCTATTTTTTGAACACGATGAGTTTATTGCCCACAAAGTTTACCGCCATGGAGAACAGGGTCGCCACAATCTTGCCCAAGTAACGGTTCATCCCCATCGTCTCCTGCGTCAGCACGAGCACGAGTGTGGAGACGAGCAGTGCCGCCAGATTCACCAGCAGAAACAGCAGCATTTGCGCCCCCGTCATGGCTTCCCGTTGCGCAAACGTCCAACGCTTGTTGAGTCCCAGGCTGTTGCACAGACCCGCCGCATAGCCGATGGCCTGCGCCAGCACATAGAAGCGTTGAAAGAAAGGGATGAACAGCAGCAGCGTATACACCGCGTAGTCGATCACAGTGTTGAGCACGCCCACCAGGCCAAATTTTATAGCCTGGGCGAGTAGTTTTTTGAGTTGATCCACGTATTGCGCCCCCTTTAATACAGCGTCCAGGAAGGCAGCCAGCGCAGCAACGAAGCGTGCAACTCCGTCATGGGAACGCCTGTGAGCACGGGATAAAACAGTATGTACAGCGCGCCGACCAGCACCATCAGGCCGATGAGGACGCCCCTTCCCCACTTCTTTTTGTCGCACAGATCCTCAAAGAAGAGCACGGTGGCCAGTACAATGAAGGGAACCGATGCAAAGTAGTGATACACAAACGTGATGCGCGGCACCAGCACCCAGGGCAGGTAATTGGCTGCAAAACCGATGAGCACCCACCAATAGCGGCGGTCGCGCTTGCCGTAGCCCTGCACGAGCCGCACAACGACCCAGACCAGGCAGGCGATGCCCGTCCACCACACCGCAGGGCTGCCCAGCGCCGAGATGGACGACACCCAGCCCTCGGGCATGGAGTCGGAGACGTAGTACCAGATGTTGCGAATGTCCAGCGGCCACTGATACCAGGCGGACTGGAAGGGATGCGACTCGAACACGCCCTTGTGGTAGTTGAGCATATGCACCTGGTAGTTCCACACCTCTTTGAGACCATGGTTGGGCGCGTCGATGCGCAGGAACTGGTAATACGATCCGATATAGATGGCGATGGGGATGGCCACAAAGAACAGACAGCAGGCCAGCAGCGTCCACAGCGCGCACTTGGGGAATTTGCTCACGATGTTCTGCGCCTGCGCGCGGTGTTCGGCCGAGAGGTTCCCCTCGGTCAGGCTGGTCTTTGCGTCACAGTATTCCTTCCAGCGTGCGAGGAAAATTGTAAAGAACAGCACCGCAAGCCCCAACGCCGCATAGCAGCCGATCCACTTGCTGGCCATGCCCAGGCCCATGAACAGACCGGACAGCAGCAGCGGCACAAAGGTTTTCCACAGCTTGTCGTGATAGAAGCTCATGTAGGCGTAGCGCAGCATGAAATAGAAGCCCAGTATGATAAACAGCACCGGATAGGAATCGATTGTGCCCAGGCGCGTCTGCGCCAGGTGCATGAAGTCGAACGTAAACAGGAAGGCGCCAAAGCCGGCGTACAGCGTTCTGCGGAAGAGCAGCTTGCACAGCAGGTACATCGCGGGCACCATCAGCACGCCCGCAAGCGTCCCCGCAAAGCGCCAGCCAAACGGCGTCATGCCAAAGAGCTGGATGCTCCAGGAAATGAACACCTTGCCCAGCGGCGGGTGGGTATTTTCGTACCACTCCATGTTGTGGTTCTGCTCATAGGCGGTGCGGCCGTGGTAGACCTCGTCAAAGTACATGCCGTTCATGTAGGACATCTGCGCAGGCACGATGGCCTGTTCATCGGTCAACTCCAGCGCGCTGCAGGAGAATACGGGCAGCAGCTCGTCGTCTTTTGCAAATACCGCCGCCTCAAACAGCTTGATCTGGTTGTTTGTCACCGTCAGGCGCACATAGCGCGCGCTGCATTCGACGTCCACCGCGTGCCACTTGAACATATCGTGCACGCCCACGGACTGCGACACCTCACCGCTCCAGCTCACGCCGTCGTCGGAAAAGCTGAGTGTAAAGTCGCCGTAGGGGATTTCTCCATAGTAGCGCACCTGGGCGATATCCTGCGTCTGGCCCAGATCGATCACGGCACTGTCGCCTTCATTGCCCGTCCACAGCGTCTGCGGCGCGGCCATATCGCCCAGCTGATAGAAGGCCGTCGCGGCATAGACCAGCGTCAGCGCAGCCATCAGGATGTAGTCCGCCCGCTTCATGCGGAAGGATGCGCGGTCTCCCGTCGCCTTTGCATCGGGCAGCCTTGCGCCCAGCACCTGTCTCTTCAGCAGCGGACGGCGCACGCCTTCGGGTTCTGCGGGCTGCACATTCTCGCGCCAGCACAGGTCAACGCTGATCTCCATCAGGTAGAAGAACAGCAGCAGATTCAGCAACGCCACCGCCATGCCGACATAGCGGTTCTCCTCCAGCACGTGCGTATTCTGCAGCACGATGTAGAGGTTGACGGCGTTCGTCACGGAAAATCCCGCCGCCGTCCACCATAGGCGCTTGTCGCCATACAGCAGCGCTGCCAGCGGCAGCAGCAGCAGAATGGGGAACATGTAGCGCTCGTGCATGCGCACGCCCAGGCAGAACACACCCGCCAGCATCAGCGCCGTGCACAGCGGCACCGCGCGCAGCTGACCGGCTTTGAACATCAGCACCAGCGCCAGCAGCACGCTGACCGCCATGCCGATGGCGCCCCAGGTCGCATAGCTCAGGCCCAGCACCGCCGTCTCCTGCGCCACCCAGTTGCCGCCCGCAAGGTAGAACAGGTTGAGCGCGTTGACGGTGGCGTAGGGGTAGGAAGAGAGCGTAGAGAGGTATTTTTCAAAGATGTAACCTATGGGCTGCTTGACCAGGAAGGGCAGCGCGATGAGCGCCGCCACGCCCAGGCACAGCGCGATGCCGCGCAGCAGGCGCAGAAGTCCGCGCTTGGGATTCTCCCGAACTTCCATCACGTAGCCGCCCAGTACGATGACGCCCAGCATCAGCGCCTGAGGCTTGACCATCAGCGCCACTCCGTACCAGATGGCGGCGATGTCCGGCTTGCGGGTCAGGAAAGATTCCAGCACCAGCAGCATCAGCAGCACGAGTACGGCGTCCATCTGCCCCCACATGGCGCCGTCCAATATCGCGGCGGGCAGGAAGGCCCAAAACGCCGCGCCCAGCAGCGCCCAGGTAGCTTTGCCGCAGCGCCTGCCAATGCGGTAGAGCAAATACGCGATGGCCACATCGCAGACAACGGCGGGCAATTTCAACAGCACGAGATAGGCCGCGCTGCCCGGAGCGAGGTCCAGCGCACCCGCGATCAACCCTTGCAGGCCCAACACGTACAGATACCCTGGCGGGTAATCGCAGAAGCCCTGCGCATAGAAGTCTGCGGGGCCATAGATTGACACCATCTGTCCCCAGCCGGTAAAGCAGCCGATGTCCACGGCGTAGCCGGAGTTGGTCGCGGCAAGGTAGAGCCGCAGTACCGCCGCAACAAGGAGTATGATTGCAAGGATTTTCCGGCTCAGCGCCTCGTCCACCTGCACGCCACGCAGCCGGTACACCGCAATGATAAGCAGCAGCGCAAATACGCAGGCGATAAAGGTCTGCGTGGGGATCCAGTCCGCGCTCTCCGTCTCTTCCTCCGAGCCGCCAGCGCCAACGGGCGCGTCCTTCAGGCTCTGGATGTCATAGCCCGCGGGTACCTCGTCCACGCGCTCGACCACCACGTCGTCAAACCACGCGGTGCCCAGATTTTCCTCGCCATAGAAGCCCACGCGCAGCGCCACAGTGATGCTGTTTTGGAACAGACCAGTCTTGCCGTACAGATCCACCGTCACCCATTCGCCGTCGGTGTCGGTATAGTCTCCCGATATGGCCAAAGAGCCGGACACTGATACGTTGCCGCCAATGCAAACCGGATCGCCGCCCGCCGCCTTCATGCGCGCTGAGATATGGTAGAGGCTGTTGCCCTTGACGGCAACCTCCTGCTCCAGGCGCGCATCGTTGCGCAGAAAATTCTCCAGCCGCACGCAGGTGTCGCCGCCGCTCTTCTCCGTCCAGTACGCAGAAATCTCGTCGTCCATCGTCCAAGCCGAATAGGTCCAGCCCACCGGCAACCCGCTCTCATCCAGCGCGGAAAAATCGCCGTTCTGCACGAGATTTTCACCTGCAAACGCCGTGATGGGCAGGCACAGCGCCGCAAGCAGCGCTATGAGGAAGGTGCAAAGCTTCTTTTTCATGCTGAAACCCTCGCGTCATACAAAAGTTTTTCCGCGCTCCAGCGGAAATGCGTCGGGAATGTGGTGGACGTACATCTGCACGCCGTCAAAGGCCAGCTCCACCACATCGAAGCGGGCCGGACGATCCACACCACCCGTATTCATCATATAAACGACGGCCGCGCGGCAGATGCGCCGCCGCTTTGCGCGGTTGACGGCCTCTGCGCCGCTCACCCCCGGCCTGCGCAGCTTGACTTCCACAAACACCGTGGTCATGCCGTCGCGCATCACCAGATCCAGTTCATCCTTGCCCACGCGCACATTGCGGCCCAAGCAGGCGTAGCCCTTGCGCTCCAGGTAGCGCAGCGCTGTCTCCTCGCCGATGCGACCCAGGCCCTGGCTGCCGCTCATTCGGGCACGAACGCCGACCGGATGAACAGCCTGCGGTGCGCGGGGCACGGGCCGAAAGCGCGCAGCGCCTCATAGTGCGCTGCGGTACCATAGCCTTTATGCTGCGCAAAGCCGTACTGCGGATATTCCCCATCCAACTCCAGCATCATGCGGTCCCTGGTGACCTTGGCAATGATGGAAGCCGCCGCGATGCAGTAGCACTCCGCATCGCCGTGTACGATGCCCTCCTGCGGAATGGAAACATCCAAATCGCGCTCCGCATCCACCAGGATGCGATCGGGATGCGCCGCCTCAACAGCGCGCCGCATCGCAAGGCGCGCCGCGTTTTTGATGTTGAGCGTCTCAATCTCCTCTACCGACGCCACGCCCACACCCACGGCCTGCGCCACGCGGTAGATCTCATCATACAGCGCCTCGCGCTTTTTTTCCGAAACCTTCTTGCTGTCGTTGACGTCCATCAGCAGCGGTTCGGGCGGCATCGCGACGCAGGCGGCCACCACGGGCCCTGCCAGCGGGCCGCGCCCCGCTTCGTCCACGCCGGCCAGTCGGATGCCCAGCTGCCAGCATTCCTTCTCGCGGCGCGTCATGCGCTCGATGCGGGTCTCCTTAGTCTCCCTGGGCATGGTTCTCCTCCTCCCGGGGCGGCGTCTCCATCGTGATGCGCCCCATCTTGCCGCTGCGGAACTCGTCCAGGATCAGTGAGGCCGCGCGCTCGATGTCGGGCCGTGCGCCCGAGAGGATCCAGCCGCGCTTACGGCATGCCGTCTCCAGCATCTGTCCGCCCGTCATCTCGGCTTCGGGTGCAAACTTCAGCCGCGCCTCAATCGCGCCGGGCATCTCATCGCGCAGAAATTCCAACAGTCGCATGGCCAAGGCCTCGTTATCCATAATCTCGTTGCGGATCGAGCCGATGAATGCCAGGCGCTGCGCGGCCTGCTTGTCTTCAAACTTGGGCCAGAGCATACCGGGGGTGTCCAGGAACTCCAGATACGGCCCCACGATGATCCATTGCTTGCCGCGCGTGACGCCGGGCTTGTCCCCCGCCTTGGCCACCGCCGTGCCGCGCAGCCGATTGATAAACGTGGACTTGCCCACGTTGGGAATGCCCACGATCATTGCGCGCACGGTCTTGTTGACGCCCTTACTCTTGAGGCGTTCCACGGTGGGCCGGGTCACGCGCTCCACCAAGGCGACGGCCTCCTTGACGCCCTTGCCTGCGTTTGCGGAAAAGGAAATGGCGTCCATCCCCTGCTTTTTGTAGTAAGCAATCCACGCCTTGGTGCGCGCGGAATCAGCCAGGTCCGCCTTGTTGAGCACCACCACGCGGGGTTTTGCGCCAAATATCGCGTCAAAATCCGGATTGCGCGTGGCGGCTGGCGCGCGGGCGTCCACCATTTCAATGACGACGTCCACCAGTTTGACGCTTTCGGTCAGCATGCGCCGAGCCTTTGCCATGTGCCCCGGATACCACTGTATGTTCAAGTTTTCATCCTCCAAGTATTTCTGTTCTACTCTAATATAACACTACTCTTCCCACTTTAGCAAGGTATGTGCAAAAAAACCTGTTTTTGCCGCCGCGCCGGGAGGCCCTGGCCCGGATCTGCGTAAACTAAAGGCCGCATCCCGGCTTTGGAATGCGGCCTTTTCGTTTTCCCCGAATCAGTTGTTGCTGTCCTTGACCTTGGCGGCCTTGCCCACGCGATCACGCAGGTAGTACAGCTTGGCGCGGCGTACCTTACCGCGACGGACAACGGTGATGCTGTCCACGCGCGGGCTGTGGATGGGGAACGTGCGCTCCACACCTACGCCGTAAGACACGCGGCGGACGGTAAAGGTTTCGCGGCAGGAGCCGTTGCGGCGGGCGATGACAGTGCCCTCAAAGGCCTGCAAACGCTCGCGGTTGCCCTCGACAACCTTGACCTGTACGCGAACCGTGTCTCCGATGGAGAACTTGGGGATGTCGGTACGGAGCTGCTCCATTTCGATGGCGCGAATGATCTCGTTCATAGGTAAATCTCCTTCCCTGTGTAGACGTTCATGCTCTTGCCGGTCGCGGGCTTCCCCCGTGTCGGTCGAAACAGCAGCGGACCGTCCCTTAAGAATAGCCAGCGTTGGATATTATAACATCGTTTGGCGGGAAAATCAACAGAATTCACGGTTCACTGGGTAAATTTTCTGTATTCTGCGGCGCTTTTTTCGCGTGACGGCGATGTTTGACGGGCGGAGCCTCCCAGCCCAGATACACGCGGTCGGCCTGCGTAAGCTCTGCCTTCTTCAGCAGCTCCGGTCGGCACGCTCCCGTCACATCCAGGCTGCGCTCGCGTCGCCATTTTTTGATGTTGGCGTCATGGCCGCTGAGCAGCACGTCAGGTACCGCCAGCCCCTCGTAGACGGCAGGCCGCGTGTACTGCGGGTATTCCAGCAGCCCGTCGGAAAAGCTTTCCTCCTGCGCGGACTCTTCGCTGCCCAGCACGCCGGGAATATGGCGCGACAGGCAGTCGATGACCACCATGGCCGCAAGCTCGCCGCCCGTGAGCACGTAGTCCCCGATGGAGATCTCCTCGTCCACCCAGATATCAATGGCGCGCTGGTCCACGCCCTCGTAGTGTCCGCACAGGAACAGCAGGTTCTCCTCCTGCGCCAGTTCTCTGGCGCGCTGCTGCGTCAGCGTCTTTCCGCGGGGCGAGAGCAGAATGCGCCGCGCAGGGAAGCCCTCCGTGGCGGCCTTCATACAGTCGAAGATAGGCTGCGGGGTCATCACCATGCCCGCACCGCCGCCGTAAGGATAGTCGTCGCAGCGGCCATGCTTGTTGGTGGTGTAGTCGCGGATGTTGATGGGCTCGATGGTCAGGATGCCGTTTTCGATGGCCCGCCCGGTGATGCTGGCCCCCAGCACAGGCAGGAACATCTCCGGGAACAGCGTCAGGATCTTAATCTTCATCGTCGTACACCGCAATCTGGGCGAGCACCGCGCTGTCCAGCACCATTTTTCCGCCCTCGACGTCCACGCTCATCAGCACGCGTTTGAGCGCAGGGAAACGGAAGGTCCGCACGCCCTCCACCTCGTAGACGTCATTGCCGCCCGCCTGCAGCACGTCCGCAAGCTGCCCCAGCGCAGCGCCGGTTTCGTCCTCCACCGCCATACCGATCAGGTCGGAGATGTAATAGCGACCCTCGGGCAACGGCGCGGCGTGAGCGCGGTCGACGTAGAGCGCCCGATTGCGCAGACGCTCGGCGGCGTCACGGTCGGGCACGCCCTCCAGGGCGACGTAGGCAAAGCCTTCCCGCACGCGCGCGGAGAGTACCTTGGCGCTGCGCTCTCCCTTTTCATCCAGGTAGACGGTCTCCAGATCACAAAAGCGCGCAGGGTCATCGGTCAGCGGCAGCACCTTGACCTCGCCGCGCACGCCCTGGGGCTTGACGATCTGCCCGATCACCAGATACTTTTTCATGCTCTTCTCCTCCCACAGCGACGAAAAAGGAGCCTTCCGTGTTTCAGGACGCTCCTTTTTTCCGGCATTGAGACATGGAGACCCTTACACGATCTCCACCATGACGTTCTCGCCCGTTTTGAGGCTCGCGGCCTTGACCACGGAGCGTATCGCCTTGGCGATGCGGCCCTGCTTGCCGATGACCTTGCCCATATCCTCAGGGGCGACGTGCAGCTCCAGGATGAGCGCCTGCTCTCCCTGTACCTCCACGACCTCTACCTGCTCAGGGTGATCCACCAGGCTGCAGGCGATGTACTTGACCAATTCTGTCATGGGTTGACCTCCTTATGAAGTCCTCCGGGCAGCGATTTAGTCGATCGCGCCGCCCTTGCGAAGAACCGTCTTGACGGTCTGGGTGGGCTGAGCGCCGACGCCGACCCAATACTTGGCGCGCTCGACATCCAGCGTGATGCAGTCGTCGCCCTTGACGGGGTTGTAGGTACCGATTTCCTCGATGAAGCGACCGTCGCGGGGGGTGCGGCTGTCCGCGACCACGATGCGATAGAAGGGTTCGCCCTTCATGCCCATTCTCTTGAGACGAATCTTAACTGCCATTGTAGTGTACCTCCACGTTTTTGAAAATAGTAAAATTATATCATTCCAATTCCTTGGAATCAATATCAGAACTTAAACGGCATCTTCATGCCCCTGCGGCCCTTTTTACCCATCTGGCCGAACTGCTTGACCATGGCCTGGGTCTGCTCAAACTGTTTGAGCAGCTGGTTGATCTGCTGCACCGTGGTGCCCGAGCCCGCCGCAATGCGCCGTTTACGCGATGCGTTGAGGATGCGCGGATCGCGCCGCTCCTTAGGCGTCATCGAGAGGATGATGGCCTCGGTGCGGGCCATGTTCCTGTTCATTTCGTCCTCGTCCACCTCGGCGGCAATCTTGCTGCCGCCCGGGAGCATGGAGAGCATGTCGTTCATACCGCCCATTTTGCGCATCTGCGCGAACTGATCAAGGAAATCTTCCAGCGTAAACTGGTTTTTGCGCAGCTTCTGTTCGAGATCAGCGGCCTTTTTTTCATCCACCAGCGCGCTGGCCTTATCAATGAGGGTGAGCACATCGCCCATTCCCAGGATGCGCGAGGCCATGCGATCGGGGTGAAAAGGCTCGATCTGGTCGAGCTTTTCGCCGATGGAGCTGAACTTAATGGGCTTGCCCGTCACCGCGCGGATGGAAAGCGCCGCGCCGCCGCGGGTATCGCCGTCCAGCTTGGTCAGTACAACGCCGGTGATGCCCAGTCGCTCGTCAAAGGTCTTGGCGACGTTAACGGCCTCCTGGCCGGTCATCGCGTCCACCACCAGCAAAATCTCCTGCGGGGCGACCTCCCGCTTGATATTTTCCAGCTCCTGCATCAGGTTGTCGTCGATCTGCAGGCGGCCGGCGGTATCCACGATCATCACGTCGCGCAAGGATCGGATGGCCTCGCGCTTGGCAGCGCGCACAATGCCCACGGGATCGTCCTGCCCCATCTCAAAGACGGGCGCCTCCACCTGTGAACCCACCACCTGCAGCTGCTTGATGGCGGCGGGGCGATAGACGTCCGCGGCGACGAGCATGGGCTTTTTCCCCTGCTTTGTGAGCATACCGGCCAGCTTTCCCGCCAGCGTGGTCTTGCCCGCGCCCTGAAGACCGATGAGCATGATGACGGTGGGCGGGTTGCCGGTGAATTCTAGACGCGCGTTGGTTCCGCCCATCAGCGCGGTCATTTCCTCGCGCACAATCTTGATGACGGTCTGCCCGGCGTTGAGGGTTCCAAAGATCTGCTCGCCCACCGCGCGATCGGACACGCGCTTGACAAAATCCTTTACGACAAGATAGTTGACGTCGGCCTCCAGCAGGGCCATGCGCACCTCTCGCATCGCGTCTTTGACGTCCTTTTCCGTCAGCTTGCCACGGCTGTTGAGTTTCTTAAAGGCTGCCTGCAGTTTATCTGCCAGATTTTCAAACGCCATAAACGCCCTCCTTCTGCATGTCGGCCAATATGCGCCGGGCAAGGGCGGTATCGCCCGCGTCCAGCGCGTCCATCGCGCGCTTTGCGTCGCTGCGCAGCGCGCGGTAGCGCCGAACCGCGCCCAGCTTGCGCTCGGTATCGTCCAGCGTGTTCTCCGCCTTGCGCAGCGCGTCGTGCACCGCCTGACGGGAGACGCCGCAGCCTTCGGCGATTTCAGAGAGCGAAAGGTCCTCCTCCACGCGCAGGCGCAGCATGTCGCGCTGACGGTCGGTCAGCAGCGCGCCGTAGAAGTCCAGCAGCAGCGCCAGCTGCGCAGTGCGGGTCAGCTCCATGCGCACACCTCCCGAAAATCCACGCCTGGAAAGCAAAACAGCTTGACACCTTGGGCATTATAGCGCAAGCCGCCCGTGATGTCAAGCTCTTTTGCTTTACGCTTTGGAATTAACGCATCTTTAACCGCATCCAGATCTTCGCGCCAAACCCCTTCTGCTTCGCATGCTTCTCCGGCACGCGCTTAAACTGCGCAAACCCGAGCTTTTGATAGCACCGAATGGCGTTTTCATTGACGTCGGTAACGTCCAGCACAAAATCCCGATACCCCGACATCTCCATACTTTCCCGGAGCAAGGCCGTCGCAACGCCCTGCTTCCGGAACTTTTTCCGCACCGCGACAAATTCAATGTACCCAGTGGTAACAGGAATATCCACTTTTCCTTCAAACTCTTCCTTCAGAACCAGCCTGCCGATGGTTCCCTTCACAAACCCGAGATGCTTGCGCAGCGCCTTTTCATCCGCCCTTGCAGCCCTTCCGCTGCAATCGGATATCGCCATCACCCCGGCGATGTCTCCTTCGATCTCGGCCACATAGAACCGCTCAAGGTTTAGCCCGCTCGCGATCGCGTCGGCTACGGTGCGATTCTCCCTGCACAGAACCGAAAAATCCTTCTCAAACCCCTCCGCGATGCATAGCGCAACCGCACCGCGGTCGGCCTCGGCCGCCGGCCTGACCTGTATCTTTTTCGTTTCCATCACAAATTCAGGCGCATATAGCCCTTGGCGTCCACAAAGCCCAGCTTGCGGTAGAGCGGCGCGCCCATGTCCGTGGCCTCAAGCAGCACGCTGCCCGCTCCGCGCGCCCTTGCGTCCTCCACCAACGCGCCCACGATGCGCGCAGCGATGCCCTTGCGGCGGTAGGCAGGATCGGTGTAGATATTCATCAAAAAGGCGCAGCGGCCAGAGGGATTGGCGCAGGTGGGCATTTCGGTGTGATAATCCGCCGAGCCCACGCCCACGATTTTATCGCCGTCCAGCGCGAGGATCGTGGTGTGCTTGCCCTCGTCGGCAAAGTAGGCGGCGCAGGGGGCGTCAAGGTGAGACAGATCAGCGTCCGCGGGCAGCTTGTTTGCCGCGATAAGCACGGTCTTGCGCAGGTCCGTCAGCAGCGGGACGTCCTGCGCTCCTGCGCGGCGCAACTCAATTTCGTTCATCAGAAGATCGCCTCCGCATATTCTTTCGCGTCGAATACCTGCAGGTCATCTTTGGCTTCGCCCACACCCACAAAGTATACGGGCAGCTGCAGCTCCTCCTTGATGGACACCACGACGCCGCCCTTGGCGGTGCCGTCC
>DKYK01000010.1:22946-23126 GCA_002492415.1 Christensenella sp. UBA7102
GGCGGTGCCGTCCAGCTTGGTCAACACGATGCCGCTGATCTGCACGGCGTCGCGGAACACGCGCGCCTGCGCCACGCCATTTTGGCCGGTGGTACCGTCGAGCACCAGCAGCACGTGCACCTCGGCCTCGGGGAAGTCGCGGTCGATCACGCGGCGGATCTTCTTGAGCTCCTCCATCAG
>DKYK01000010.1:23421-23611 GCA_002492415.1 Christensenella sp. UBA7102
GATCTTCTTGAGCTCCTCCATCAGGTGCGCCTTGTTGTGCAGGCGCCCCGCAGTGTCCACGATGAGCAGATCGGCCTTTTTCGCCTTTGCGGAGGCCACGGCATCGTAAACCACGGCGGCGGGATCCGCGCCCTCGCCATGCGCCACGATGGGCACGCCGGCGCGCTCGGCCCAGATGGTCAGCTGCTCG
>DKYK01000010.1:23833-45786 GCA_002492415.1 Christensenella sp. UBA7102
GCCCCCTCGTGCTGCTTGACGATAACCACCCCCGCCCGCTCGGCCCAGATGGTAAGCTGGTCGGCGGCGGCGGCGCGGAAGGTGTCGGCGGCGGCCAGGATCACGCTCTTGCCCTGCTCCTTGAAATGGCAGCCCAGCTTGCCGATGGTGGTGGTCTTGCCCACGCCGTTAACGCCCACGACGAGCACCACGGAAGGACTTTTGGGGACAAAGGGCTCGCCTGCCATCATGTCGGCGACAATCTCCTTGAGGATGCCGCGGACGTGCTCTGGATTGCCTTCTCTGCGGGCACGCACCTCGCTCTTGAGGCGTTGGATGATCTTCTCTGTGGTCTTGACGCCCACGTCTGCGCCGATGAGCACCATCTCCAGCTCGTCGTAAAAATCATCGTCCAGTTCCTTGTAGACACCCACCAGCTGGTCAATGGCGTGGGTGATGGACTCGCGGGTCTTGGTCATGCCCTCTTTCAGGCGCGCGAACAGGCCCTTTTTCTCCTTCTTCTCAGTCATGCTTTTCCTCCTCCATCTGATCCAGGTCGCTCAGCTGCACCGAAACCATGCGCGAGACGCCCTTTTCCTCCATCGCGACGCCATAGAGCGCGTCGCAGCGCTCCATGGTACCCTTGCGGTGGGTGATGACGATGAACTGTGTGTCGCTCGAATATTGCTTGAGATAATCCGCGAAGTTGGCCACGTTGGCCTCGTCCAGCGCCGCCTCGATCTCGTCGAGTATGCAGAAGGGCGAGGGACGGATATCCAGCATCGCAAACAGAATTGCGATGGCGGTCAGCGCGCGCTCGCCGCCCGAGAGCAGCGAGAGCAGCTGCAGCTTTTTGCCCGGCGGCTGCGCCACGATGTCGATGCCGCAGCCCAGCACGTCCTTTTCGTCCTGCAGCTGCAGCCTGGCGGTGCCGCCGCCGAACAGCTGTGTGAACGTGCGGCCAAAATGTGCGTTGAGCAGCCTGAACTGCTCGACGAACTGTGTCTCCATCTTGCTCTGCAGGTCGTCGACGATGCGCTCGAGGTCGCGCTGCGCCTTGCGCAGATCGTCTCGCTGGCGATCCATTTCCTCGTAGCGCGCGCGCGTCTCCTCGTACTCCTGCAGGGCGCCCACATTCACCGCGCCCAACGCGCGAACCTGCGCGCGCAGCTCGTCGATGCGGCTCTTCGCGACGGAGTCGTCATAATTCGGGTCCACCAGTGGGCGGGCGTTTTCCAGCGTCAGTTCATAGCGCTCCCAGATACGATCCTGCAGCTGCCGCAGCTCCGTCTGCCAGCGGCTCTGGGCCAGCTGCAGGCGGTGCAGCGCCTCCTGCGCCTCGTCCCCGCGGCGGCGCGCTTGCGAAAGTTGCTCTGCCTCCTGCGCCATGCGGCTGCGGACGCCCTCGCGCATCTGAGTTTCGCCGTCCAGTTCGCGCTGGAAGGTTTCCAGTTCGGCGCGCACAGTGGTCAGCGCCCCCTGCTGCTGCGCGAGCTTTTTCTCGTCGTCCGCGCGTCGCGCGCACAGCGCCGCCCTGGAGCGCTCGCGGATGGCGAAAGCGGCCTGCATCTCCTGCTGTGTGCCGGCAAAGCGGTCGGCGTCGCGCACTGCGGCGTCCAACTCGGCCTGGCGGGCCACGGCATTCTGCCGGGTATCGGAAAGATGCGCGCGAATCTCCTCCAACGCACCGCGCGCTGCGCCCAGTTCGGCAGTCAGGCGCGCGATGTCCTCCTGTGTGGTGGCAGAAGCTTCCTCGGCCCTGCCCGTCTGTGCCTGAATGGCGGACAGCTCCCCGTCGATCTGCGAGATGGAATCCTTCAGCTGCTCGCCCTCCATCCGCGCGCGTTCCAAAGCCTGACGCGCCTGCTCCAACGCCTCGCTGGCGTGGTTCAGCCGCTCCTGTTCGCGCGTGACGGCAATGTCCTGCTGATGGACCCGCTCGCCCGCGGCCTGCTGTTCGGCCTCGGCACGGGACAGATCGTCCTGGATAGTGGTCACGCGCGCATTCAGCGCCTGGACGCGCTGTGTAAGCGTAGCCACGGCGTTTCTGTGCTCGTCGATCTCCCGCTGACGCGACAGAATGGAGGTAGAGCGCGCCGCGACCGATCCGCCCGTCATGGAGCCGCCCGAGTGCATTACGTCGCCTTCCAGCGTCACCAGCCGAAACGCGTGACGGCCCGCGCGCATGATGGCGATACCGGCGTCCAGATCGCGCGCGACGACGGTGCGGCCCAACAGGTTCTCCACGATGGGCCGGAACTGCTCGTCGTACTTCACCAGCTCCGAGGCCACCCCAAGGCACCCGTCCATGCCCAGCACCTGGCGCTCATGCGGATTGAGCACGCGCCCGCGCACCGAGGACAGCGGCAGAAAGGTCGCACGGCCCATGCGCCCCTGCCGCAGGTAATCGATCATCACCTTCGCGTCCTCTTCCCTGCGGCACACGATGTTCTGCATCGCGCCGCCCAGCGCCATCTCCACCGCGCGCTCAATGGTCTTGGGCACGGCAATGATGTCCGCAACCACGCCGCACAGCCCCTCCATACCCTGGAAATGCCGCAGCACCTCTCGCACGGAGTTTTGGTAGCCCTCGTAGTCGCGCCGCATCTGCTCAAGCATCTTAAGGCGACTGTGCGCCTCGCGCTGCGCGCCCATCGCACGCTGGATGTTCGCGCCCAGCTGTTGGTTTTCCACCTGCAGCGCGGCCTGCCTGTCCATCGCCTGCGCGCGCTGTGCGGCAAGGCTCTCCAATTCTTCCTTTGCAGCGTCCAGCGCCTGACGCGCGGCGTCCTCCGCCTGCTGGGCGCGCTCCACCGCGCAGGCGCGCTCCCCGCTGCCATCCGAAAGCGTGCCAAGGCGGTTTTGCAGCGCCTCGCGCGTGGCGGACAGCCTGGCCTGCGCGCTGCGCACGTCGCTCAGCGCGTTGAAGGAGCGGATCATGCTCTCCTTATTCTGCTCGAGGATGGCCTCGCGGCCGGCCACATCCTGCGCGGCGGCTGCGGCCTCGGCTTCCAGCTGCTCGCAGTCTTTGCGCAGCCGCTCCACCTCGCGCTCGTAGCGCTCGCGGTTTTCGGCAAGATCCGCTTGCTGGCGGGACAGCTTTTCGCGCTGCTCCACCGCTTGGACTCCCTCCTGCGCAAGGCGCTCGATCTCCTTGCCCGCCGACGCGATGCGCTCGCGCAGCAGATTGAGATCGCCCTCGAAGATCTGCGCGTTGCGCGTTTTTTCCAATATTTTCGCGTGCAAGTCGGCGATGCGGGCGTCGGCATCTATGATGTGCTGCTCCTGCTCGCGGCTGCGCTGCGCGAGCTGCTCCTGCAGCTGTTGCTCCTGCGCCGCCTGCTGCTGCAGCTGGCCCATCTGCTTGTCTGTCTGCTCCAAAGAGACGGTCAGACGGTCATGATTGTGCGCAAAGGCGCTGATCTCCAGCCGACGCAGCTCGTCGGTCAACTTCATGTAGGATCTGGCATCGGCGGCCTGCCGCTCGAGCTGAGGGAGCTTCCCGCCCACCTCGGCAAGGATATCCTCCACGCGCTCGAGGTTCTGGCTGGTGTTCTCCATTCTCCGTTCGGCCTCGGCCTTGCGCGCCTTGAACTTGGTGATGCCCGCGGCCTCCTCGAACACATTGCGCCTCTCCTCGGACTTGACGGACAAAATCTCGTCGATGCGGCCCTGGCCGATCAGCGAATAGCCCTCCTTGCCGATGCCGGTATCGCGCATCAGGTCCACAATGTCGCGCAGGCGGCAGGGCGACTTGTTGAGCGAATATTCGCTGTCGCCGTTGCGGTAGACGCGTCGGGTGATCATCACCTCGGCATAGTCCACGGGCAGCCTGCCGTCGGCGTTGTCAAAGGTGAGGCTGACTTCGCAGTAGGCCTGGGCCTTGCGCGTCTGCGTGCCGCCAAAGATCACGTCCTCCATTTTGGCGCCGCGCAGCGTCTTGGCGCTCTGCTCGCCCAACACCCAGCGCACCGCGTCGCCAATGTTGCTCTTGCCGCTGCCGTTGGGGCCCACTACGCCCGTCACGCCGTCCGGAAACACCATCTCCACGCGGTCTGCAAAGGACTTGAACCCATAGATTTCCAGCTTCTTCAGTCGCAAAATGATACTCCTTGTGCCGCTTACAGCCCTTGCTTGGCCAGCGCGTCGCGCGCTGCCTGCTGCTCGGCCTGTTTTTTGCTGTTCCCCCGTCCCTGCCCGGTGACGTGTCCGCCAAGCTCGGCATGCGCGCAGAAGGTGCGCGCATGCGCTGGGCCCTCCTCGTCAACGATGCGGTAGACGGGCGTTAGTCCCGTCACGCGCTGGGCCAGCTCCTGATACTCCGTTTTATAGTCGTGCACGCGGGGCTGATCCTGTATCGGCACCACCGTTTCGATCAGGCGGCGCGCCTCCTCCATGGCGCCGTCCAAGTACATCGCGCCCAGCAGCGCCTCCATCGCATCGGCCAGTATGGAGGGCTTTTCTCTGCCGCCGCCCGCTTCCTCACCGTGGCCCAGCAGGAGATACCGCCCCAGATTGAGTCGCCGCGCAGCCACCTCCAGTGCGCCTTCCTGCACACAGCGCGCGCGCAGGCGCGACAGCTTGCCCTCGGGCAGATCCGGGTACTGGTTGTACAGCCGCACCGAAGTGCACAGCTGCAAAACCGCGTCCCCCAGGAACTCCAGGCGCTGATTGTGCACATGCGTCTCCCCTGCGTAGGAAGGGTGCGTCATCGCCAAGCGCAGCAGCGATTTATCCTTGAAGGCATATCCGATGTCCTTTTCCAGTTTTTCTAACATATGCGCTCCTTATCTGGTTGTTTGATCGCATAAATCAGCCAAAAACACGCAGTTTTTCGCTCATTTATGCCTACGCACCGACAGAGCCGAAGTACGGGTCCGCCGGTGCGTAAACGGGTAAATGTCGAAATCCAGCGTTATTTCCTGTTATCCTCAATGTACTGCATGACGTCGGCGACGGTCTTGAGTTTGGGCAGATCCTCATCGGGGATCTGGATGCCGTACTGGCTCTCCATTTCCATGACCATAGCCACCACATCCAGAGAATCGGCCTTTAAGTCCTCCACCAGGCGGGACTCGGGCTTGATGCCGACGGCGTCGATGCCCAACTGCTCCGCGATCATGCCTGCAACCTGTTCAAACATACTTCATTACCTCCTGATATTTTACGCATCCGCAGTTTCGCTCTCGAGCTGCTGTGCGATGATGCCAACCACATTGCCCTCCACCATGCTGCGCGCCTGACGGATGGCGCAGGCAAATGCGTGCGCCTTGGAAGAGCCGTGCGCCTTGACCAACGCGCCCGTCACGCCCAGCAGCGCCGCGCCGCCGTACTGCTCGTAATCCAGCTGGTTTTTGACGCTCTTGAGCGCGGGCTTGACCAGCAGCGCGCCCAATTTTGCGCGCGCGGAGGAAAACAGCCCCTCCTTGAGCTTGCCGAAGAGCAGCTGCACCGCGCCCTCAGTGGACTTGAGCAGTATATTTCCCGAGAAGCCGTCGCAGACGATGACCTGCACGCAGCCGGTCAGCGCGTCGCGCGCTTCAACGTTGCCGTAGAAGTTAATTTTATCGCTCTGCTTGAGCAGCGGGAAAGCGGCCTTGCGCAGCGTATCGCCCTTTTCGTCTTCCGCGCCGATGTTGAGCAGGCCCACCTTGGGGTTCTCGATGCCCATAACGCCCTTCATATAGGCCTGGCCCATCAGCGCGAACTGCAGCAGGTATTCGGGCTTGCACTCGGCGTTGGCGCCGCAGTCCACCAGCATCACGGGCTTATCGCCCGCCGTGGGCAGCACGGGGCACAGCGCGGGGCGGTCGATGCCCTTGATGCGCCCGACGCGGAAAATGCCGCCGGCAAGTGTGGCGCCGGTGGAGCCGGCCGTCACCAGTGCGTCAGCCTCGCCTTTTTTGACCGCGTCCATCGCGCGCACCAGCGAGGAATCCAACTTCCTGCGGATGGCGAGGGTGGGGCTATCGTGATTGGTGATGACGCCCGGCGCGTCCGCAACGGACATGCGCGCTTTATCATAGTTTTTTTCGGCCAGCAGCTTTTCCACCTCTGCCTGCGCGCCAAAGAGTGTGATAGCGACGTCGGGCAGCATCTCCAGCGCTTCCACCGCACCGTCCACGACGCAGCCGGGGGCGTTGTCGCCGCCGTATACATCCACTGCAATACGAATCATGGTTTTTCCTCCATGCACCATACATATTCTACTTTATCATATCAAAAATGCGCCGCGAATGCAAGGCTTGCGCCGCCCGCATCAAACGGGAAATGCGCCGCCCGCATCAAACGGGAAATTCCTCCGGCGCAGGTTTTCTTACATGCTCGCGCAGCTCTTTTGCGCAGGCGCCAAAGGCTCTGTAGTTTTCCCGCGCCTCTTTGAGCGTCATGCCGTGGTTTTCGTCGCTGGGCTCATCATCGCCGGAGATGAACGCATCGTTCTCCCAAAAACACACGGGGCAAATGTAAGCCGTCGCGCGTTCCCGGGGCGCGGGCAGCGTCAAAAACCCGCAGCAGGGGCAGGGCCACGCGCCCGCGCGTCTGCGCAGGTACTGCGGCACGCCCAGTTCCAGGTTGGAGCCGATAACGCCGGTCGCGGCGGCGCGCACCTCGGGGGCAGCGTTGGCCACCGCATAGGCTTCGTCCGCTACGGAAAACATGGGCAGGTCGTTGTAATTGTCACCAAAGCAGACGATGTGTTTGCGGCCCGTCAGCTGGCGCAGATGATCCACGCCGCTGGCCTTGGTCGCGTCAGCGCGGCAGCAGGTGAGCCAGTGCCAATCGGGGTCGTAGCTATCTGCGATGAGCGCGGCATACAGGCCGCCCATCGTCTGCAGCTGTTCAAAAACAGGTTGCAGCGCAGCCTTGCGGCCCATCGCGGCAAACTGGAAGGGCTGACCGTCCAGCAGCCGGTCCTCATCCTCCACCGGCCGAAAGCGTGTATCGCCTTTGCGCGGGCCGAGGTAGAGCCGCAGCCCCTCGTCCTCCATGGATTCCAGCCAGCTGACGCGGCAGCGTCCCTCCAGCATGGACTCGACGCGCACGCACACGCCTGCGTTGCGGAACAGTCGCCAGATGCTCTCCGCCTGTTGCGGCGGCAGCGTGCAGCTGTGCAGCAATTTGCCTGTCTGCGGATCGACGATGTGCGCGCCGTTGTAGATCACCGCGGGCAGACGCAGCCCCAGTCCCTCGATGATGGGCGCGGTGGATGCCCACGAGCGCGCGGTGGCCACGGTAAAGGGCAGCCCCTCTGCGATCAGCGCGCGCAGTAGCTCCGCCGCCTCGTCGGGAATGCGCGGCGCGTCGCCCAGCAGCGTGCCGTCCAGGTCGCTGACGAACAGCGTGTCCTCAAATTTCATGTCCACCCTCTCCTATCGCCCACAGAAACCGCGGCACACCCAGCTCCTCGTTGGAGGGCAGCACACCGGTTGCGGCGGCCTTGACCTCGGGGGCGGCGTTGGCCACAGCATAGCACTCGTCCGCTGCGGAAAACATGGGCAGGTCGTTCAGATTATCGCCAAAGCACACGATGCGCTTTCTGCCCGTCAGCTGGCGCAGTTTGTCCACGCCAATGGCCTTGGTCGCGTCGACGCGCGCAGTCTCCAGCCAGTATTCCTCGGGGTCATAGGTGTCCGCTGCAAAGTGCACGCGGGCAAAGTCCAGCGCGGCAAGGCAGGGCTGCGCGTGCGCAAGCTCTTCCCTCGCGCCCAGCGCGGAGAAGTAAAACACATCTCCGCGGCACAGCTCCTCCTCCGTTTCCACGGGATTGAGCCGCGGGTCGCCCGCGCGGGAGCGCGCATAGCGGCAAATGCCGTCGTTCTGGCGGCTGCGCAGCCAAGACACCTTCTGTCGCCCATCCACCATCGCATAGACCATGGGCGCGACGCCGCAGCGCAGGTACTCCGCCAACACGCGCGCTTTTTGCTCCTCGCTGAGCAGGCAGCGCTCAATGTCGCGGCCCGTCGCGGAGTCGACCAGAAACGCGCCGTTGTAGCATACCAGTGGGCAGGCAAGGCGCAGACCGGAAAGCAGCGGCGCGGCCGAGGACCACGAGCGCGCAGTGGCCACGCTCAGCGCAAGACCGCAATCCAGCATTTCATTGAGCATGCACAGCGCCCGGGATGGCAGATGCGCGCCGCTGTCCAGCAGCGTGCCGTCCAGGTCAGTCACATACAGCGTATCGCTGCGAAATTCCATCACGTCCTCCTCTAAGGCAAAAGCCCGAGGCAGCATGTCGCTGCGTCGGGCTTTGTTGATTCCAAGTTTTTACGCCTGCTTCTCTTCAGCGGTCTTGATGACCTGCTTGCCGTCATAGTAGCCGCACTTCTTGCAAACGCGGTGGGACAGCTTCATCGCCTTGCACTGAGGGCACTCCACAATGCCAGGGACGGAGAGCTTCCAGTTGGCGCGACGGGCATGCTTGCGGGCCTTGGAGACTTTTCCCTTGGGTACTGCCATGGTTTCTACACCTCCTTGTCATCTTCAACGTCGAGCAGCGCTTTCAGAGCGGAAAACGCCGAGCGCTCCAGCGCGGGATCGCACCCGCAGGAGCCAAGATTCTGATTCTGACCGCAGATGGGACACAACCCCTTGCAGTCCTGCTTGCACAGAAACTGCATGGGCAGGTTGATGGCAATATTGGCCACCGTAAGATCGGTCAGATCCACCTCGGAACCTTCAAAAAGGTACGCGTCGGGATGATCCGGATCAGGCTGCCTGACAAAGACTTCGTCAAAGGGCACTTTCATGTCGAACCTTGCTTCTTCCAGACAACGGGCGCAGGGAGAAACCAGAGCCGCCGTCAGTTCGCCTTCCAGCGCGACAGAATCGCCGATACCGGTCATATATCCGTGCAACGTCACATCGCCGTCAAAGCCGATCTGATCGTCCCCGAACTCCTCCGCGGGCGCGGGCACCGCAACGGTGAATTCCATTCGCTCGCCCTGAAGCTTAAGGGCCTTTTCGACCGACATTTTCATACGCTGTCACCTCGCACACAACCATTTTCCAATTATAAAGAGAGTGCGCCTGTTTGTCAATGAATTTTTCCCATATAACACAAATTTATTCTAAATTCGTGCCAGAAAACCACAATACCATCCCACCCCGGGGATCAGGAGACCGCAGCCCCCGCCCCCTGATGTTCCATCCGCAGCGGCGGCGTGCGCAAATTCCAATGATCTCAAACGTCACACAAGCGTTTTGTTTGATTTCTTACTTGCACAGCTCCAGGGTATCTCTTGCGATGGCCAGCTCCTCGTTGGTCTTGACCACCATCAGCTTGACCTTGGAGTCGGCGGCCTGAATGAAGCCGTCGTCGCGGGTGACGGCGTTCTTTTCGGCGTCGAGCTTTACGCCCATGTACTCCAGGCCCTCAACAGCCGCGGCGCGCACCTTATCGTCGTTCTCGCCGATGCCGCCGGTGAACACGATGGCGTCCACGCCGCCCATCGCCGCCGCGTAAGCGCCAATGTACTTCTTGAGACGGTAGGTCAGCATGTTGTGCGCCAGAATCGCGCGCTCGTTGCCGGCCTCGGCAGCAGCGGTCAGGTCGCGCATGTCAGAAGACACGCCAGAAATGCCCAGCAGGCCGGACTTTTTGTTGAGAATATTGGTCATCTCCTCGATGCCGATGCCGTCGTTCTTCATGATGTACTGCAGCGTTGCGGGATCCAGGTCGCCCGAGCGGGTGCCCATCACCATGCCCTCAAGCGGCGTGATGCCCATGGAGGTGTCACAGCACTTGCCATCCTTGACCGCGGAGAGCGAAGAACCGTTGCCCAGGTGGCAGACGATGATCTTCAGGCCCTCACCGGTCTCGCTGCCCAGCATCTGCGCGGCGCGCTTGGAAACAAAGCGGTGCGAGGTGCCGTGGAAGCCGTACTTGCGGACCTTGAGGCGGGTGTAGTACTCATAGGGCACGGCGTACATGAACGCGTAGTCGGGCATGGTCTGATGGAAGGCCGTGTCGAACACCGCAACATTGGGCGTGCCGGGCATCATCTCCTGGCAGGCCTCGATGCCCGCGATGTTGGCGGGGTTGTGCAAAGGCCCAAGGATGATGTTCTCGCGGATGGCGTCCATGACGGTGGGGTTGACGATCTGCGAGGCGGTAAAGGACGCGCCGCCGTGCAGCACGCGGTGGCCCACCGCGTCGATCTCCTTCATGTCGGCGATGACACCCTTTTCGGGATCGGTCAGCGCCTTTACGATGACCTGCATGGCCTCGGTGTGGTTGGCCAGCGGGGCGTTTACCACGATCTCGCCCTTGGCAGACTTCTGCTTGACGTTGGAGCCCTCAATGCCGATGCGCTCGGCCTGGCCCTTGGCGATGACGGACTCGTTGTCCATGTTGATCAGCTGGTACTTGATGGAGGAAGAGCCGGCGTTGATAACCAGAATATTCATGATGCAACCTCTTCTATCGGAGCGCACTCCGTTAATGTCTTTACTTGGCCTGAGCCTGTACGGCGGTCAGCGCACACAGAGAGACGATGTCCTCGACAGAGCAGCCGCGGGACAGGTCGTTGACGGGGCGCGCCAAGCCCTGCATCACCGGGCCGATGGCCTCGGCGCCCGCCAGGCGCTGCACCAGCTTGTAGCCGATGTTGCCCGCCTCCAGCGAGGGGAAGATCAGCACGTTGGCATGGCCCGCGACCTTGGAGCCGGGGGACTTGAGCTGGCCCACCTTCTCGACCAGCGACGCGTCGGCCTGCAGTTCGCCGTCCACGTTCAGCTCAGGCGCCAGCTCCTTGACCAGGCGGGTGGCCTCGACGACCTTATCGACCATGGGGCCCTTGCCCGAACCCTTGGTGGAGAAGGACATCATCGCGACCTTGGGCTCGTCGATCTCGGCGATGGACTTGGCGGTCTCGGCAGAGGCGATTGCGATGGCGGCCAGCTGCTCGGCGTTGGGATCGATGTTGACGGCGCAGTCCGCAAAGATCATCACGCCGTCCTGTCCGTAGGCCCTGTTGGGGATCTCCATCACAAAGCAGGAGGAGGCGGTGGTGACGCCCGGCTTGGTCTTGATGATCTGCAGCGCGGGGCGCAGCGTGTCCGCGGTGGAGTGGATAGCACCCGAAACCATGCCGTCGGCGGCGTTCTTTTTCATCATCATGGTGCCAAAGAACGTCTCGTCCTTCATGGTGGCCAGCGCCTTTTCGGGGGTCATGCCCTTGGCCTTGCGCAGCTCGTAGAGCGCATCGGCATACTCCTGCAGGTGCTCGCTCTTGGCGGGATTGATGATGGTGGCGCCGGTCAGGTCCTCGCCGTAGGCGGCGATCTTCTCCTCGTCGCCCAGCAGGATGACGTCGCAGATGCCTTCCTTGAGCAGAAGGGCGGCGGCCTTGACGGTGCGCTCCTCGGCGCCCTCGGGCAGCACGATGCGCTTTTTGTCGGCCTTGGCCTTTGCCTTAATGCGATCCATCAAAGACATTTTACATTTCCTCCTTGGTTGTGTTAAAATATATGGTGCAGCCGGACCGGTGAATGCCCCGGCCGCGGTGACACAAATGACCAATTTTTATTATAGCGCGTTTTGTCGCATTTGAAAAGGAGTAAAACCAAAAATGAAGGTGTGCGGCATCATTTGTGAGTACAATCCGTTCCACAACGGCCATGCGCACCAGCTTAAGCGGGCGCGGGAGCTCTCCGGCGCGGAGTACGTCGTCTGTGCGATGAGCGGGCCTTTTGTGCAGCGGGGCGATGCGGCGATCCTGGACAAGTGGACGCGCGCGCAGATGGCGCTGGACGGCGGCGCGGATCTGGTGCTGGAGCTGCCGACGCTCTTTGCCGTGCGGCCCGCGCAGGATTTCGCCTACGGCGGCGTGGCGCTGCTCCACGCGCTGGGCGTGGTGACGCATCTCTCCTTCGGCGCAGAGGACGACGATCTGGCGCGTCTGCGTAAGCTCGCCGCGCCCGAGACGCCCGAGCAGACGGCGCTGATTCAAAAACATCTCGCACAGGGACTGTCTCATCCTGCGGCGCGCGCAAAGGCGCTGGGAGGGGACCTGCCACCCAACGTGACGCTCGCGGTGGAGTACCTGCGTGCCATGGAGCGGCTGGGCTGCGGCATGCAGCCAGTGCCCGTGTTGCGGCAGCATGCGCACAACGATCCTTCGCCGCACGGCATGGCCTCCGCCACAGCAATCCGAACGCAACTTCATCAGGGTAACGCCGTCCCGGAGCATGCGATGCCCCCTGCCGCGCATGCATTGATGATGGAGCGCCTGCCCGCTCCTCTGCCTTCGCTGTCGCGTTTTTCAGATATTCTCCTCTATCTGCTGCGCACGAGCTCGCCCGACGCGCTGCGCGAAGCCTATGCCGTCCCGGAGGGGCTGGAGCATCGCATCCTGCGTGCCGCGGGCGAAGTGGGTGATGTGAACGCCCTGCTCGACCGCGTCCGATGCCGAAGGTATCCCGACGCGCGCATCCGCCGCCTGCTGGTACACGTTCTGCTGGGCCTGACGGCCGACCTCATTGCCGACCACCCCGTCCCCGAGTATGCCCGCGTGCTGAGCTTTCGCAAATCCGCCGCTCCCCTGCTGCGCGCAATCGATCGCGCCTCCGCCCTCCCCCTGCTCACCAAAATCGCCGACGCTCCTCCCTCCCCTCTTCTCACCCTTGACCGGCGCGCGCAGGACATCTGGGCCCTCGCAGCCCGCCGCCCCAGCCATCTCGACCTGACCGAGCGCATCCGGGTGCGGGAGTGACGGGGAAGTACGCGCTTTTCTTCTCTGAGAGAAGAAAAGCTGCAAAAGAAGAGCATGGATGGGTTCTGCTAAGGGGTTCTGCCAGTTTCCTAGCCCTTTCGCGATTCGCTTCCTGATGTAGCATCTGTCGTAAGACAGATGAAGCCCTCTGCCGGGCTTTGCCCGGCAGAGGGCTTGTTCTGCTCACGCAGAACGCCTCCTTAGGATGCGGATTGCAGTTGGCCTGAACTCGGCAAATCCCCCCTGCGCCAGCCCATCCACGCCTTTCTTTGCACAGCTTTCTTTCCTCAGGAAAGAAAGCGCGTTCCCCCGTCTCCCTCCCCGTTCTTCCGCGCCTCAATGGCCTTGAGCAGGCCGGGGAGATGGGCAGTGGCCTCGTCACGGCCGATGCGGATACACTCTTCGGCCTGCGCGATGGAGGCGGGGTTGATATGGGCAAGGCCCGGGACGATGTTGAGATCCGCGGTATTGACGGTGTGCTGCATGATCTGCCACTCCATGACCTCGAGGGTATGGAGGATGATCTTGACGAGGGAACCGTCGCAATCGACGGCGCCGCCGTGATAGCCGACGTCCACGCCGATGACAAAGTCGGCGCCGAGCTCGCGTGCGGCGAGGATGGGTACGCGGTCCACGACGCCGCCGTCGACATAGGTGACGCCGTCAATGCGGTAGGGATTAAAAATGCCAGGGATGGAGATGGATGCGCGAATGGCCTGATAGACAGGGCCGGAGCGCAGCACCACGCGCTCGCCGCGGGAAAGGTCGGTGGCGACGGCGGCAAAGGTGCGATCCAGTTGGTCGAAATTACGGTTGCCGGTGAGAGTGCGCAGCATCAGCTCGACGCGGTTGCCCGCGACAATGCCCTCGCGAGGACGGCAGACATCAATGAGGTCCTTTTCGCTGATGGAGTAACAAAATCTCTCCATCAACGACAGGCTCATACCGCATGCGTAGATGCCGCCTACGAGCGCGCCCATGCTGGTGCCCGTAATGATGTCCGGCACGATGCCGTTGCGCTCCAGCACCTGCAGCACGCCGATGTGCGCCAGGCCGCGAAATGCGCCGCCGCCCAGCGCCACGCCGATTTTGAAGGGACGACCCTGCATAAGAACTCCTCCTCTTTTCATAGATTGCAAACGGAAGGACTGCGCACCCGAATCATTGCTTTTGGGGAGGGATGGACATGCGCCAAAGGCTGCGCACGCTGTGGGGCACGCTCGTGCCCGGACTGCTGCTCACGCTGCTTTTTTGTACTCCTGCCGCGACCATGCAGGGCGCCCGGGATGGGCTGCGCCTGTGGGCGGACGCGGTGCTGCCCGCGCTGCTGCCTTTTTTCGTGGTGACAACGCTGCTGAGCGACTGCGGCGCGCTGCGCGCCGCCGGCCCTCTGCTGCGTCCTGTGTGCCGTCTGCTGCGCCTGCCCGACGCGTTGGGTGGCGCGCTGCTCGCTGCCTGGCTGTCCGGCGCGCCGAATGGGGCACGTCTGCTGGAGCCGCATCTGCAGGGTGGCGGCATCACGGCGACGCAGGCCGCACGCTTCGTCTCCGCAGCGACCGTAACCAGCCCGCTGTTCCTGATTGGCACGGTAGGCGCGGCCTTGGGCAGCCCAGCGCTGGGCGCTTTGGTTTATGGTATCCATTTCCTGTGCGCGATATGCAATGGCGCGCTGTGGCGGGGCTTTGGCGGGCGGGAAAATACCCGCTGTGAAGGGGCTTTTCGCTATGATGCGCGCCTTTCCCCGCTGCAGGCGCTGCCGAGCGCGCTGCGCTCAGCGTGCCTTTCGGTGCTGTTCGTGGGTGCGGCCATCGCCTTCTTTTCTGCGCTGACATCTGCGCTGGAGGCGCTGGGCCTTGCGGATGCGTTGAGCCGGGTACTGCTCTTCGCGCTGCCCTCTGATGCGGTGCGTCCGCTGCTCGAAGGCTTTTTAGAAATCAGCCAGGGAGCGACGCAGACGGCGCAGGCTGCGCTGCCGATGCCGCTGCGGCTGTCCATGCTCTGCGGCCTGTCGGCCTTCGGCGGGCTGTCAGTGCTGTGCCAGGCGCAGGTGTTTTTATCCGGAAAGGTGCCCTTTTCCACATACTTTGCCCAGCGGCTGACGCATGCCGCGCTGTCGTTTGCCGCCTGCCGCGCGTTCTGCCTGTTCTTTGGCAGCGCGCTGCCCGTGTTCTCCCCCATAGAGCAAGCTGTGGCGGTCCTGCCGCAGCAAGCGCTGTCGCTGCCCGCTCTGGGGCTGTGCCTGCTGTTCTCTCTGCTGCCCTGGAAATGGCAGGAGGGGCGGAGCGCACAGAGAAGATGACCCCCTGGATGAGAGGGGGGGAAGGGCATCCTCGACGGCCGCGCTCAGCGGGGGATATTCTGCTGCTGGGGCGGAGGATTTTTGCCGCCGGCTGCGCGGTTGACCTCGACGCGATTCCTGTGAACGTCGTCCAGCACACGGGAAAGGTGCTGCTCGACATTGCCCAGCACGTCATTGAGATAGCGGGTGCAGCTGTCCGCCTCCTCGTCTGCCTGAGCCATAGCTTCGTTCACGATGGCGTTGGCACGGCGCTGAGCCTCCTGCACGATGGCATGGGTGCTGACCATCTGCTCAAACTGCTGGCGAGCATCGGCCAGGATCTGCTCGGCCTGGTTCTGCGCGTCGGCCAGGATCTGCTCGCGGTCACGCACGATCACCTCGGCGTCCTTGACGTCGTCCGGAAGCGACACGCGCAGCTCACTGACGATGTCCAGACACTTTTCCACATCGACAAGCCGCTTTCCTGTCAGCGGCACGGAGGCGGATTTGCTCAGTTCTTCGTCCAAATATTCCAAAAGCGCCATCAGATTCATGATTGTACTTCTCCTTTCGGGCTTGACGATTCCTGCAGCGTGTACGCCACAGCGGGCGGCACAAGCATCGAAACATCCCCGCCCAGCGCAAAGATATTGCGGACCAGCGACGAGCTGACGCCGCCGTGCTCCGGGCGCGCCGGAAAAAACAGCGTCTCGATCTCCGGCTCCATATAGTGATAGCCTGCCGCAAGCGCGGACTCGTATTCAAAGTCCGTTACGGAGCGCAGGCCGCGCGCAATCACCTGAGCGCCCACCCGGCGCGCAAGCTCCACCGTCGCGCCGTCATGCGCGCACACGGTCACGTTGCCAAGCTGCGCCGTGGATTCACGGATGCCGCGCAACCGTGCCTCCACCGGAAGAAAGCCCCTCTTGTCCGGGTTGTGCAGCACGCCCACCACGACTTGGTCATAGAGGCGGGAAAGCCGTTCGATGAGGTCCAGATGCCCCACGGTCAGGGGATCAAAGGAACCGGGATACAGCGCGATGCGTTTCATGCACTAGGTCCTTTCCATAAAATGCAGCAGCGATTTGCCGTAGCGGCGCTGATCGGTCAGCGCAAAACCCTCGGGCACGTCAAAGCCCTCGTCGGCTGCCGTTTCGGCGCAGATGCACCCGTCATCTGCGAGCAGACCGCCCGCCGCAATGCCGCGCAGTGCCTCCTCCACCATCCCTTTATGATAGGGAGGATCGAGGAAAATCAGATCAAACTGCCGGCCGGCCAGTTGGGCCAGCGCCTCCCGCGCCTCGCAGCACAGCAGCTGCGCGCGGCCGCGCACGCGCACCGCGTCGATGTTCTGTTCGATGACCGCGCACGCTTCGGGGGAATGGTCGCACAGCACGGCGCCCGCCGCCCCCCGCGACAGCGCCTCCAGCGCCAGCGCGCCCGAGCCTGCGAACAGATCCAGCACCTGTGCGTCAAAGACCCGCGTCTGCAGGATGTTGAACAGCGCCTCGCGCGTGCGGTCCAGCGTGGGACGGGTATTATCTCCCAGCAGCGCAACCAGTTTTCTCCCTCTGGCCTGCCCGGATATGATCCTCATGGCCATCCTCCTCCGAATCAAACCTTAGGTTTTATCATCATACCACAAAATACGCACGGCCACAATAAAAAACCGGCCAAAGCAGAAAAAAATCGTGCATAACCCGAGCAGCATGGGTCATACTAACTGTGCCGAAAGCGATTCGGCAGTATCGTTGGTCACTCCTCCTACTCTACACTTGGGGCGTTAGCCTCTCTTTTTTTGCTTTTGGGGGAATTTGCACAATGCCGGATAAACGAGAGCGCCGCGCTTTGAATAAAGTGCGGCGCTTTTGCAAGCCCTGTCAGGCGACGGTCTTCTTTTTGCGGCGACGGTTGACCTTGCGCCGTTTTTCGCGCTTGGCCTTTTCCATCTGCGCAACCTGACGTGCCCACATCTTAGGCCCAAAGAGATAGGCGACGCCGACGCAGGCAGGATAGACAAGCGACAGCGGCAAATAGAGATACGGCAGCGCGTCGCTCGTGTACTGGAACAGCCCCAGGAACTCGCCCAGGCACAGGCGGCTGGCAACGGTCAGCCACGTGGGGACATTGCCCGCAAAAAACAGCGCGATCACAGACAGCATAATGGCAGGGGCCGACGCGATGAGTCCGGCTGTGATGCCCTTTGCGGGGCGATACATGCGCTGGACTTCGGCGGGCTTGATCTGATAGCCGCGCTCAGCCTTCTGCTTTTCCATCAGCGCGGAGAACTTGCTGTCTCTCGCGCCGCGATTGAGGCCGTCGTAGATCGCCGCGGCGAGCACGAGCGCAGTGTAGACCACCGTCAGTAGAATGTTGAGCCACTCGTAATCGCCCATCAGCGACTGCACGAATACCATATTGATCAGAATCAACGTCGCCAGCATCAAAAACGAGGCGCCAGCGAACTTGAGCGTATCCTTCATGTCGATCCTCCCATGCGCGTGACCCCCTGCGGGCTGATCAGCGCCGCCATGGGCACATCGCAGCGCCCAACGGGCACGGATTCTATCCTGCATTCAGTATAGCACACTCCGGCGCAAAATGCGTGAACTTTCGTTAAATATCTGTCGTAATACCCCTTGCCGTAGCCCAGCCTGCCGCCGTCCCCGTCAAAGGCCAGCCCGGGGCAGAGCACCAGGTCGATGCGCTGCGGGGGCACGGTCTCACCCACTGGCTCCAGGATACCGAACGCGCCGGGCCTCAGGCTCTCCTCGCCCGTGCAGCGCACTGCGTCCATCCGTCCGTCCTCCCGACAGACGGGCAGGCAAACGGCCTTGCCCTGCGCCAACGCGTGCTGCAGCACAGGGCGCACGTCCGCCTCGTTGCCAATGGGCATGTACAGCAGCACGCACTCCGCGCGGGCATATTCCGGCAGAGCCAGTATGTGCCCGCAAATGGCCGCGCTCTGCTGTGCGCGATTGGGAATAGCGCCGCGCACGCGCTTCATGCGCGCCCGCAGTTGCCGCTTATCCATGGAGCCACACCCGCGGCACGCGGCGCGAGATGCCCGTCATGATCTCGTAGGGAATGGTGTCCGCAAGGCCCGCCAGCTCACAGGCGGTGATTTTCTCCCCGCCCTGCGCCCCCAGCAGCACCACTTCGTCGCCCTGGCGCACGGGAAGCCCTGTCACATCCAGCATCACCTGATCCATGCACACCGAGCCTACCACGGGCACGCGCGTGCCATGCACCAGCGCGCAGGCTCTGTTGGAAAACGCGCGGCGGTAGCCGTCGGCATAGCCTACGGGAAGAGTCGCGATGCAGGTGGGATGCTGCGCGGCAAAGCGCCTGCCGTAGCTGACAGTCTCCCCTCTTTGAATGGTTTTGACGAAGCTGACCTGCGTAACCCAGCGCATCGCGGACCGCACGGGCAGCTGCTCCAACGCATCCACGCCATACATCACAATGCCAGCGCGCACCATGTCGTAACGCGCCTGAGGATAACGCAGCGCCGCAGCCGACGCCGCCGCATGGCGCGTCACGTTCAGCCCGTATTCCTCGATGATCTTGAGAAAGGCCGCGTACCGCGTGATCTGCTCCACGCCAAAGTCGCTGTCTGGCACGTCTGCGGTGGCAAAATGTGTCATCGCGCCGGTGACACGCACATTGGGGCACTGCGCGGCGGTGTCCAGCAGCGCGCGCAGTTCTCCCTCTGTGCGCACGCCGATGCGGTTCATACCGGTATCCAGCTTGATGTGCGCCTGCGCCGTGACGCCCAGAGATTTTGCCGCGTCTTGCATCGCCAGCAGCGTGTCGGGCTCGAACACCACCTGTGTGATGCCGTTCTCCACCGCGGCGAATGCGCCTGAACCGTCGGTGGGCCCCAGCATGAGGATGGGCGCGTCAATGCCTGCCTCACGCAGTTCCATGCCTTCCTCGATCAGCGCCACCGCAAGGCCGCAGGCGCCCGCCTCCAGCGCGGCCTTGGCGCAGGGCACCGCACCGTGGCCGTAGGCGTCCGCCTTGACCACGGCCAGCACCTTCGCGCCGCCCGCCGCTCCCTGAAACAGCGTGACGTTCTGCCGAATGGCCTCCAGATCGATCTCCAGCCGTGTATGTCTGATGGACATGTGCAATTTTCCTCCCGGAACACAACATTTTTCTCAGATACACCGATGCGTCAGGCGTTCCAGCGCGTCAGCTGGGCAAAGCCATCCACGTAATCGATGGCAGACAGACTGCCCGGCGCGCAGGCGAAGCGGTAGGCTCCTGCAGCGCCCAGCCCCAGCGCGTGCGAAGCGATGGAGCACAGCACCGAGTGATGCGATACGATGAGCAACACGGGCGCGCCCTCATTTTCGTCCAACACACGTTCGTACGCCTCGACCACGCGTTCATGAAAGGCGGACACGCTCTCGCCGCCAGGCGCTGCGCCGTCGGGCTGGGCAAACTGTGCCCAAGCGGCCTCCTCCGCGTGGCAGAGGGCGCGGCTCTTGCCGTTCCAGTCGCCAAAGTCGCGCTCGGAGAGGCCCGGCTCCACCTGGATCTGGGGCGGCAGCCGCAGCAGGCGCGCCGTCTGTACGCAGCGCACCAGCGGCCCGGAGACGATGGCATCCACCCGCATGCGCGAGAGTCGGTGCGCTGCGCTCTGGGCGGCGTTGCGGCCCGCTTCGGTCAGCGCGGTATCAGTGCGGCCCAGAAAGGCGTCGGGCGCGGGGGTGTCGGCTTCGCCATGCCGCAGCAGAATCACAGTGCGTACATCAGACATCATGCACCATCCTTTCGGTCTGAAAAATCAGAACGTCCTCTGGATAAACGCGGCCTGCTCCTTGCGCGGCACATCGCCCATGTGCGGCTGGGCGCTTAGCAGCATACACCGCTCATCGCCCATCTCGTGCTTGTCCCACGCCGGCATGCCCTCGCCGTTGGGATCGCCAGTCTTGACGAAATTGGCCCAGTAGGTCATCATGGCCTCGGACGTCTGGTAGTCCTGCTCTCGCCACGGCCGCCAGCCGGTGTACAGCGTGCCAAACTGATACACCAACTCGGCGGAATGAAAGGGTCCCACCGTTGTGCCATCGGCGTTGGGCAGCGTCTGGGTAAAGGAGTAGAGATAGGCGTTCGCGCCGTGCTTCATCTGGTACTCCGCGGCGGCGCGCATGCCCGCAAAGGTGCGTGCGCTGCGCTCAAAGCTGACCACGCGGCCCGCCTCCTCGTTGTTCGCCGCCGGGAATGCGCTGCGGTATTCCTCCGCCTGATCGCCGTAACTCTCGGCGTTCTTGAGATAGTTCTCGTAATCGTCCGGCCGGGTCTCGTGCAGGCAATCCTCATCACAGGTGCAGCCCATGAGCACGTTGACCACGTTCTGCCGCCCCGCCGCAAAGCGCTCCGCGTAAGGTTCCTCGATGATGCGACCATCCAGTATGGGGCGGAAGGGGATGCCATATTCATCCGTCGCCTCCATGATCTGCTGCGGTGTGCAGCGGCGCATTTCCTCCAGGCTGCTGCAGCCCAGCGCTTTCTGCAGCCGCAGACCGTTCTCCTCCGCCTCGCGCAGCGAGGTTCCCACACCCGCAGCGCCCACGCGCCCAAACGCCGAACCACTCTGGCAGATGGCGCCGCGGAACAGCCCGCGCGTGCGTCCCGCGCTCAGCATCGCCATGACCGACATGGAGCCCGCACTCTGCCCGTCGATGGTGACCTGGTCCGGGTTTCCGCCAAAGGCCGCGATGTTATCGCGCACCCACTCCAGCGCCGCCGCCTGATCCATAAACGCATAGTTGCCCGAAGCGCCGCCCTGCTCGCGCGTCAGCTCCGGGTGCGCCATGAAGCCCAGCGCGCCCAGGCGGTAGTTGATGGTCACCACTACGATGCCCTTGGCCGCAAGCGCGTCGCCGATGAACTGCAGCGCACCGCCGGAACCCTCGCGGAAGCCGCCGCCGTGGATCCACACGTACACGGGCAGCTGCTCGCCGGGCTTTGCGGGCGTCCAGACGTTGAGCGCAAGCCCCTGCGCCTCATCCATCACCTTTTCGTTGGGATAGAACTCCACTTGGTAGAAGGAGCCTTTAGGCAGCGTGACCTGCGGGCAATCCGGCGCATACCGGGTCGCGTCGCGCACGCCGTCCCAGGGCGTCACGGGCCGGGGCGCGCGCCAGCGATATGCGCCCACCGGCGCCTCTGCGTACGGAATGCCCAGAAACGCCCACACGCCGGGGTTGCGTTCGCACTGCTTGCCCTGCAGTTTTCCGCTGCTTATGGTTGCCACGCCGTTGCTCTGTGCAAACATGTCTTTGTCCTCCTTGCATTGCAAAGCTTTCATTATACTCGTATTCTATTCCCATCGCGTCCGTTTGTCAAACCCCGCAGCCCTTCTCCAGGGCCGGCGCCGCAAGGATTATAAGGCAAGCAAACTTGTACACTATGGGGAGCAGTCCCAGGCGATGCCGGAAGCAAAGCGAATTCAACCATCGCTATCCACAGAGCTTCCTCGCTCTGGGCTTGCTGCAGGCTGGCGGTCTCGGTTTCCAGCCGCTCTTTCTCTGCGGCGATTTTCTCATCCGTCTCGTTGGTATCTCCCAGCAGCCCCCATCGGTTTTCCAGGGAGAGCGATACGGGATGGTACAGCGCAACAAAAAAAGAGAGCGATGTCGGTAGCATCACTCTCCCCGCCAACCCCGTATACGGCGCTCATGTTGCTCCTGAGCATTGAACTATTCTTCGTTGCGGTCAAAGCACTAATATAATATGATTTTAGCGTTGTTTAATCAATATCAAACCAGTGCAATCCCCTACTCAATCTCAGCGGCGTACACAAACATAAGCGTTAAATAAGTACGAAACTTATATCTCAGGAACTCACCCCATCGCTGCCCACAGAACTTCCTCTCTATTCTGTCCTCAGCCCCTCCAGAACCCCTTTCCCGTTTCCGCATTCGGCGGATGCGCCCTGTAAGGTGGACATTTCTCGTTCCTTAATTTTG
>DKYK01000011.1:0-4863 GCA_002492415.1 Christensenella sp. UBA7102
CGGGAGCCCAGCGCGCCCGGGCTGCTTTGGCAGAAGGAGGGAGCGCGATGGACGCAGTCAATCGAACGCTGTACATCCCGCTGTATGGCAAGGCGATGGTCAGCAGCAAGGGCATCCTGCTGCATGATCCCGATGCGGAGCGCATCTGGGCGGCGGAGGGCTTCCCGCTGCGCGGCAAGGCGAAGAGCAAGTGGCTGGCTTATTCCATGGGCATGCGCGCGGCGGTATTCGACGACTGGACGCGCGGACGCATGGCGCAGGACGGACAGGCGCCGGTGCTGCACATTGGCTGCGGGTTGGACAGCCGATGCCGCCGTGTGGGCGGGGACAACCTCTGGGTAGACCTGGACTTTCCCGAGGTGATCGGGGAGCGCAAGCGATACTTTGCTGAGGATGCGCGCTACCGCATGCTGGCGGGCGACGCGCGGCAAGCGGATTGGGTAAAGCAGCTGCCCGAAGCGGAGCGCGCCATCGTGGTGATGGAAGGCGTGAGCATGTACCTGACAGGGGCGGAGTTGGCGGAGCTGCTGCAGCGTCTGCACGGACGGTTTGCGCATTTGGATGTGCTGGTGGACTGCTATACGGTGTTCGCGGCGAAGGTGTCCAAATGGAAAAATCCCGTCAACACCGTGGGCGCGCGCATGCTTTACGGCGTTGACGACCCGCAGGCACTGGCGGAGAAAGCGGGGCTGCGGCTTGCCGGGGAGCGGGAGTTGACGCCGCGGGCGCTGGTGGAGCAGCTGCAAGGCTTTGAGCGCCGCTTCTTTGCGCATGTGATGGCGGGCGGCATGGCAAAGAAGATCTATCGTCTGTACGAATTCACGGTTTGAATGGATAGAAAGCCCGGAGACGGCGGCATTTGCACGTCCCCGGGCTTTCTTACGTCAGATGAGGCCAGCCCTGCGGCGGGCATCGCGGTGATGGGCGTCCACCGCAAGGAACAGCGAGGGGCGGCGTGCGGGCGGCGCGGCCGCCGCAGGCTGCGCAGCGGGTGGGTCGTCGGAAGAAAGAATGGTGGTGGGCGGGGCGGTGTGGGTGCGCAGCGCCACCCATCGATCGCCCTCACGGTTGCGCTCCTCGCGCGTGGGCTTGGTGATTTCGCCGATGGCGGCGACCAGCGCGTATGTAGCCAGCTTATCCATATCTTGCGGATCTCCTTTCGGGATAGGTCTCACTCCATAAATATGCGGCGCACGCACTTGTTGACACGACCGCGTTTTGCTATAATGAAGGCAGGGTAAATACAACGCGACATGGGGGAGGGCGATTCCATGAAATACATCGTGGCATTGGATCAGGGTACCACGAGCTCGCGCGCAGTGGTCATTGACGAAAACGGGCAATTTGTCGCCTCGCACGGCATTGAGTTCCCGCAAATCTACCCGCAGCCCGGATGGGTGGAGCACGATCCGCAGGACATCCTGCGCTCACAGACCGAGGCATTGAAGCTGGCCGTGCGCAAGGCAGGCATTGACGCGCACGACATCGCGGCAATCGGCATCACCAACCAGCGCGAGACGACGCTGATCTGGGAAAAGGCGACGGGCAGGCCCGTGTGCAATGCCATTGTGTGGCAGTGCCGCCGCACAGCTGCGGAGATCGAGCGTCTCAAGGCCGAGGGAGCGGCGGAGGAGATCCGCAAAAAGACGGGATTGATCCCAGACGCGTATTTTTGCGGCAGCAAGATCCAGTGGGTGCTGCGCAATGTGCCGGGTGCGAAAGTGGCCGCGCAGGCGGGCGAGCTGCTATTCGGCACGGTGGACAGCTGGCTGATCTGGAACCTGACGCGCGAGCATGCGCACGTGACCGACGTTTCCAACGCCTCGCGCACCATGCTGTTCAACATCCACACCATGGACTGGGATGAAGAGCTGCTCGAGCTGATGGAGATCCCGCGGTGCATCCTGCCAAAGGTCGTGGATTCCTCGGGCGTGGTGGGCATGCTGGATCCGGGCATATTGGGCGTGGAAATTCCCATCGCGGGCGTCGCGGGCGATCAGCAGGCGGCACTGTTCGGACAGGCCTGCTTTGAAAAGGGCATGGTCAAAACCACGTACGGCACGGGCGGCTTTCTGCTGATGCAGACGGGCGGCGAGGCCGTGGAGAGTAAAAACGGACTGCTGACCACCGTGGCCTGGCGCATCGGCGGCAAGACCGACTATGCGCTGGAAGGATCGGTGTTTGTCGCGGGCGCGGCGGTGCAGTGGCTGCGCGACGAAATGAAGCTGGTGAGCAGCGCTGCGGAGACCGAGGACATCGCCCGTTCCGTTGAAAACGCCAACGGCGTGTATGTGGTGCCCGCGTTTACGGGCCTTGGCGCGCCGTATTGGGACATGTATGGCCGTGGGGCGATTGTGGGTCTGACGCGCGGAGCGGGGCGGGCGCACATCGTGCGCGCGACGCTGGAATCCATTGCCTTTCAAAATGCCGACGTGATGGACGCGATGGTCAAGGACAGCGACATTCCGCTCAACCAGATGCGCGCCGACGGCGGCGCCAGCGCGAATGGCTTCCTGATGCAGTTCCAGGCGGACGTACTGGGCATCCCGGTGGTGCGGCCGGCGGTGACAGAGACCACGGCGCTGGGCGCGGCCTACCTTGCGGGTCTTGCGGTCGGCGTCTGGGAGAGCCGGGAGCAGCTGGCGGCGCTGTGGAAGCCGGAGACGGTATTCCAACCGGGCTGGACGGAGGGGCAGCGGGACGAGCAGCTGCGCCAGTGGCACCGCGCGGTGCTGCGCGCGATGCGCTGGGCGGACTGAGCGGAGCTATGCAGGCGCGCCCTTGCTGTAAGAAAAGCGGCAAGGGCGCCTTTAACATGGAAGGGAATGCAGGCATACTACTTCTAAAATTTTGAGGGCGGAGGGGATTTATGGACGGAAGAAAACGCATCTTGCTGCTGACGACGGGCGGCACCATCGCGTCGCTGCCGGGCGGCACAGGTTTGGAGCCCCATCGCTCGGACGTGATGGAGCGGCAGTTGGGTCAGCTGCGCAGCTATTTTGACATCGAGGTGGAGGATCTGATGTGCCTGGATTCCTCCAACATGCGGCCTGCGGAGTGGCAAACCATCGCGCGAAGCGTATTTGAAAGACGGCTGGATTACGACGGCGTTGTGGTGTCCCACGGCACCGACACAATGGCCTATACGGCTTCGGCCGTGACGTGGATGCTGCCCGGTATTGATCGACCGGTGGTGTTTACCGGATCCCAGGTGCCGTTGGCCGAAGCGCTCTCCGACGGACCGGACAACCTGAGCACTGCCTTTGCGATGGCTGCGCAGGGCTACGCCGGTGTGTATTTGGCCTTTGACCGGCGGGTGATGCTGGGTTGCCGTGCAGTCAAGGTGCGCGCCTCCGGATTCAACGCGTTCGAGAGCGTCAATGCGCGGTATGCAGCGCAAGTGAGCAACCGTGGGCTGGTCATCGACAAGGAAGCGCTGCAGCCGCAGCGCGGGCCCGCGCAGTTGCGGCCGGAGATCAGCTGCGACGTATTTCTGCTCAAGCTCACGCCAGGCCTCAGCCCGGAAATCTTTGAACATCTTGCGGACATGGGGTATCGCGGCATTGTGATCGAAGCCTTCGGACTGGGCGGCGTCAACGTGCTGCATGAGGGGCTGCGGGGCATCCGCGCAGCATTGGCGCGCGGCGTGAGCATCGTAGTGACCACGCAGTGCCTCTACGACGCCTCCGACCTGGGCGTTTACCAGGTGGGGCGACAGTTGCTCTCCTTGGGCGTGATCCAGGGTCGAGACATGACCAGCGAGGCTGCGATGACCAAGCTGATGTGGGCGCTGGGGCAGGGCATGGCTGCGGGGCACATTTGTGAGCTCTTTTCGCGCAACCTCGCCGGGGAGATTACGGTGAAAGATGAACGCAACGGTCAAATGCGGTGAAAATGCCGCATCCGACCGTTGCGTTCTTTGTTTTTTATCGTCTGTGAGGATCTTCCCGATCCGCATTGGGGCATTGGGGATCGCGTGCGGTGTTGATGAGGAACATGCCGGGCGCATTGTGGTTCACGGGGGCGCCGCCGAGGTTTTGGCTGAAGCTGCCCGGATCCCCCGCGAGGAACCCGCTGGCCCTGCGCTCAATGGGCGGCTTGCCGCGAGAGCGTATGGCCTGCACGATGTAGATGGCGAGCACAACGGCCAGCAGCGCGCCCAGCACGATGAAAAAGGTCACAAAGATGGGGTGCATCTGGGGCTCAGAAGACAGATAGTCGTGCATGCGGCGACCTCCTTTCGGGGAGACGGACGGTTATTTCCTGCGGGGATCCTCGGGCTCATCGGGCGGGTCGGAGGCGTTTTTCTTGCCGTAAAGGGCGGTGACGCCGGGAACGCCGCCCATTGCGCCTGCGCCGGTTGGCTTGCCGCCCGGCGCGCCCATGCCGCCGTAGCTGCCCAGCAGACCCGCGCCTTTGCGCTCAATCCTGGGCTTGCCGCGGGAGCGGATGGCCTGCACGAGGTAGATCACCAGCACAGCGGCCAACAGAACGCCCAATGCGATAAAGAAGATCACAAAGGAGATGTGCATGGGCTCATCGGGTGAAATATACATTGCGTATCCTCCTTTCGGGGGCAGAGGCCGTCAGCGCCTGTGGGGATCTTCCGGCTCGACGTCGGGCAGGTCAGTATTTTTTGCGGAGTTGATGAGGAACATGCCGGGGGCGTTGGCGTTTGCCGGGCCGCCGCCCATGTGCTTGCCCGCGTAGCCGAAGCCGCCCACACCGGAGAGCAGACCGGTGGTCTTGCGCTCGACCGGCGGCTTGCCGCGGGAGCGGATGGCCTGCACGAGGTAAATTACCAGCGCGGCGGCCAGCAGCACGCCCAAAGCGATGAAGAAGATCACAAAGGAGATGTGCATG
>DKYK01000011.1:5121-5361 GCA_002492415.1 Christensenella sp. UBA7102
AAGATCACAAAGGAGATGTGCATGTGGGGAGCGGGTGTGAGGTAGTCAGACATCGCGGGGCCTCCTTTCGGGAAGGGGTTGGGTCAGCGTTTGCGGGGATCTTCCTTTTCCTCGGGGAAATCGGCGGGTCGTTCCCTGCCGTACAGCTGCAGGGAACCGGGGGTGGCAAAGGGGCCTGCGCCGCCGCCGAAGCGGCTCATGGGACCGAAGCCGCCAAAGCCGCCCGCAAGGCCCGCGCCG
>DKYK01000011.1:5676-17188 GCA_002492415.1 Christensenella sp. UBA7102
CCCCTTCGCTCCACCGCGGGTCTGCCGCGTGAGCGAAGGGCGGAGGAGAGGTAGGCCGCAGCCAACGCGATGAGCGCGAGCAGCACGAGCAGGCCGGGCCACCAGGCGCGCACAAAATACCGAAGCCAATCAAAGAGGAGCATGCGCGGAGCCTCCTTTTCGTGGAGAAGGGGATCAATCCTTCAGATAGTCGAACAGCTCAATGGATTCGCCCGATGGGCCGTCAAAGAATATGTTTTTTACACCGCCCAGTATTTTTTCGTTATAGGCGACCTGCGCGGAGGCGGGGATGATGCCTCGGGCCTTGAAATCCGCCACCACCTCGTCGATGTGGCGGCACTCGATGCAGACGTGTCCGATCCAGCCGTTGGCGTTGCGCTTTTCCAGCGCGGCGGGGTCGGGCGGGCAGATCAGCTCCAGCAGGCAGGTGCCAAGGGACATGAAGGTGAGGCGCGGACCGGGCGCGCATTCCGCGTCAACAGAGAAGCCCAGCTGCTTGTAGAAGGCAATGGAGGCCTCCAGGTCTGCGGTAAAGATGCCGATGTGGGCAAGGCCGGTGAGCTTTGCAGTGTCGTTCATGGGGATGACCCTCCTTATATTTCTTTGCATGAATATTATACCATGCTTTCGCGTTAATTGCGCGTGAATCTGTTGCAAAGCAGCACTTTTAGGTCTAAAATATACACATCACATTCTGCGGCAACCGTGCGCGGTGCCGACGGGGTGGAAAAGCGCGCTGTCCGCTTGGCGGCAACATCTTTGGCACGTCAGGTATCCGGGCAACGGAACCTGAATGGGAGGAATTGAATATGACTACGCTTCAAAAGAACCGCGAGAAGACGCGCAGACTCGTCGTGGCTGGCATGCTTTCGGCCGTATCCGTGGTGCTGGGGCTGACGCCGCTGGGCATCATCCCCATCGGACCGCTGGGCGTGACCACGATGCACCTGCCCGCCATCATCGGCGCGATACTGGAAGGGCCTGTCGTGGGCGGCATCATCGGGCTGATCTTTGGGCTGGTGAGCCTGTATAAGGCGGTCAGCGGCGGTACGCTGATGGCGCCCATCATGATGAACCCGCTGGTCTCCATCCTGCCGCGCATTCTCATCGGGCCGGCGGCCTACTATGCGTTCCGCGGTCTGGAGAAGCTGACAAAAAAGCACGCGCTCTCCATCGGCTGCGGCGCATTGGCCGGCACACTGACCAACACGGTGGGAGTGATGGGCTTTATTTATATGCTGTACGCAGAGCGATACGCGGAGGCGATTGGTGTGGACCCAGCGGCTGTGGGCTATACGATCCTGGGCGTCTGCGCGACCAACGGCATACCGGAATGTATTGCGGCGGTGGTCATTTCCATTGCCGTGTGCATGGCGGTGCGCGGGCTGGGCCGCAAAAGAAAACAGGAGACACATCCGGGAAAGGATTGATCTTAGGCATGATACTGACACTGGACATCGGCAATACCAACATCAAATGCGCGCTGTTTGAGGATGAGAGGCTGAAAAAAGCGTGGCGCATGTCCACAGACCGCCACAAGACGCACGACGAATACGGCGTGTTGCTGATGATGTTTCTGAACCACGCGGGGTACGAGGCCAAGGATGTGGAAGGCATCATTCTCTCCTCGGTCGTGCCCACCATCAACTACACCATCGAGCACATGATCGACGACTATTTCGGCATCGTGCCGCTGCAGGTGGAGCCCGGCATCAAAACGGGCATCAACATCCGGTACGACAATCCGCAGGCGCTGGGCGCGGACCGCATCTGCAACGCGGTGGCTGCGCAAAAGTACTACGGCGGGCCGTGCATCTTTATCGACTTTGGTACCGCGACTTCCTTTGGCGTGATTTCCAAGAAGGGAGAGTTCCTGGGCGGCGCCATCTGCCCGGGCGTCAAAATGTCCTCCGAGGCGCTGACCGAGCGCGCGGCGCAGCTGCCCAAGGTGGAGCTGGTCAAGCCCGATAGCGTGATCCAGCGCAATACCATCACCAACATGCAGGCGGGCATCGTCTATGGGTATGTGGGCCAGGTGGACTACATCGTGCGCAAGATGAAGGCGGAGATCGGCGGATCGGAGCACATCCGCGTCATCGCCACCGGCGGCATGGCGCGTATGATCGCCTCGGAGACCTCCACCATCGACATCATCGATGGCCAGCTGACGCTCAAGGGCCTGCGGCTGCTCTACGAGCGCAACGCAAAATGAGAAAGGAAAGGGAACGACATGTTTGTAAAGAAGAATGCGCACCCCGATGTGCTCAAGCCCCAGATGCGCGGCGGAGCGGGCGCCGTGACCATCAGCCCCATCGCCGACGGCGCTGAGCTGCCCGGCAAGTGCCGTCTGTTCGGCGTGATCACCATCCCGGCCGGCGCATCCATCGGCGTGCACGAGCATGTGGGCGAGTGCGAGATGTTCTACATCCTGCAGGGCGAGCCGATCATCACGGACGACGATAGCGAGTACACCGCGCACCCCGGCGACTGCATCCTGACCCACTCGGGCCATAAGCACGGCGTGCGCAACGAAGGCGCCGAGCCCGTGAAAATGGTCGCAAATATCGTGAAGGATTAAGGGAGAGAAACGCGCATGGCAAGGAGCTTTGAGGATATTTACCAGATCGCGCCGCTGCCCGCGGTGCGCAGGTTGACAGGTTTTCGCGAGACGCACCCCGCCCAGACGATGGAGAAAGATGGCCTGATCTGGCGCGTGTGGGATCTGGGCCAGGGCGAGCGCGCGCTGGTGTTTATCCCCAGCGGCATGGGCCATGGCGAGGTGTTCTTTCCCTATCTGCAGGATCTGTGCGTGGACATGCGCTGCGTCGCAGTGTCGCTGCCCGCCTGCAAAACGATGGAGGAATACGCCCGCAGGCTGCATGCGCTGCTGATGGAGGAGTTGGGTGTCAAGCAGGCCATTCTGGTGGCGTGCGGCATCGGCGGACTGATCAGCCAGACCTATCTGCGGCTGTATCGCGACGAAGTGCCGGCGCAGGTGCTCATCACCTGCGGCGCGCCGTGTAAGGAGCTGCCGGACGAGGACTGCCAGCGCTGGATCCTGCGCAAAAAGATGGTGCTGCGCTACGCCATCGCGCCCTTTGAACCCATGCGCCAGCAGATGGGCTACCAGACCTTTGACAGTATGTGCCCGGAGGAATTGCAGGACGGCATGCAGTTCTGGCGCGCGTTCATCTCCGAAACCTACGAGCATTATGTCTACAAAAAGCAGTTCGTGTCTCTCAACTGCCGCGCGCTGCCCGACATCTATGAGAAGAAGCCCTTCCGTGTCGGAGACATGGAGGGGTGGATGGGCAAGACGCTCATCATGGAGTCCGAGGGCGACCACTACTACAAGGAGCGCGAGCGCGCGCTGCTCAAGGGCCTGTATCCCGGCGCGCAAGTGGAGAACATCGGGCCCCTGGGTCAATTTGCGTTGATGGCGCGCGAGAAGGAGAACATTGCGCTCATCCGCACGTTCCTCCGTTCGCTGTAAATTACGGTTTTTAAGGAAGAAAAAATATGGAAATCATTCGCGTCAGCGATGTCTATTATGAATATGAAAATCCCGATGAACCCGCGGATATGGCCGTAAAGGGCGTATCCCTGACGGTGCAGAAGGGTGAATGGCTGTCCATCATCGGGCACAACGGTTCGGGAAAATCCACGCTGGTCAAGCTCCTCAACGGGCTGTTTCTGCCCAAGAGCGGCGCCGTGCTGGTGGATAACATCGATACCCGCGACGAGCAGCGCATCTGGGACGTGCGCCAGAAGGTGGGGATGATCTTTCAGAATCCTGATAACCAAATGGTGGCAACCATCGTCGAGGAGGACGTGGCCTTCGGGCTGGAGAACCTGGGCGTGCCGCCGCAGGAGATCCAACGCCGCGTCTATCAGGCGCTCAAGGCCGTTGGCATGACGCAATACGCCGCGTCGGCGCCCCACATGCTCTCGGGCGGGCAGAAGCAGCGCGTGGCCATCGCAGGCGTGCTTGCGATGAAGCCCGACGTCATTCTGATGGACGAGCCCACGGCCATGCTCGACCCCAGCGGCCGCAGGGAGGTCATGGATACCGTGCAGCGCCTGCACGAGGAGGAGGGCATGACGGTTGTGCTCATTACGCACTTCATGGAAGAGGCGCTGCGCGGCGACCGCGTGATCGTGATGGAAAAGGGCCAGACCGTGATGGAGGGCGAGCCCGCGCAGGTGTTCAGCCAGGTGGAGCGCCTCAAGGATATTGGTCTGGACGTACCGCCGATGACGGAGCTTGCGCACAGATTGCGCGCCCACGGCATCGATGTGCACGGCGCGCCCATGAACGTAGAGGAGATGGTGGAGGAGCTATGCCGGTTGAAGCAAGAGAATTGACTCATACCTACAATGCTGACAGTCCGTTTGAATCCACGGCGCTGGACAAAGTGAATTTCAAAATTCAGGACGGCGAGTTTATCGGCATCATCGGCCACACGGGCAGCGGCAAGTCCACACTGATCCAGCACCTCAACGGCCTGCTCAAGCCCACGGGCGGCACGGTCATCGTCAACGGCATGGATCTTGCGGACAAGAGCACCAACATGAAGGAGGTGCGTCGCACCATTGGGCTGGTGTTCCAGTACCCGGAGTATCAGCTTTTTGAGGAAACGGTGGAAAAGGACATCGCGTTCGGCCCCAAAAACCTGGGACTGGACGAGAAGAAGATCGCCGCCCGTGTACGCGACGCGATGCGGCTGGTGGATCTGGACTATGCGCAGTTTGCGAACAAGTCTCCCTTTGAGCTGTCGGGCGGACAGAAGCGGCGCGTGGCCATCGCGGGCGTGCTGGCGATGGAGCCGGACATATTGATCCTGGACGAGCCCACTGCGGGCCTGGATCCTTACGGCCGGGATTATATCCTCAGCCTTGTGGAAAACTGGCACAAATTGGGACGTACCATTTTAATGGTTTCGCATTCCATGGACGATGTGGCGCGGTTTGCCGACCGCATCTTCGTGATGAACCACGGCAGGCTGGAGATGCAGGGCACCCCCGACGAGGTTTTCGACCAGGAGGAGCGGTTGCGCGCGATGGGGCTGGATGTGCCTGCGGTGACGACGCTCGCGGGAGAGCTCAGCCGCAGAGGTTTTGATCTGCCCCGGCATATCCACACCATGGACGAGATGGAGCGGGCGCTGCTGAGCCTGTTGGGAGGGAAAGAGCATGCTTAAAGACATCACACTGGGGCAGTTCTTCCCTGGAAATTCCGCAGTGCATCGCATGGACCCGCGCGTCAAGCTCATGCTGATGGTGGTCTATATCGCGCTGGTATTCCTGGTCAAAGGGTTTCTGGGCTACGCGATCCTTGCTGCGTTTATCGCGGGCACGGCCTTTCTCTCGCGCATCAAGCCCAAATTCCTGCTGCGCTCGGTCAAGCCCGTGCTGTTTATCGTGGTCATGACCTTTGTGCTGAACATATTCTTCTACCGCGGAGAAGAGCTGCTCTTTCAGTGGTGGATCATCCGCGTCTATAAGGAGGGCATACGATTTGCCGTGTTCATGGCGCTGCGGCTGGTGTTTTTGCTGGTGGGAACCTCTCTGCTTACGCTGACCACCTCGCCCATGGCGCTGACCGATGCGCTGGAGAGGCTGCTCAAGCCGCTGAACGCCATTCGCTTTCCCGTGCACGAAATGGCCATGATGATGACCATTGCCCTGCGCTTTATCCCCACGCTGCTGGAGGAGACCGACAAGATCATCAAGGCGCAGACTGCGCGGGGTGCGGATTTTGATACGGGCAATCTTTTGCAGCGGGCCAAGGCCATGGTGCCGCTGCTGGTGCCGCTGTTCGTCAGCGCCTTCCGCCGCGCGGACGAGTTGGCCATGGCAATGGAAGCGCGCTGCTATCACGGCGGTACGAACCGCACCCGAATGAAGCAGCTGCACGTGACGGGCATCGATTATGCCGGCATCGCCGTCGTTGCCGTGACGACGGGTCTGGTGCTGCTGGAGCGTCTGCTGTGACGCGCCGCATCGCGCTGCGCATCGCCTATGACGGCACGAATTACGCGGGCTGGCAAAACCAGGACAATGCGCTGGCTGTGCAGCAGGTGGTGGAGGAGGCGCTGGCAAAGCTCTCAGGCGGCGGGCGCGTGCCCATCGTCGGCGCGTCGCGCACCGACGCGGGCGTGCATGCGATGGGCCAGGTGGCGCACTTTGATACTGAGACACGCATCCCTGGAGAGAAGTTCAGCTTCGCGCTCAATACTCTGCTGCCGCCTGACGTGCGCATTCAGCAGTCCTGGGAAACCGCTCCCGACTTCCATGCCCGGTTTTCCACGGCGGGGAAGGTGTATGCCTACACCATTGTCAATGCGCCGCACGCTTCTGCCATGCTGGGACGCTATTCCGCGCATTGCCCTGTGCCGCTGGATGTGGACAGGATGAACACCGCGGCGCAGGACATTGTGGGCGCGCACGACTTTTCTGCGTTCATGGCCTCTGGGGGCACGTCCAAGACATTTGTGCGTGAAATGAAGGCCGCGCAAGTGTCGCGGGCGGGAGAGCAGGTCTGTTTCATGGTGTGGGGGACGGGCTTTCTCTACAATATGGTGCGCATCATTGCAGGCACGCTGATGCTCGTCGGACAGAACAAACTGCCGCAGGACGCGCTGGCCCGCGCCATACGCACGCACGACCGCCTGGACCTGGGCTTTACGGCGCCCGCGCAAGGGCTGACGTTGATGCGCGTGCTCTACCCGGGCCAGGAAGAGACGGCACGGCGGATCCTCCGCCAAAAACTGTTATTTAACGCGGAAAATGCTTGACGCAAGTGGGAAAATCAAGTATAATATACGTTGCGTTGAACTGTGACCATTAGCCCCGGTTGCTGGAACGACATGTCTGTGGCGACTGACCAACGCGCACAGGCGACAGAAATTTACTTCAATAATTTGGAGGGAAACCCTGTGAAATCGTATATGGCTAAGGCTGAAACCGTACAGAGAAAGTGGTACGTTGTGGATGCCGAGGGCATGGCGCTCGGACGCCTGGCGTCTCAGGTAGCGGCCATTCTCCGCGGCAAGAACAAGCCGACTTACACGCCTCATGTCGATACCGGCGATCATGTGATCATCCTCAACGCAGATAAGGTGGTTCTCACCGGTAAAAAGCTCGATCAGAAATTCTACCGCCGCCATTCCGGTTATCCGGGCGGCCTGAAGGAAACCTCTTACAAGATCTTGATGGAGACAAAGTCGGATCTGGCGGTCATCGAGGCCGTCCGCGGCATGCTCCCCAAGAATGCGCTGGGCCGTCAGATGATCAAGAAGCTGCGCGTCTACAAGGGCGCTGAGCACGATCATCAGGCGCAGAACCCCGAAGTTCTGAACCTGAAGTAAGAGGAAAGGAGAATAACACATGGCAGCATTAGCATATCAGGCCACTGGCCGCCGCAAGAAGTCCGTCGCCCGTGTTCGTCTCGTTCCCGGCGAGGGCAAGATCCTCATCAACAATCGCGATATTGAAAATTACTTTGGTCTGGAAACCCTGAAGATGACCGTTCGTCAGCCGCTTGCGCTGACCGATACCGGCGCTCGCTTTGACGTTCTTGTCAATGTCTACGGCGGCGGCACCACCGGACAGGCGGGTGCGATTCGTCATGGCATTTCCCGTGCGTTGTGCAAGGCGGATGCTGACCTGCGTCCCGCGCTGAAGAAAGCCGGTCTCCTCACCCGCGATCCCCGCATGAAGGAACGCAAGAAGTACGGCCTCAAGGCAGCCCGTCGCGCACCGCAGTTCTCCAAGAGATAATTGGTCGCGTTTTTACAATCAAAAACTTTCAAAACCTCGGAAATACGATATTTCCGGGGTTTTTCTTTATAATATAATTCGGTTTTACTGGTTTTGACGAAAGTTTTCCCTCTTCATAGAAAAACGGCATCAATCTGTCTTCTTCTCTTGTTACAGATACCGTCCGTGAAGCTCTGCAAAAAGAAATGATCACTGGTAGACTCATCCTCCACAGTGAGCAAGGGTCTCAACACTCATCCCAAGCCTATTTCGATCTGGTGTAAGCATACCACGCTTCGCCCCCAATATTCAATTCCAGCTGTCCCCACAATAGAGCGGGGATAAGAATGTCTCTGGCATTTTAAAAATGGAATGCTTGAACTTAAACCATGGACGATATAGAAACCAACTTTACGCAGATCTGACAGAGCCATGGTAACGGATTTGATGTTCGGTCGGTATAATGAAGCCGTAATCGAAAAGGTTATAAAAGCAAAAGGAGATGTTGATTATGAAAGCAAAAAAAGTACTCGTACTGGCACTCGCCGCAGTTTGTGCCGTATCCATGTTTGCAGGATGCGGAAAACAATCCGGTACAGAAGTGACAGGGACAGTGGCAACGGACGGTTCTACATCGATGGAAAAGGTGATCGGCTCGCTGAAGGAAACCTTTGAAGCGGATAACCAGGGCATCACCGTTACATACAATCCCACCGGTTCCGGTTCGGGTATTACAGCAGTGGCCGAAGGATACTGTGATATTGGCCTTTCCAGCCGTGATCTGAAGGATGAGGAAAAAGCACAGGGGCTTACAGAAACAGTTCTTGCCTACGACGGAATTGCGATTATTGTGAATCCTGAAAACCCCGTTTCGGATCTCACCCTTGGAGATATTGCAAAAATCTATACCGGAGAAATCAAAAACTGGAATGAGGTTGGCGGAGCTGATGCTGACATCGTTTTGATCGGGCGTGAAGCCGGAAGCGGCACACGAGATGGTTTTGAATCGATTACGGGAACTTCAGAAAAGTGCAAGTATCGCCAGGAGTTGACCTCCACAGGTGATGTCATTACCACAGTTGCCGGAAACCCCGCCGCCATCGGCTATGCTTCCCTTGCATCCGTAAAGGATAGCGTAAAAGCGCTCAAAGTCGGCGGCGTGGCACCGAGCGAAGTTACGATTCAAGATGGAAGTTATGTGGTACAGCGTAACTTCGTATTGGTTACGAAAACCGACGGTGAGTTGTCTGGCGCGGCACAAAAATTTTTCGACTACATTACATCGAGCGATGCTTCGGTAGTAATTCAAAATGCGGGCGCCGTACCGGTAAAATAAATGAAAGAAGCGGCGGCAGAAGCTGCCGCTTTTCACGATTGAAAGGAATGCAGTGATGAAGAAAAGAAGACTATTTGAACAAATTGTACATGGTATATTCCTTGTGCTGGGACTTGTTACAGTTGGATTCGTTTTGATGATCACGAGTTATCTTGTTCTGTCTGGCATTCCTGCGATCCGTGAAATAGGTATCTTTCAGTTCTTGCTTGGAAAGGAATGGGCATCGACGGCGGCAAAACCTTCTTACGGTATTCTACCGTTTATACTGGCCAGTGTTTACGGAACAGCGGGCGCAATACTCATAGGTGTGCCGATTGGGTTTATGGCCGCCGTGTATCTTGCCAAACTTGCTCAAACGCAAGTAAAAATCGCTATGGAATCGGCGGTCAGCCTGCTTGCCGGAATTCCGTCGGTCGTATACGGACTTGTGGGAATGATCGTGCTCGTCCCCTTTGTCCGAAAGGCGTTCAGCCTGTCGGACGGAGCGAGCCTGTTGGCTGCAATCATTGTATTGGCGATTATGATCCTGCCGTCCATTATCAAAGTGTCAATCGCTGCGCTTGAAGCCGTCCCAAAGGAATACGAGGACGCATCTTTGGCGCTTGGCGCGACACCTGTTGAAACTTATTTCCGTGTTTCCGTCCCAGCGGCAAAGAGCGGTATTGCGGCAGCGGTCGTGCTGGGTGTTGGACGCGCCATCGGCGAAGCAATGGCCGTGATGATGGTAGCCGGAAATGTAGCCAATATGCCCTCGCTATTTGGCAGTGTGCGTTTTCTCACAACGGCGATTGCCTCTGAAATGTCCTATTCCGCTGGATTGCAGCGGCAGGCGCTGTTTTCCATTGCACTGGTGCTGTTTTTATTTATCATGCTGATCAACGCAGTGCTCAATTTCTTCTTAAAGAAGGATAAGGAGGGGTGAGATGAGTCACAAAATGCCAAGCACACGAAAAGGTTATACCCTTACCATGAAACTCCTGATGTGGCTTTCCGTGGGAATTACAGCAACGCTTACGCTGTTTACGATCGGATATATTCTGATAAAGGGAATTCCACATATTACATGGGAGCTGATTTCCACAAAGCCGAGCTATCTCTCGGGACAAATCGGCATTCTGCCGGACATTTTGAATACGCTGTATATCATTATTGCCGCTTTGCTGGCTGTGCTTCCGCTCGGCGTAGGGGCAGCAATCTATCTGACCGAATACGCAAAAAGCAAAAGGCTTGTCGGCATCATCGAGTATGCGGCGGAGACTTTGTCGGGCATTCCCTCTATCATTTACGGACTTGTGGGAATGCTGTTCTTCTGCCAGTTTCTGAATATGAAAAAATCTCTCGTAGCCGGTGCTCTAACGCTGGTTATCATGAATTTGCCGACCGTTATGCGTACTGCGCAGGAAAGCCTGAAGACCGTTCCGGCCAGCTTGCGGGAGGGGGCGTTCGGACTGGGCGCAGGCAAATGGCGCGTCATCCGCACCGTGGTGCTTCCCGGTTGTGTGGACGGAGTGATTACGGGGTGCATCCTTTCTGTGGGAAGAATTCTTGGAGAATCGGCGGCGCTGCTCTTTACTGCGGGCTTCGCTCATGACCTGAATGGATTTTTTGATGGGCTCGTCAGTTCAGGCGCTACGCTAACGGTTGCGCTGTATGTTTATGCCAAGGAGCAGGGCGAGTTTGAGGTTGCCTTTGCGATCGCCGCAATTTTAATGGTTATGACGCTGATCATCAATCTGGCCGCAGCGCTCGTCAGCCGATATTGGAGGAAAAGGAGAAGTCTATGAAATCAATCATAACAGTAAATGACCTGTGCCTGTGGTATGGTAAATCGCAGGCACTAAGAAATATTAATATGGATATTCCGGAAAAGAGTATTACGGCCTTGATTGGCCCGTCGGGTTGCGGAAAATCCACGTTTTTGAAAACATTAAACAGAATGAATGACCTGATCTCGGGTGTAAGGATTACCGGTGATGTGATGTATAACGGAGAAAATATCTACGACAGTTCTGTAGATGTAAATGCGCTTCGGAAGAATATTGGCATGGTGTTTCAGAAACCGAATCCCTTTCCCATGAGTATTTACGACAATATCGCCTATGGCCCCCGAACGCACGGAGTACGGAGTAAAGTGAAGCTGGACGATATTGTGGAGCGTTCTCTCAGGCACGCGGCTATCTGGGAGGAAGTTAAGGACAGATTGAAAAAGAATGCTTTGGGGCTCTCCGGCGGTCAGCAGCAGCGCCTTTGCATTGCCCGCGCACTGGCAGTAGAGCCACAAGTTCTTTTGATGGACGAACCCACTTCGGCGCTTGATCCGATTTCCACCTCTCATATAGAGGAGCTGGCCATGAAGCTCAAAGAAAAATACACGATTGTTATCGTGACGCACAATATGCAGCAGGCAGTCCGCAT
>DKYK01000011.1:17453-18118 GCA_002492415.1 Christensenella sp. UBA7102
CAATATGCAGCAGGCAGTCCGCATCTCGGACAATACGGCTTTTTTCCTGCTGGGAGATCTGATTGAGTTTTCAGAAACGGAGGAAATGTTCTCACAGCCCAAAGATAAACGGACAGAAGATTACATTACGGGGAGGTTTGGTTAAATGAGGTCAAAATTTGACGGACAACTGGACTTGCTGAATAAAGAATTGATTCAAATGGGGGCTCTTTGCGAGAGTGCAATCGCTATGGCGTCAAAAGCACTAGCGGAGGGAAACGCCAAGCTTGCCGGCGAAGTTTCGGAGTTGTCCTCTGAAATTAGTCGAAAGGAACGGGATATCGAAACCATGTGCATGAGGCTGCTTTTACAGCAGCAACCGGTGGCAAAGGATCTGCGCGTAATTTCTTCTGCGTTGAAAATGGTAACGGACATGGAGCGTATCGGAGACAATTCCGGTGATGTTGCAGAGATCGTGACGATGGCAAACATTTCCACATACGATGATACGCTGCCCATTCAGGATATGGCAAAGGCTACAATTAAAATGGTGACGAGGAGTATCGACGCTTTTGTAAAAAGAGATATCCAGATTGCGCGGGAGGTAATCGACTACGATGATGTTGTGGACAGTTATTTTGACGAAATCAAAACAAATCTGATTGTGCAGTTTGGAAATTTGAAAG
>DKYK01000042.1 GCA_002492415.1 Christensenella sp. UBA7102
TCTGCTGCGGCAGAGGCGCGGGGGTTCGTTCTATCGGAAGATTCGACGCAGCCGGCGGGCGGAGCGCCGACTCGATTAGAGCGCCTTGACCGCCTCGACGAAGCGGAAGGCGCGCTCGAGCATCACAAATGCGCAGTCGGCGGTGCGGGGACGGGAGCAGTGGCCGCCGGGCAGCTCCTGGATTTCGATGTGTGCCTCGGGCGCGAGTACGCGCAGATTGGCGTACATCAGGCGCGTCTCCTCGGGGCGGCACTTCATGTCGTCCTCGTAGTACATCAGCAGCAACGGGCGCAGGGAGAGTCCCTGCCGCACATAATAGATAGGCGCGCGCTCATTAATGCGCTCCAGACGGCCGTCCAACCCCATTTCACGCAGCACGTTGAAGTGGCAGAACTGTTGGGCGCTGTCCGAAATAAAGCCTGCGATGCAACTCTGCTCCACGCCCGCGTCCGCAAGGAATTGCGGGTTCATGCACAGCATCATCGTTAAGTACGCGCCCGCGGACTCGCCGAACACGAACACGCGGCCCGTGCAGCCCAGCTCGGGCAGGCGGCGCAGGCAGTAGGCCACCGCGTTAGCCGCGTCCTGGATGAAATCCGGGTATTTGGCATCCGGGTAAAGGCGATATTCCACCGAGACGAACGCATAGCCCGCGTCGGTCACTGCCTTGGGGTAGTCTGCATCCTTGCGGTCAAAGGCCTCCAGGCCGCCGCCGTGAAACCAGATCAGCGCATCGCAACCCTGCTGCTCGGGAAGGTAGATATCCAACAGCTGCCGATCGGTTGCTTTTTCAACATAGGGGATGTCGGGGAAACATTTCATGGCAGAGCACCTCCTTGTGGGGATGCTCTCATTGTGGCACAGCTGTGCAAAAATGTAAATGCTACCGCGCAAAAAATGCACTAGCCGCCGTAAACGCGCTGAATCTCTACATTTTGGTAGAACTTATCCACGATCTCCTGCGCGGTCTTGCCCTCGGCGGCCATTTCATACGCGCCCCACTGCGACATGCCCACGCCGTGGCCGTAGCCCGAGCCCGTCATGGTCACGATTCCGTCGGACACGGTCAGATCGCTGAGCAGAGTGGACTTCATGGTCGTGCTGCCCAGCTGCATGCGCAGCGCGACGGCGCTGACGGTGCCCTCGCCTGCGGTAAAGGTGAGCACCCGGCCGGACGGCCCGCGCTCGCCAATGGCCAGCTGCGCTGCGTCGCCGCCACCCAGCGCATCCAGCGCCTGCTGTACCTGTCCCAGCGGGAATTGTGCCATCCAGTGCTGTACATCCTCGGGGGCTTTGTCGCTTTCGCGCACCTGAATGGAGCGCGTGCTGGGCGGCTCGGCCTTCTGGTAGTCCAGTCCCTCCTGAGCGGTAGCGGTCACGCCGCCCGCGTGGGCATGGAACCAGGCCTGTATGGGCTGGCCCTGGCAGAGGATGATCATCCCTTCGGTCTCCTGCACGGCGCGGCGCACGCGCTCGTTGACGGACTCCAGGTCGTAGGCCTGCGCTTCACTGACATCGGTAGAGAGCATGGCGCCCTCGTACTTGGAGCCGCCGTCGGCGATGAACCGCAGCGCGAAGGTGCGCGCGATGATGGCCTGCGCCTTGAGCGCCTCCTGCGGCCAGTCGTTCTGCATTTCGCCGGCGACTACGCCCATCAGGTAGCTTTCCAGAGACATGGTTTCCACGGCGCCCAGGTCCGTGCGGTAGACCTCCACCAACGGTACGCCCGCCTCGTCCAGCGCGAGTTCCTCGGGCAGAGAATAGGCGGACGCGGAGGGCGTGGGTGCGGCGGATGGGGAGACGGTGGGTGCGGCCGAACTGCGGGGCGTCTCGCTTGCGCAGGCGCAGCCCGTGAGCAGCGCCGTCATCATCAGCAGCGCAGCAATGCGTTTCATCGGTGTGTTTCCCTCTTTTCATGTGGTTTTGCGGTAGCTTTCCCACATCTTTTGTTTTGCTTGCATGAGCGGGGAAAGAATGTCTTGCAAGCGGATGCCCAAGCGTGCTACCATAGACATAAACCCCAAATAAAAAAGGAGGAAGTACCATGTCCGGCTATGTCATTACCTCTCCCAACGGGCGCGTGCGCCTTGCGGTGGAGCTGAACGACGGCATGCTCCATTACAGCGCGCAGAAGGACGGCGTTTCCATCGTAGCGCCCTCGCCGCTGGGACTCCGGCTGCGTCAGTGCGACCTTACGCAGGGGCTGACGCTGCTGCATGAGCACTACGCGTCCATAGACGAAAGCTATCAGATCCCCGCATTCAAAAAGAAAACCTGTATCAACCATGCAAACACGCTCAGCCTCATGCTGGAAAAACATGAGGAAACGCTGACGGTGGAAGCGCGCGCCTACGACGACGGTATAGCGGTGCGGCTCATCGCAGGTGGCGAGGGCGAAGGCACGCTGCTGTCCGAGAGCACGGGCTTTGCCGTGCCCGAGAGTGCGGCGCAGGTATTTGGCATGAAGTACCTGTTTTCATATGAGGACCAGTATCATCCCATTCCCCGCTGCGATCTGGCGCAGAACAATCTGGCTTTCCCGGTGCTGGTGGATTGCGGCTCGGGAATGTGGGCGCTTTACGCGGAGGCAGCCGTGTTTGGCGACTATGGCGGCAGCACGCTGCGTTCCGAGTCCCAACGCCCCGAGCTGCTGACGGTGCGCCGCGCGCCGGATCAGCTGGAGCCCATCACCGCGCATTTCCCCATCGCCACGCCCTGGCGCGTGGCACTGTGCGGCAGCTTGGGCGACATCGTGGAGTCCAACACGCTGGAAAATCTCAACCCTCCGTCCATCGTAAAAGATCCATCTTTTATTGAGCCGGGCGTGGCCGCATGGAGCTGGATGACCGAGAACGACTCGCCCAAGGACCCCGAGCGCTGCCGCGCGTACATCGATTATGCCGCGGCCATGGGCTTTCGATACTGTCTGATCGACGGCGGCTGGCCGGGCAACGTGGATATTCCCGAGATGGTGGCCTACGCCAGAGAGAAGAATGTAAAGATCTGGATCTGGGAGCACAGCGAAAAGCTGCGCACGCCGGAGATCGCCGAGGAGCAGCTTAAACTGTGGGCCTCCTGGGGCGTCGTGGGCGTGAAAATTGATTTCTTTGAGAGCGACCGAGCCGAGCGCGCGCAGCAGTACGACTACTTGGCGCGCATCGCCGCAAAGCACCGCCTGATGCTCAACTTCCACGGCGCGATGAAGCCCGCGGGCGAGATCCGCACCTGGCCGCACGTGCTCACGCGGGAGGGCGTTCTGGGCGCGGAATATCTGCAGAACTTTTCCTGCTTCCTGCCCATGGGGCCGGATGCGGCGCACAACTGCACGCTGCCCTTCACGCGCAATGCGATGGGCCCGATGGACTACACGCCCGTGTGCTACAAGACTTACCAGACGGGCACGACCGACGCGCATCAGACGGCGCTGATGGTGGTCTTTACCTCTTATGTGCAGCACATCGGCGAAGGCGCCGAGGTGGTGCTGGCCCATCCGGCCCGCCCCTTCCTCTCCCGCGTACCCGCAGCCTGGGACGAGACGCGGCTGCTGGAGGGGTATCCTGCGTCCTTTGTGACCATGGCGCGCAGGAAGGGCGGCGAATGGTACGTCGGCGGCATCTGCGCGCGCCGTCCGCGCAATGCACAGCTGCGCCTGGATTTCCTGGACGAGGGCGCGAAGTATACGGCGACGCTGTATGCCGACGATCTGTCGGACCTGCGTCCCTTTGACGCGGCCGAAGGCGCGCTGCCCGCGGCGGATGCGGAGACCGTGGCCAAGCTTGAGGCCATGAGCTGCCGTTCGACGCTGCATAACCATGATGCGCACGCGATGAAGGTGACCTCCTTTACGGTGGAAAAAGGCGATACGCTCACCGTGCCCATGGCCGTGGGCGGCGGCTTTGTCCTGGTGCTGGAGAAGTAGCTCATCACATTGATGATTCAGACAGTAAAACGCTGTACACAGACAAAAAATGGATGTGTACAGCGTTTTTTGTATTGCATTCCTTTTCTTTTTTCGTTACACTAGGATATAGAGAAGATACATTGGAGGGAAAATATGAAGCAGAAGAATAAAAAGCAGCGGAAAGCCATAAACTGGCAGAAGATCATCAGCTGGGCGGTGCTCAGTACGCTGGTTTTGGCGGCGATTTACATCACTGTGGTGCTGTGCCTTGCGCCCGAGGAAACCGACGTCATATTTGAACGCACCAAGAGCGACTATGTGCTGATGCTGCTGCAATGCCTGCTGGGCATCGGCGCCATCATCCTGCCGGCTGTGCTGCAAAAGCGGCACAATTTTGTGATTCCCTCTAACATGATGATCCTGTATACGCTGTTTCTGTACGGCGCCATCTTCCTGGGGGAGGTCATGGCCTTTTACTACAAAGTGCCGCACTGGGACACCGTGCTGCACACCTTCAGCGGCGCGATGCTGGGCGCGCTGGGATACTCCATCATTTCCTTTTTCAATAAGGCCGACGGCATCCCCGTCAACATGAGTCCGGCGTTCGTGGCGTTTTTTGCGTTCTGTTTTTCCATGACCATGGGCATGCTGTGGGAAGTCTATGAGTTTACCGTGGACTATTTCTTCGGCACCAACATGCAGAAGTTTGCGCTGGAGGGCGGCCTGCCCAAGGTGGGGCAGGAGGCTCTGATGGATACCATGAAGGACATCATCGTGGACACCGTGGGCGCTCTGGTGATTTCCGTTCTGGGCTACCTCTCTCTCAAGCACGGCACGGACTTTGTGGATAAGCTCATCTTTCATCGCGGCAAGAAGCATGATGAGCCCAAGGCTTGACGCGCAAAAGCTTAACTTGAAAAATCTCGGGGTATGATGGTATACTCCTAAATAGATCCAAGTGCGTAGAATGGTTCAGCGTGAGATCGTCCCAAAGGGATGCTCACGCTGTTTTTTCGTCATTGGGATCGAAAAAGTGAGGAGGAGTATGTATTTTTATGGACGTTTATGAAAAGCTGCCCCATAGCAAAGGAGAGTTCGCGCTGTTCATCGCGGTGATCTCAGTGCTGTCCGTCAACATCATCGCGCCGCTGATCACCTGCTTTGAGTTCGAGTTTTCCCTTGCCGTCTGGGCGGATGTGCTCGCCGTCATCCCCTTCATCTGGCTGAGCGTAGTAGCGTTTGTACTGCTGACCTATCGGCCCGCCCAGTGGCTGACAAACCGCATCTGTGCGCCGGACGACAGTTTCCGGGCGCGCGTGACGGTGAACATGCTGTGCACCGTGCTGCTGATGTCGACCCTGCTGACGGTGGTGGGCACTTGGATCGGCAGCCGCAGCCTGACCTGGGAGCCCATTCGGCTGTTTTTCTACAAATGGCCCCGCAATTTCGCGCTCTCCCTCGGTGTGGAGGCGCTGGTGGCGCAGCCCATCGCGCGCTGGGTCATGCAACGCCTGCATCGCGCCAGGAATAAAAAGCATCCCGCGCCGGTCTGACACTTGGCACTCAGGCGGCCGAACCAGTCGGCAATCTAACTCCTCTGTGTGAATCATCATACGGAGAAGTTTCTGCTATCTTGTTTCCCGCGTCATTCCCCGAGCATTTTGCGCACGCGCTCCTCCGTGATGGGATCGACCAGCGCGACGATGTGCGTGCCCTCTTCTGTGTAGTCCTCGCGCTCCACCGTGCCGTACTTGTGCAGATAGGATACTACGTCGCCCTTTGCGTAGGGAACCGTGAGGTCCAGCTCGCGGTGCGCGCGGCGCAGCTGGGTTTGGATGGCGTTCAGCAATTCGGGTACGCCCTCTCCGGTGCGGGTGGAGAACAGGATCACATCCTCGTGGTCGCTGGCGACGTTAGGAGCGAGGTCGTGCTTGTTGTAGATGTGCAGCATGGGCTTGTCGCCCGCGCCCAGGTCGGAGAGCACCTGCGCCACCACGCGCTGCTGCTCGGCGAAGTTTTCGTCGGAAACGTCCTGTACGATGAGCAGAAGATCGGCGTGCATCGCCTCCTCCAGCGTGGAGCGGAAGGCGTTGACCAATTCGTGGGGCAGTTTGCTGATGAATCCCACGGTATCTACCAGCAGGCAGTCCATGCCGCAGGGCAGCGTGATGCGCCGCGTGACGGGATCCAGCGTGGCAAAGAGCTTATCCTCGGCCAGCACATCCGCTCCCGAGAGCAGGTTAAGCAGCGACGACTTGCCCGCATTGGTGTAGCCCACGATGGCGGCCACCGGCACTTCGTTGCGCACCCGGCGCGCCCGGCGCAGCGTCCGCTGACGGCGTACCTCTTCCAGCTCGCGGGAGAGGTCCGTGATGCGGCGGCGGATGCGGCGGCGATCCATCTCCAGCTTGGTCTCACCGGGGCCGCGCGTGCCGATGCCGCCGCCCAGGCGCGAGAGCACGACGCCCAGGCCCGACAACCGGGGCAGCTGATACTTCATCTGCGCAAGCTCCACCTGCAGCTTGCCCTCGCGCGAGGAGGCGCGCTGCGCAAAGATGTCCAGAATCAGCGTGGTGCGGTCGATCACGCGGCAGCCGATCAACTCCTCCAGATTGCGTACCTGCGCGCCCGTCAGCTCATCGTCCATGATCACCAGGTCGATGTCCGCGCTCTGCACCATCAGCGACAGCTCCCGCGCTTTGCCCGCGCCAATGTAGGTGCCGGGTTCCGCTTTGGAGCGGTTCTGATGGATGCGGGAGACGACCTTGGCGCCCGCGGTGTCCGCCAGGCGTTCCAGCTCGAGCAGCGTGGGCGCGTCCTCGCTCTCGGCCAGGCCCACCACCAGCGCGCGCTCCGTGCGGCGCTCCTCAGGCGGCGCGGCGGCCGCAATGCGGCGGTCGGTTTCTTCAATTTGCTGCATCAGCCCCGCTTGCGGAATGCGCTCGGGCGCAAAGGGCTTGGTCAGCAGCAAACTGTACTGCCCGTCCTGCGCGGGCTCGCCCAGAAAGGCGACCGAAAGCGCTGTGGCCTGTCCTTCCGCGCTCACGCCGATGGCGGCCATCGCGTCCAGACGCAGGCGCTGCAGTGACTGCAGATCCACGCTGGAGAGCGTGCTGTCCCCGCCGGGGTGCGTGTGGATGCAGCGTACGCCCGAAAGGCGCGTCAGCGAGCGCCGCAGGTTGAGATTGGCCAGGCTGACGGTCTGCGCGTCGCCCACCGTCACGTCCAGCACGTCGCCGCCGCGCGAGAGGTAGACCGAGATCTCGCGGCCCAGCAGGCCGGTGTAGCGCGCCAGCTGCCGCATCAGCTCCCCGGGCAGAAATTCGTCGCGCTCGCATTCGATGCGCTGCATCGTCTCCATCTGCTCCAACAGCGCCTGGCGGATGCCCTGCGTGTTTCCGTTTATCATGAAAACCCTCCCGTATTCTCCGAAGAAAAAATTCGTTTCTTCCCTTATTATACAACAAAACACACGCCGGTAAAAGCGCGTGTTTTGCATCTTTAGGGCGCTGACGCTCATTCGGCCGCGGTGCTCAGACGCTCCAGCGCCTCCTCGCGCGTCGCCGCAAAGAACACGTCCTTTCCGCGATTGCTCTCGTAAATGAAGTCTCGCAGCGGCTTGCTCGTGTAGCGCGTAAAGTCGCCATAAATGGCAACTTTGCAGCGGTAGTTGATGAATTTTTGCAGCACCTCGCCCGCAAAGCCCGTGCTCAGTATGAAAAAGCTCTCATCCAACGCGCCCTTTTCGATCGCGATCCGGCTGCTGTCCGCGATGGCGCACGCGCTCATCATCATGTCCAGCGCTGTGCCCACATCTTTGATTTCCTGTTTGCCGCCCGAGACGACGGCGATGGTCTGACCGTTATACACGGTTTTTTCTATGTTCATGTAAATGACTCCTTAATCTGTAATTCTGAAAAAAATACGCCCGCCAGCGGATCGTCTCCATCATTATAAAACAAAGCGCACGTTGATAAAAAGCATTGCCCTGCGTCTTTACGCTTTGCGCGCGCGCAGGCAGTACCAAGGCGTGTCCATAAAATCACGATCCTCAAAGTAGGGCAGGGGCTTGATGACCAGGTCGCGGTAGCCCAGCCCGGCAAGCGTCCCCTTTACCAGCTCAATGGAGAAGGGATGCAGGCTTTCCTCGTAGATCTCCTGTCGGTAGATGCGCCCGTCGCGCTCGTAGGCGTTGCAGACATTGATGCGGATGGTGCCGTCGGGCGGGTATTCCCACACCTGCACCATGTGGATGCGCTCGCCGTCATCGCGGGTGAAGGGCTGTGCAAACTGGATGTGCTTTTTGCTGCGCAGCTCCAGATCCCAGTTGCGCGTGTCCAGGTAGAGGATTCCGCCCGGCCGCACGAGCGCATCCATCTGCCGCAACGCGGTGCGCACGCCTTCGTTGTCCACATGCCCCAGCGAGCTGCCCGTGCTCATCACACAGTCGAACTGTCGAGTAAAATGGCGGGTCAGTTCGCGGAAGTCGCACTGGGTCAGGGGCACGTCGTAGCCCTTCTGCGCGGCCTTTTTTGCGCCTTGCTCCAGCATGGCCGCGCTCAGATCGGAACCCCAGACGCTGTAGCCCAGCTCGCACAGCTCAAACGTGAGGTCGCCCGTGCCGAAGCTGCAGTCCAGAATGTCCCGGATGTCGCAGTCGGCAAACAATTTTTGGTAGTGCATCCGGTAGACGTCGTTTGCCGCCTGAGTGAAGCGCTCGTCGTAGATCTCGGGAAAATCGTACAGGTCCGCCATGAAACCCCCTCCTTGTGTGCCCAAAACGCTTTTTTCCAGCATAACAAAATGTGAAAAAATAATCAATATCGACGGAAACAAAAAAGTTGACGGATTCCGCCATACGCGACGTATTGTATGCTATACTGATTGCAGAGGTGAGCACGGCATGATCACACAGGAGCCTGCACGGCGGGACATCGAGCGCTGGCGGCGCATTTATGAGCAGAATCGAAAACGCCTGACGCCCAATCGCGTCGGCGGCGCGGAGGTAGAGCGGTATTTTGTGGAAAAGTACGCGCCGCAGACCTTTTTGGACGCGGCCTTTATCCGGACGGTGGAGGGCAATTTGCTGAGCAATGCGGTGCACTTTGAAAAGCTGGCTTTGGGTGCGCGGCCCGACGTTGCGGCATACCGGCTTTTCGGAGACGTGCTGGTGGGCATCGACCGCACAACGGGCTTTTTCCACGTGGAAGGCAGCGATATCCGGCGCGTGGCGGAGATTTGGGACGATCTGTTCCTCTATCGCGGGCTGGATGCGTGCGATCTGGAGAATTTCGTGCTGGTGGCGCAGTATGTGATGCTCAGGCAACGGAGTCGAGCGCGCAAATTCTGAAAAAAGCGTCCGCACGGTCGTTGACCGTGC
>DKYK01000066.1 GCA_002492415.1 Christensenella sp. UBA7102
CACCCGTACAAGGTCGGCGATACCGTCCATCTGGATGACCGCCCCTTTGTCATTACCCTGATCGGGCATTTCAATGTGCAGCTTCGTGATCCGTCCTTGGATTATCCCATCTTCCGCTCGGAGAGCATCGAGCGCTTTGCACAGCTGCTGGCGATGGATGAGCGAAATGCGGCCCTGTTATCCACAATTAGTGGAAAACCTACGCTGACGACAGATTATCCACAGCTCCATCCACAGGGTTATCCTCAGAGTTTTCCACAGGATTCACCTGCGCCTGTGAGCAATTCGCCCTCCGCTGTGGAGAACTTCCGCATCACGGACGATCATCTTGGCGAGGGCGGCGCAAAGACCAAGTTTGTCGGCAATCTTACCGCCATCCGAACGCTCAAGCAGATTGAAGCCGAAGGGCGCTCGGCAACGCCGGATGAACAGGAGGTACTCTCGCGCTATGTGGGCTGGGGCGGTCTGGCAGATGCCTTTGACCCCGACAAGCCGGCGTGGGCCGATGAGTACCGTCAGCTTGCCGCCATGCTTACGTCCCAGGAATACGAGGCGGCGCGCGCTTCGACGCTCAACGCGCACTATACCAGCCCCGTCGTCATCCGGGCGATGTACGATGCTGTTGCGCAGATGGGCTTCACCGGCGGCAACATTCTAGAGCCGTCGATGGGCGTCGGCAATTTCTTCGGAATGCTGCCGGAAGGAATGCAGGCCAGCCGCCTGTACGGTGTGGAGCTGGACAGCATCACCGGGCGCATCGCGCAGCAGCTTTACCCCAAGGCCAACATCACCGTCGCGGGCTTTGAAACGACGGACAGGCGTGATTTCTTCGACCTTGCCATCGGCAACGTGCCCTTTGGCAACTATCAGGTCAACGACCGGGCTTTGGGCAAGCTCGGTTTTTCCATTCACAACTACTTCTTCGCCAAGGCCATCGACCAGGTGCGCCCGGGCGGCGTGATCGCCTTTGTCACCTCCCGCTACACGATGGATCAGCAGTCGCCGGAGGTGCGCAAATACATCGCGCAGCGTGCGGAGCTGCTGGGCGCGATCAGACTGCCGAACAACGCCTTCCGCGCCAACGCGGGCACCGAGGTCGTTTCGGACATCATCTTTCTGCAAAAGCGGGATCGGGCCATCGAGATTGAGCCGGATTGGGTGCATGTGGGTGAAAATGCAGACGGCTTTACCATGAACAGCTACTTTGTTCAGCACCCGGAGATGGTTCTGGGCACGCTGTCCAGGGAGAATACGCAGTACGGCCGCGAGAGCTTCACCGTTCTCCCGAAAGAGGGCGTGAGCCTCGCGGATCAGCTGCATGAGGCGATTGGCCATATCCACGGCACCTATCAGGAAGCGGCGCTGCCCGACCTGGGCGACGAGGAAGCAATAGATGAGTCCATTCCCGCCGATCCCGACGTGCGCAACTTCTCGTATTCGGTGATCGACGGCACCGTCTATTACCGCGAGAACAGCCGCATGGTGAAGCCCCACCTGAATCAGACGGCGCAGGAGCGCGTCAAGGGGATGATTGCCCTGAGGGATCAGGTGCGCAAGCTGATCGACGCGCAGCTCGATGAGCACGGCGACGGGGAGATTGAGCAGCTTCAGCAGGAGCTGAGCAGTCTGTATGACAGCTTTTCCGCTCGCTTCGGTCTCATCAATGACCGGGCCAACCGTCTTGCGTTTTCGTCGGATTCCTCCTACTACCTGCTCTGCTCGCTCGAAATCCTCGATGATGATCACAAGCTGCTGCGGAAAGCGGATATGTTCACGAAGCGGACGATCAAGCAGCAGCGCAGCGTCGATCATGTGGACACCTCTGCCGATGCGCTGGCGGTGTCTATCGGGGAGCGCGCCAGGGTTGACCTCGGCTATATGGCCCAGCTGACCGGGAAAAGCGAGGAGGACATCGTTCAGGAGCTGACAGGCGTCATCTTCCGAATTCCCGGCACCGAGGCGCAGTATGTGACGGCGGACGAATACCTGTCCGGCAATGTGCGGCAAAAGATGCGCGAAGCCAAGAGCGCTGCGCAGTCGGACGCTGCCTTTCAGCCCAATGTGACGGCGTTGGAAGCGGCACAGCCCAAGGATTTGGAGGCATCCGACATTGACGTGCGGCTGGGCGCGACGTGGATCGCGCCGGAGTATGTTCAGGACTTCATGTACGAGCTGCTCAATGCCCCGTATTACCAGCGCCGTGCCATCGAGGTACACTTCTCGCCCCATACCGCCGAGTGGCGCATCAACGGCAAGAACGTCGTGTCCCGCTCCAATGTCGCCGCGTATACCACCTACGGCACGGACAGAGCCAACGCCTACAAGATTCTGGAGGACACGCTGAACCTGCGGGATGTGCGCATCTACGACACTGTGCAGGATGTGGACGGCAGGGAGCAGCGTGTGCTCAACCAGAAGGCGACCACCCTTGCCCAGCAGAAGCAGCAGGCCATCAAAGACGCCTTCCGCGAATGGATCTGGAAAGACCCTGAACGGCGGCAGACGCTGGTGGCGCAGTACAATGAGCTGTTCAATTCCGTTCGTCCGCGCGAATACGACGGCAGCCACATTGTTTTCGCTGGCATGAACCCGGAGATTTCGCTGCGGGAGCACCAGCGGAACGCTGTCGCCCATGTCCTGTACGGCGGCAACACGCTGCTTGCCCATCAGGTGGGCGCGGGCAAGACGTTTGAAATGGTGGCGGCTGCCATGGAAAGCAAGCGGCTTGGCCTGTGCCAGAAAAGCATGTTCGTCGTGCCCAATCACCTGACGGAGCAGTGGGCTTCCGAGTTCCTGCGTCTTTACCCTTCCGCCAACATTCTGGTCACGACGAAAAAGGATTTTGAAACCGGCAACCGAAAGAAATTCTGTGCGAGAATTGCAACGGGCGATTATGACGCGGTGATCATCGGACACAGCCAGTTTGAAAAAATCCCTGTCTCGCATGAGCGTCAGGAACAGCTGCTTCAGGACGAGATTGCTGAGATCATGGAGGGCATCGAGGAGCTGAAAAGCAACAACGGCGAGCGCTTTTCCATCAAGCAGTTGGAAAAATCCCGAAAGCAGCTGGAGCTCAAACTCGAAAAGCTGCGTGCCGAGGATCGCAAGGATGATGTCGTTACCTTTGAGCAGCTTGGCGTAGATCGGCTGTATGTGGACGAGGCACATTCATACAAAAATTGGGCGAAACGTTGACCTACAAGTCATCAATGACATGATGACGAAAAGGACCATGCGGTAGAATTTGCTGCAAAGCAAAAAGATACCGCAGAGAACTCAAATCTCAAATTCAGGGGTGAAATTCCCCTGCTGTACGGAATCAATGTCGGAAAGGAGAACATCCAACAGCGGTATGTCAAAACCGCAGACAGTACGCGAACTGATACTCCACTGTGCGTCGGACTGCTGTAACAGTCCGGGGTGCAATAGCGTGGTGAAGCCGTAGCCTGATGTCCTAAGTCATGAGCCATCGTGATATGGACTATATGGAGCGGGTTTCCGAAGCCTATGGTTACGCGACTCGGGAAAGCTGTGCAGCGTCGTAAGAGGTAGCGGCACCC
>DKYK01000045.1:0-223 GCA_002492415.1 Christensenella sp. UBA7102
GCAGGATGTCTTTGGTGTTAAAGAAACGGAGGAATCAGACTATGAAGGCAGCTTTTTATTATAGGCAGGGCAGCAAAAGTTTTGGCTGCCTTTTACCTGATGAAAAAGAAAAATTGAAGGCTTTTCTTGATACTGAACAGAAACACAAGCCGGAGGAAAAGCAAAGAAATAATCGCCGGTTAAACTTTGAAAAAAGATAAAATTTTTTTGTCGTGGGCTTGAC
>DKYK01000045.1:550-30911 GCA_002492415.1 Christensenella sp. UBA7102
TCGTGGGCTTGACATACGGGTGCCGCAGGTCGTGGAAGCGGATGTGCGGCAGGTCGTGCGCTTTGAGGAAGCCTGAGAACCATTTGCCGATGGTGTCCGGGTGCTGCCGGGCTCCGTTCCACGCGGTGAACATCGCGCCGGAGTTTTGCCATGTTTCGCCCAGCTGGAGGCGATCCACGGCCTGTTCGCGCCGCAGGGTGCGCATGGCCTCCAGCAGGTCTGCGGGCAGCGCGATGGTTCTGCGTCCGCTGGCGGTTTTCGGCTCTTTGACCACGACGCCGCGCCCCTGCACATAGGAGGCGCTGCGGCGCACATGCAGCAGGCGGCGCTCAAAGTCCACGTCGTCCCAATCCAGTCCAGCGATCTCGCCCTTGCGCAGCTGGCCAAGCAGGCCGAGCATAACGCCCACGCGGTATTTGAGTGGGGCGTCCTCCAGCGCGTTCAGCAGCGCCGCGCACTGTTCGTCCGTGTAGAACGACATTTCCTTGTGTTCCACTTTGGGCGGTGTTACACGCTCCACAGGGTTTGTAGCGATATATCCGCATTTTACAGCATAATTGAGCATGGCACGCAGCAGACGATGATAGTGCATCACCGTGGACGCCGAAAGCGTCTTTCCGTCGGTGTGGTTCCCCATCGCCTCAGTGCGGTAGAGCTTCGTATAGAAGCCGCTGATGGTCTTAGGCGTGATTTTCTGCACGATCTGATTGCCCAGCACAGGGAGAATGCGCCCCTCCAGCAGAAGCCTGTAGCCTGCCTTTGTAGCCTCTGAAAGCGCCGCTGCAGTCGCATGGTCTTCCAGATACTGACCAGCCAATTCACGCAATGTGATCTGGCTGGAAATGACCGCTTCGCCCCGCTGCAGCTCTGCTATCAGTATGGCACGCTCCTTCTCGCATTCCCGCAAACACGCGCTTTGGGACATGCTTTCTGGGAAATTCAGTGTCTTCTTTGCCCTGCGTTTTGTTCCGTCCGGGTTGTATCCATCACATACCGTGATTCTGTAAGAGTGATCTCCACGCTGCTCAATTCCTTTTGGCAGCTTTTTTTTGCTTGCAATATTACCCACATGAAACCTACCTTTGCTAACCCGCCATTCTGCGTGATTTGTTGTTAATTCTTTAGTATATACGTTCATACAGTATCTGTCAACAGCACAAACAACAATAAATCAACATACAATTAACATCATACAAATAGTTGATTTCTTTTTGTCAAAAATAAACCACAGTGAAGAAATTTACCTACATTTTACAAAAAATAGTAAATATTTGTATAGACGCTCAAAGACAGCAATTTGCGCTCCTAAACAAGTTGCGATAGAATGACAGCAACAATGCAAAGGAGGGCGCAACATGGCAAACAGAAGAATCCGGCAGTTAGCAAAAAACTCTCAGGTTAAACTCTGGCGCATCGCAGATGCACTCGGCATCACGGATGCAACCCTATCCCGCAAACTCAGGCATGAGCTCTCGGAAGAAGAGACTGCGCGCATCATTGCAATTATCAACGAGCTGACGAAGGAGGCATAACTACGAAACTGTTCACCGTGAAACAGGCCGCACCGATACTAGGTCTCAGCGAGTATGCACTGCGGCTGGGCGTTCGCTCCGGGCGCTTCCCGTGTTTTCGCCCGACCTCCAGCGGGCATAGCCCATACCTAATCAATGTGGAGCTGGTCGAGGACATCATGCGCCGCGAGATGCTGGAGGGCTTGCATAAACCTGACAAAGACTATTGATCGCATGTTCAGACAGTAAGGAGGTGATTGCGTTTGCCAAGAACATTTACAAAAGACGAATTACTGGCACAGGAGACATTCGACGCGATATGTCAGATTGAAAACGACGCAGAACGTCTGGAATACCTGAGCGGATTACGGGACTCTGCACGAAACGAACAGTGTATTCGAGCTGTCAACCAGAAGATCAAGGACACCCTCCAGCAATGGGAATCGGATCGGGCATTGACCGGGAGCAAATGGACGTTATTTCGTGATGCGCCTTTTCCACCGCTCCTCTGTGGTCAATGGGACTGTAACGAGAATGGCATATTCAAAGAAACGATCGACACCAATTTCTGCATTCACAAGCTGCCCGTGTGCCCGCATCCAGTGTGCCCCACTGCCCGACTTGTCAACATGGAAACGGGCATTGAGCACCTGCAGATCGACTACAAAAAAGATGGCACATGGAAACGGCTCATCGTTGAGCGCGCAGACGTTGCCGACGCGCGCGTGATTGTGCGCAATCTGGCAAACAGAATTGAAATCACAAGCGATACGGCGCGCGACATGGTGCGTTTCCTTGCGGATGTGGTTGCAGACAATCAAGGGACTTTGCCTATGAACGAGAGTGTTGACCGTTTAGGCTGGGTGAAAACTGATGCTGCACAGATCTTTGCTCCATATGCAGATGGCATTGCATTTGATGGCGAAAACCGCTTTGCACCGGTATTCCGTGCGGTGCGCGAGCAGGGGCATTTCGAGGTATGGCGCGCAGTGATGCGGGCGCAGCGGCAGTTCAACCCGTTGTTCCGCGTGGTGATGGCGGCCAGCTTCGCCTCGCCTCTGCTGGAGCTGCTGGACGCGCTGCCATTCGTGCTGCACCTGTGGGGCGGCACGGGAGCAGGCAAGACCGTAGCGGCGATGTGCGCCATGTCCATCTGGGGCGACCCGGACAAGGGCAAGCTGATGTGGTCACTGGATTCCACAAAGGTGTTTTTCGGACAGGCTGCGGCGTTCCTGCGCAACATCCCATTTTACGGGGATGAGCTACAGACCGTCTCCGAGAAAGCCATGAGCATGGACAAGCTCATCATGTACCTGTGCGAGGGCGTCGATCGCGGCCGCGGCGCGGCAAACGGCGGCATCCAGAGCACAAAGCAGTGGCGCAACGCATTCCTGTTCACCGGCGAGCAGTCCATCAGCAGCGACGCGTCCGGCGGAGGCGTCAAAAACCGCCTGATCGAGGTTCAGCTCAGGGACGGCGACGCGCTGGTGTGTGACGGCAACGCCACGGTGGGCATCATTACGCAAAACTTCGGGCACGCCGGGCGCAAATACATCGAGGCGGTGCGGCAAAAGGACGTCTCCGACTTGCGCACGCACTACCGCGATCTGCAAAAGGCGCTGATGGAGCGCGCCGACACCACGGACAAGCAGGCATACTCGATGGCCGCGATGCTGCTCGCCGACGAGATCGCCTGCGAGTGCATCTTCCCAGGCGACGCGCCGCTGACGGTGGACGATGTGGCCTGCTACCTGCAGACCAAGCAGGAGGTCGACGTGGCCACGCGTGCCTATGACTGGACGATTAACTGGATTGCACGTTATCCTGAGCGGTGGAGGTCGGACAGCTACGGTGAACACTGGGGAAAGCTGGACAGCGACGTGGCAACGATCAATCGAGATGTGCTGTCTGAGGCACTGAGCGGCGCAGGATATCCGTACAGCGCATGCCTTACGACATGGGGCGAGCGCGGATTGGTCAAGCGCACGGCACAGGGCAAAAACATCCACACCGCGACATATGGCGGCGTACGTGCATCTTGCGTAAAACTAATGCTCCCATCGGACAAGCCGCAGCTGCTCTTCTAAATCCAACCTAACTAATGCAAGGTTAGATTTGGGTTAGACTGAAAATCATCTGAATTCAGGCATTTTTTGAGCATGTATAACCAATCTAACCTATCTAACCAAAATACAAGATACGTATATACAAAAAATAAAAAGATGAAATATTTTTTGACATATATACCCCTTATCCCGAAAACGGTTAGATTGGTTAGACTTTCCAAAAAGTCCATAGATTCAGGCATTTTCAGGTTGGATTTTGGTTAGACCACAGGTTATACGGTTAGAGTTTCCAAACAAAAGGAGGGCGATATATGCCGCAAATCACTGAACTTCTCTCTTACGGACAGCGCAATGCGATCAACTTAACGACTCTGATGAACCTTACCGGGTTGGACAGTCGAACCGTGCGCAAGTTGGTCGAGCAGGAGCGCCGCACCGGCAGTCCGATACTGTCTGACAATGCCAATGGTTACTATCTCCCTGAAACGCTGGAGGAAAAGCAGCGCTGCGTGCAGTCCCTGCGCCACCGTGCACAGGAGATCGCACGTACAGCTGACGCCATCGACCGCGCACCCCTGTAACGGGCCTGTATCCTGAAAGCTTGAAGAAGCAGCCGATATGTTTAACCGCGAAGTCCAGCAGATATGGGACGACTTCCGTGCAACTCGTGCGCAGATCAAAGCCGATCTGGAACGAGCTGTACAGGCGAACAACATTGCATCACCCGATGCAGTGGATCCCAACGCTCTGGAGCCTTTGAAAAGCGGGGTTATGACCGCCGACGATTTTGAAGCGTTTGCGTCTCGTTATGACGGCAATGCGACCATGCTGCGCCTTGTGGGCAAGTACGCAAAAGAAGCTGCGGGCGCAGACGCCAACCCGAACAGCCGCGCAAGGCTGAACGTCGTTGCGGAAGCTGCCTCCAGCGGCAAATCTCTGCTGGAGGCTTTCTAAACGAAATCTTGCGGAGGGCACATGAGGAGTAACGAAGAAATTGTATGCCTTATCCAGCAAGGCGATGCTGCGCAGCCTCTGAATCTGTGGGAACAGAACAGGGGTCTTGTGTACAGAACAGTTCAAAAATACACAGCAGCCGGACACAATGCAGGCCAGACGCTGGAGAATCTTGCGCAGGTAGGATATCTCGCCCTGCACGCTGCTGCATACGCCTATGATCCGTCCATAGGCGCACCATTCTCGGCGCTGCTGGCGCGCTACTTGAAACGCTACATGCTGCGTGCCTGCGGCTGGAAACATGACGGATTACCGCCCCGCGTAAGCTCGCTGGACGCCCCTCTGGGCGCACGCTGACCGAGGACGGCAACACCCTGTTCTGCGACAGAGACGTCGCCCGCGCGCTGGGATATGCACTTCCTCGCAAAGCCATCCTCGACCACTGCAAGGGAGTTCTAAAACGGAACATCCCCACCAATGGCGGTATGCAGGAGATGTCCTTCATCCCCGAGGGCGACCTTTACCGCCTGATCACCCACTCCAAAGATGATGCAATCGAGCGCGCCAAGCTGTAAATAAAAAGGCGCTTTGGCATACTCACTGCCTAAAGCGTCTTTTCCTGCTATACGATCACATCCAAACACAGTATAGCATGGGAGGGCAATATATGGCAACCAACGAAGAGCTTGTTTATCGGATTCAAAACGGCGATGCATCGCGGCTGCTTGACCTGTGGGAGCAGAACACGGGCATGGTATATAAGGCAGCGCAGAAATACACTGCTGTATGTCGGAAATCCGGGTTTATGCTGGAGGACTTAATGCAAGTGGGGTATCTGGCAATGCACGCCGCAGCATATGCCTATGATAGCGCATTCAGCGTGCCTTTCTCCGCTTTTCTGCGCAAATACCTCAAGGGGTTTATGCTGCGCGCTGCGGGATGGAGGAACGGCGGCCTGCCCCCCTGCGTGGGCTCTCTGAACGTCCCTGTGGGCACTGACCCGGACGGGGATACACAGCTGGATATGCTGGAGGACGAAGCCGCGCAGGAAGCATTTGAGGCTGTTGTAGAGGATGCACGCGCTCCAATACTGCAGGCCGCACTTGATCGTTTGCAGTCGAGCGAGCGCGACGCAATCCACGCAGTGTTTTATAACGGAGAGCCTAAAGGCACACAGCACAACGCTTTAAAGCGCGCTTTGCGCAAACTTCGCAACGACTACCGGCTTACGCAAGCGCTGGAGGGTTACGTGACGCCGATCTGGCAGCATACCACGCTAACAGCGTTCAAGCGGGATATGACCTCCAGCGTCGAAAGGGCTGCGATCCGCAGAGAAGCCTTGCTAGAAAGACTGTAGGAAACACAAAAGGAGCCGCAGTATTGCCGCTCCTTTTTGCTTTTGATTTCAGATTCTCTGCGTTAACTCGGCGTTCAACAGGTATTTTTGCAGTTCCTCCAGCCATGCGGGCCGGTAATCCCCGATACAGAGAAGTTCGCCGTTGCGGTATTCTGCGACTTCTACAAAGCCGTTCTCGTTGTCGAAGAAGGTACCTTCATCGACGTAGGGCAGAACAGCGGCAAGGGCCTCGTAGCGCTCCTGATAGCGTCTGTAAACGTCCTCTGCGGGAATGTCATGCCCACCCTTGCGAACGCGGTTTGCAATGCGCTGGAAGGCTTCTTCGGCACTGGAAATGCCGACATAGTACAAACGTACAGTGTACCCGGCATCTTTCGCCTGACGGGCTGCACGGGCGGGGCGCTGGCCAGACAGTGTGGTTTCCTGTGTGAAGGAGATCCCGGCTTTGATATACTGCGCCTGCAGTTGGATAGCGATCTTGCCGCCCTCCACAAAGCCGCCGTGCTCCTTTGCAAGCTTGTCAACGTCAATAATGCGTCCCAGATCGGTGCGTTGATATTTGAGCGATCCGGTCAAAGAGGATTTCCCCGAACCGTTTACGCCGCCTATGATCGTATAAATGGGCATGTGTTACATCTCCTGTGCATCGTCGAGTATATATACCAGAATATCCCCCGGTTGACAGTCCAGCAATCGACGTATGATTTCAATATTCTTCCACGAAACGAACTCACCATGTCTCAACCGTCGAATCGTTGCTTGCCCCATAATTTTTTCTGCGCGGAGCTTATTTGTATTATACCCAGCCTCTTTTAGCGCAGCCAGCACATCTACCTTATATTTGATTGGCACATAGCACATCACCTCTTTTTCTAATTATAGCACCGAGATGGCCAAGCGGTTTGACAAGCGGAGGGCAAAGGCCGGATTGATTTATATTGGAATTGGGTTAAAAAATGAGTGCAAACCATACCAAATTAGCTTTGGGGTGTAGGGTTGTGTAGGGTTGAGCTATACCCCTTTGCATATAGAGAGTACGCGTATATAAAAAAGGTATGGGCAGACCCTACACAACCCTACACCAGGAAGGAGACCATCATGGCAAAACCCATCAAGGACATGGTTTCCCCTATATCCAGATAGCCTCTCAAACGCCTTACAGGGCTGCTGGACGCGTCTCAGATCGCGCCTGATGTATTGGTCTTTCCTGCGGCTTGTATGCCGCTTATGAGCGTGTAGACAGGCAGCTGTTTCCTGCTAAATTCGTGTTCCATCATCAAAGGTAAAAGTAGCCTCATAAACAGCACCCAGAACAGATGCGATTTTCTCCAACTCGCTAGAAGTAAATTTACCTGTACGCATACGTTGATTAAATGCAGAGGGCGATGTCTCCAAATTCCGCGCAAGATCAGCTTCGCTCATATGTTTATATGCCAGTGCCATCCTAATTTTCTGCGTAATATCCATTATATCATCTCCTCACGGTTAGTATAAAGGATATCCTTATCTAAGTCAAGTAAATTCTAAAATTTATGTAGGATAATCTATAGTTTTCCCTTGACATTATCAAGGAAATCCTTTATAATATACTCACAAGTTAAAAAAACGCCCAAGCAAAGGAGGCTTACAAAATGAAGCTAACCCAAATCATCGACCTGTTGGAATCAATCAGCGGACTGCTTGAAGATGCAGACGCAAACCTTAATCCGCCTGATCCAGACACGGACGCCATACAAAATGCGCTGCTCTACATTGACGAAGCCCAGTGCGAAACGCTCCTGCTCATAAACGAGCTGCAGCAACACCACACACCATACGAGGAGGATTGACCAATCGTGACTGACAAAGCGAAGCACGACAAGATGATCGAAGTTATCGTGGAAAGATTGCAACGCCTGTCCGCTGAGAATGTGCGAAAGGTGCTTGTCGTAACAACGACCCTGCTGGATATGCAGGAAGAACGGGAGGCGCACGAACATGAAGCATGACGGAAATACGTTGAAGATGATCGAAGCCACGTTAGAGAAACTGAGCCGCTTACCCCCGGCATACGCTCGCAAGGCAATGCTTTACGCGACCAGTTTGCGGAACATGTAGGGGGAAAGGAGGGAAAACTATGATTGACATCATCACCGCTTCCATTAAGCACCTTGACGAACGTCGCCTGCGTCTTGTATGGGCTTTTATTCGCAGCCTTATGCGCTAAGAAGGTCTGGCAAGGCAAGCGCTTTTTGAGATCGCACAATTACAGCCCAAACATACCATTGTTCCATCACTTTGCATGAACTATAGGCCCGTACAAACCGTGTGGGCTTCTTAGCGTCCGCGAGTATACACTCTTCGTCCAATATCCCCCCAGTCTGAAAACTGCGTTTTAAGTAGGGAGTGACGAAGCAGAGGGGGCCCCGACAAAACAGCGTGCCTCGCGCGCGTGAAGAAAGGGGTTCCTGAAACTTGTGATACCTCAAATGCATTTGCCCTGCAGTATGACTTTGCAATCTTTTTGCTTGAATAGTCCACACCGCTTCTGTATAATATTAGCATCAAGATGGCACAAGAGGTCATCTCAAGCGCGGAAATGGGAGGCTGTTTCAAATCGCAGTGTCCTATGGAGCTTATCGTGGGTTTGCGCAATAACCACAACTTGAATAGGCTGTATGTCTGAAAGAAAATGCGCAAAGCGCAGGGGGGTCTCTCCTGCGCTTTACTTATACAAAGATATAAGGGGCTTGCGCTATGCCAGACCTTCTTCTCTCAAGCGCGCTTGCATGTGATTCTGTGGAGGCTGGTGCCGATATCGTGCTAGCCCCTTTATTATGTAAACTTACGTTCCCTGATCGGGGCATTTTTTGTTCAGGCGAGAGATGCGCACAGTACACAATCGCGCATGAATACTTTTCGACGCCGGGGGCTGCAGCATACAGATTTCTTTGGCCATGTCTATGGTGAGCTGGTGGTCATGCTGGGTTTGCGGCATTACAGTGCCATCTGCACGGTGGACAATTTTGTCCTCCGTGAAATAGTCCTGATTCTCGGCAAATCCATACTCGCACATGCGCGGGAACCACTTGTGATACGGTGTCTCGATCTCCAGCCGCTCGTGCAGCTCTCTTCCGGAAATCATGGGGTTGTCGGTGTCCTGCCGGACGATGGATAATGCGGTCATGGATCACTACTCCCCCCGGTCAAAAATGCGGATTAAGTAGGGAGCAACGAAGCGGTAGGGGTATACGACAGAACAGAACGCATCGCGCGCGTGAGGAATAGTTGTTCGCTAAAGTATATTAATTATAATTTTATATCGTTTTATTTGGGGACTATTTGGGGACTAAAGCCCCGAAAATAGTCCCCAATTCTCATTAAGTCACAATATGCGCATTCTTATTTTTACTTTAATTACAGGATTTTTTAACACTTTATGGCACTGCACGATATGTCCCGTCCCCAACTACGAATCAAAAGGTCGTGGGTTCGAATCCCTCCGGGCTCGCCAAAGAAAGCTCCCTGAAACGTCAGTTTCAGGGAGCTTTTCTATTTCCTCTGACGGACTCAGTACAGCCAGTCGTGATGCACCGCTCCAGGAAGCACTTTTCCTGCCAGATAGGCATTCAGGTTTTCCTCGAACCAGACGGCATGCCGCTGCAGGTTGGCAAACAGACCGGCGTAATGCGGTGAAATCAGCACATTGTCCAGCTTCCACAGCGGATGATCCGGCGGCAGCGGTTCCGGATCCGTTACGTCCATCGCAGCAAAGGCGAGACGCCCGCTGCGCAGGCCCTCGACCATGGCGTCAGTGTCCACGATCGCCCCGCGCCCGATGTTCACCAGGCCGGCTCCGGGCTTCATCACCTCGAGCAGCCTTCTCCGGTTCATGAGGCCTCGGGTAAACTTGCCGCCTGGCAGACAGATCAACACATAATCGCTTTGCGCAAGCGCATGGTCCAGCTCGTCCGACAGGGTGATGATCTCATCGAACGGGCCGAATGGCGCGCAGACCATGCGCTTGTAGCCGATGATTTTTTTCGGTGAAAATCCCCTGATGGCCTTTGCCGTATGCGTGCCGATGTCGCCTGCGCCGAGGATCAGTACCGTTGCACCATAGATCTCCCCCTTGACGGGAAAGGTCTCCCACTTGCCGCACGACATGTTTTGGGCACAGCGGTCCAGGCCGCGCAGGCAGGCCAGCAGCAGCCCCATCGTGTGCTCGCCCAGCGTGATGTTATACATACCACGGCCGTTGCTGAAGGGGAAGTCTGGCCCCAAGTACCGGTCTATGATCGGGATCAGACCGTCCACGCCGGCGCCCATGTTATGGATATACCGGCAATTTTTCAAATACGGGATCAGGTTGCCGCCGCCGTAGCAGAACAGCACCTCGCACGCCTCCAGCTCCTCGACGGGCGGCATTTCGAGTCGGCCATAGCTTCTGAAGGTGAACTGCGGAAATTTTCCGCGCAGATAGTCCAGCTGCTCCTGCTGCAAGGTCGTACTCATCACGATCAGTCTTTCATCCATACTCGTCTACTCCTCCCGATTGCTTTCGTTCCGGGTCGGTACACTGCTGTGCTGTCGGTATGCTCCGGGGGACATCCCCATCTCTTTTTTGAATGCGCGCATGAAAGTCTGCAGGTTTCCATAGCCGACGTGCTCGGCGATCTGCTGCAGGGACAGGCGCTCCACACCCGTCAGCAGCTCCTTGGCCCGATTGATGCGCAGGCGCGTCAGATAATTCTGCACGGTCATGCCGGTATACTCCTTGAAAATTCGCGAGATATGCGCTGCCGTCACGCCGAATTCCTGCTCCAGCAGGCTGGCGGAAAACTCCGGGTTTGTGTAGGACTGGTCGATATACTCCACCACGCGCCGACTCAGCTTGCTGCTTCCTGCCGCCTTTTTTTTCTCCATCACGGCCCGGTAGAGCAGTATGAAGTATGTATGCAGTATGCTCATGCACTCTCTACGGCTGTACGCCTGCTCCAGTGCGAACAGCACGCCGTACGGATACTCCTGTTGCAGCGTCTCCGTGCCGGCTTCAAACCGCGTCCCCACCTCCACGCCTCGGTATACCAGTTCGCTGTTGACCGCATCCACCATCACTCTGGAGAAATTGTATTCCCCCATCTTGTCGTACAGCTCCCGCAGCATGTCCTCCAGCTTCTCCGCATAGCCCTCGCGCGTGATGTCCAGTATCTGCTGGATCTCGCCATGCACCTTCTGCAGGCTGACCTCATGCCTGGCGTGGCTGCGCACATACTGACAATCCACTATGCCGGGCATCTGATGCATCAGTGCGTCCTTCAGCGCGATCTTGGCCAGACGGTAGGATTCTGCGATCTGCTCGCACTGATCGCACACGCTTCCGACCCCTGCGCAGATCAGCAGTTCCTTCTGCACGCCCGCATGCTCCAGATACGTGCGCGTATAGCTCTGCGCCTGTTTGTCGTCAAAATCTCGGCTGCCCGTTAGGATGAGCACGATGTTCTGCTCCTCCCCCTGGGTACACAGCGTCTGGACCCAGTCGTCGCGCAGGGCTGTGAGGGTCTCCAGCATGTCTGCAGCGGTCAAGCGCTTCTCTCCCTCGTCCATCTGCTGCAAGACGACAACGCAATAGCAGCCGGTGTAGAAATTCAGCCCTGCCTGCAGGAGTTTTTCGGCGTGCTCCCTGTAGGAGGCAATGCGCCCCGGATAGAGCAGATCGCAGATCAGCTGATTGCACATTGCGAAGCGATAGGTATCCATCTGCTGGCGCATTTCCTCCAGATTCTGGCTCAGTTTCAGGAAGTGCGTGCGCAGCATCAGGAATTCGTCCGTATTGAGCGTCTCCGCACTGTCTCCCAGGCTCAGCTTCATCTGCCTGATCAGCGAGCCGATGAACTCATAGGGCTTGGTCAGCAGGCGGAACAGGTAGACGCTGACGCCGATGCAATACACCACGATCACCAGCGCATAGATCAGCCCGATCGGCGAGAACAGCGAAAACGCGCCCGTTTTCGGGATGCGTATGACATAGCGCCAGCCGGTGTACTCGGACTGCATGGCGTATATGCTGGCGCTGGTGGGCAGCCACATGGGCATGATCTGGTTCTTCCGGGAGAGCACCTGTTTCAGGTATTTTTCGCTCTCCATGCCCACTGTGAACAGCGGTTCATTTTGACTGTCGAACACAAAAAACTGCGACTTATCCGTTGGCAGCGAGCTGGTCAAGAAGCCCTCGAGCAGGCGCACGTCGATCAGCACCTTGATCGTGCCCATGGGCAGGGACGCCGTCAGCGGGTAGACGTACTGTTTGACCATCACGCGGTGCGGCGTAAAGCTCCTGTACCCTTCGTACAGCAGCATTTCGCCTCCATAGTCCCACTGGCTCTCGCGCATGCCAGCGCTCATCTGCTGCTCGACCCAATCCTTCTGTTCAAAGCCATCATACGGATACAGCGCCCCGTTGACATAGATGCGGTTCGCCTGCGGTGCAAACATATAGACGGAAACCGCATCCCCATACCGGTTCAGCAGCGAATCATAGAAGCGATCCAGGCTCAATTTCATTTTGTATTCGTCGATACTCTTGAGCTGGGGATAGGCATTGAAACGGTTGATCTGGTCGTTCTCGAGTATGAATTCGTAGGTCATCCGGTCGGTGGTCTGCAGGACCGCGTCAATTTGCTGTATGTTCTGCTTCAGTATGACATCGCTGATATGACGGTGCTCTTCCGATACAAAGTATGCGGATCCCCACAGCAGCACAAGGCTGAATAGAAACGTGACGCACGCCAGCAGGATCAAACCGCTCTTGATGCGCCGGTTCAGGCAGATCTGTCGAAAGAACATCGTTGCCCCTCCTCTCCTTTTGTTTGTTCTATTCCATACAGGCGGCGCTATGTCCTCTCTTTTCGCATCCGGCGTTCCATCACCAAATTCAGCTGTCTGTCCCAACCCGGTCGATTGGGGCAGACAGCTCGTTCACGCTTCAGCCATCCCCTTGTTCTTCTCTTTACGCGTCATGCAGCCGACTTACTTGATGCGCTCGCGGTATTTCTGGCGCTCTTTGTAATAGGCGTAATAGGCTTCCTTGATCTCCTGCTCCTTTTCTACGATCTCCTCGTGCTTATAGGTCGCAGCGTAGGCGGCGTAATTCGCCTCGAAATCCGCCACGTCTCCGACGATGGCCTCGACGAGCAGAAGGTTCCGTTCATCTTCGTAGGGACGATTGACTTCGCTCCACTCGCCGGTGACGGTCTCCCATTTTGCTTTGAGCTGACTGACCTCCAACGGGAAGGGCTTTTCGATGGAAATGTAGTGGCGCTGATCCTCCTGCGCGCCGTTCATGTAGTACTGCTTGACGGGCAGCATGGAATAGGTGACCGTGTTGACCGTGCTCTCGGTCAGCGGGTAGACGAAGCGCGGCGCATAGGCGGACTCGCCGTAATTGCCCGTCATGCCATAAACCTCGTGGTTCCAAACGATCAGATTCTGCGAAATGGGCGCGTACTGCAGTCCATAGTAGACGCCGTCCTTGCCGTCGGGGTTCTCCACGCCGGTGACCATGTACGTTGCAACGTCTGCGTACTCCTCCTTGAACCTGCGGTCCTCTCCGTCGCCGGTGTACATATCCGGGGTGCCCCATGCTCTGAGCTGCGCTGCCTCCTCGGAGTAGTTCCAGTCGATCCAGCGGAGCAGCTTAGGCATCATGTCGTCTGTGACCTTGTGCGCGTTGAAGCCCTTGGCGCCGTCCGCGGTGACAAGGGAGTACGCGATCTCACGGGTGTCTTGATAGCCCGTGTTCAGGTCGATGAACATGGCCGGATAGATGCGCCAGCCGTAGCCTCGTCCTTCTTCAGCCGCTTTGGTGCGGGCGGCGGCCACGGGGAAGTAGTTGTTGACAACGGCATACTCGCCATTGATCATCTTGGCCTCGCGCTGGTCGTCCTTCTGGATGAAGAACTCCTGCCCCAGAAGTCCCTCGTTATACGACTTGTTCAGGAATTCGATATACGACTTGAAGGTCGGGACCTCGGTAAAGTTGCAGAACTTGTCTTCCTCCACGATCGCCGGCGTGTAGACGGGCAGGCTCCACCAGATGCCCGTTGCCGTCATCAGCGAGCGGTAGAGGCGCTCCGGCACATTGGTCAGCGACGGATGCGCCGGAATGATCGTATAGCCATTCTCCTGCACGTTGAGCTTCTTGACCTCGCGCATGTACTCCAGCAGGCCGTCCAGCGTGTAGACGGGGGCGTCCAGCACGTCCTCCAGCGAGAGCTCGCCGTTCTTTTCCAGGATCAGCTGCGTAAGCTCCGCCTCGGTTTTGGCCTCGGGGTATATCTGCTTGAGGATGTCGTCGCGGAAATACAGATAGTACGGATAGCTGCCCTGCGCCTGCTTGGCGTAGCGGCTGTCCCAGATCTCCGGGTTGATCAGCGGAGAAGGCATCGTGGGGATCTTTCTGAGCACGCCGTCATCGTCCACGTTCGCCTGCAGCCAGTCGCGGATGTCTACGCCCCAGCTCTCCAGGCGCGCCTTGGTGCGGGGCATATTCTCGATGGCCATGTCGATGTCGATCGCTTTGAGCATCCCTGCATTGCGCAGCATCTGGTAGCGCTCGGGGACCTCCATGATGTTGTTGCCAACGGCGATCACGGAGGGCAGCGTATCGCCTGCGATGTTCATCTGCAGCCACTGGTTTGCATCCTGGCTGCGGGGCAGGTCGACAATGTCCGGGATCACGCCCGTCTTTTCGCGCCAGATGGGCGTCAGTACATCTTCCGTGGGCTTGCGCGAGCCGGTCTGGATATGGCCCAGCACGTCGATGTGAAGCATCTCGCTCTCCGTATAGCCGCCCTCTTCCTTGACCGCCAGCTTGACGTCGCTGCCTGCGGCTGCTCCGCTGCCGGCAGGGGCGTCAGCGGCAGGAGCGGACGTGTCTCCCGGCGTAGAGCTGGATGTGCTCTGGCAACCAGTTATGCTCAGGATGAGCACGGCCGCCAGCAGAAGAGATAACCACTTTTTCGTACTGCTACTCATGTTGTTTCTCCTTTCCATACCTTTGTTCTCGGAACACGTTATGCTTTAACCGCTCCAACCAGCATACCCTTGATAAAGTATTTCTGGAAGAAGGGGTAAACCAACAGGATGGGGAACGTGACCACGACCATGACCGTCATCTTGACAACCTCCGGGGTCGGCGTTGTATTTGCCGCCGCTGCATCCAGCGATGCCGCAACGGTATCCGCAGACGCGCCGGCGTCGATGAAGAACGCAGCCTCGGAGGAATTGATGACCTGATAGAGCACATACTGCAGGGTCTGCAGCGAGCGATCCGTCACATACAGCAGGTTGCTCTGCAGATCCAGCCAATGGTTGCACACGCTGAAGAACCCGAAGCATGCGATGATCGGAAGGCACAGCGGAAGCGTGAACTGAAAGAATATGCGGAAGTAACCGGCGCCGTCGAGCATGGCGGATTCTTCGATGTCGATCGGGATGCCTTCGATGTACGTCCGCATGATGATCATGTTGAAGAACTGGAAACATCCCGGGATGATATAGACCAGAAAGTTGTTCATCAGCCCAAGCTTGGCATACACGATATAGGTAGAGATGATCGAACCGCCAAAGAAGGTGGGCAGGATCAGCAGAAATGCGATCCATCTGCGGCCGGGCAGGTTGCGCTTGGAGAGTGCGAAGGCCGCCATCATGCACACGCCAACCGTGAGGAAGGGCCCGGTCACTACGCGCAGGAGGGTCGTACGGAACGCGACCTGGAGGGCTTCGTAGCCGAATACGTACTCATAGTTCTTCAGCGTCCACACCCGGGGCCACAGCCAGAGCGGGCCGCTCGCAGCGTCCGAGCCTGTGTTGAAGGACAGCACCAGTACGTACCAGAACGGGTACACCATCACGATGCAAAGCAGGACCAGAAAGATCGAATTGAGTACATCAAATACGCGTTCGCCACCGGTCCGCCTGATGGCGTTTTTCCCTTTGGTTTTCATGGTTCTGCCGGTTTGCAGCTTAGCGGTTTTTTCCATCTCCGCGCCTCCTTTCCTAGAAAACGCCTGTATCGCTGAGTTTTTTGGTCACATAGTTCGTCGTCAGTACAAGGATCAGTGAAATCACGCCCTGAAACAGTCCGACCGCCGCTGCGTACGCATACTGCTGATAGACGACGCCTCGATAGTAGGTATGGACGTTCAGCGTATCCGTTTTGGAGCGGATCAGCGTATTCTGCATGTTGAATATCTGATCAAAGTTTGACGTGAACATCTTGCCCAGCTCAAATATCAGCAGAACCGAGGTGGTGGGCAGCAGGCACGGCAGCGTGATGTAGATGCATTGCTTCCAGCGCCCCGCACCGTCCACCGTCGCCGCCTCGTACATCTGCGGGTCTATCGCGGCAAGCGAGGCTAGGTAGATGATCGTCCCCCATCCGATTTCCTTCCACGTCTTGGAAATCACCAGAAACGGCAGAAAATAGTTTGCATCCTGCATGTACGGATAGCGTTTCAGCCCAAACAGCTCCAGTATGTTGTTGACCAGTCCGCTGCGGTCGGTCGACAGGAACAGGTAGAACAGTCCCGCGACTGTGACCCAGGAGACGAAGTGCGGGATATACGTCAGCGTCTGCAGCACCTTTTTGAATGTCTCGTGGCGCACCTCATTGATCAGTAGCGCGAGAACCAGCGACAGCGGGAAGCTGAACAGCATCAGCGTAAAGCTGTACAGCACCGTGCGCCCCGCCATCTTCCAGAACGACGCTTCAAACACGAATTCGAAATTCTTAAGCCCGATGAACGGACTTGCCATGCCGAACCATCCATTATTGAAATCGTAGTCCAGAAACGCCATATAGTTAGAAAACATCGGCAGATACTGGAACAGGATCACGATAATGAACGCCGGCAGCAGGAAGATATACAGAGGAATACACCTCCGCAAAAACGCCCTGTGCGTCTTGGAATTCAGCCTGTTTTTATTTGCCTGCATCTGCTCTCCTCCTTTTTTCCACGATCCGCACCGTTCGGATTACGTGCAAATCTTAACATACATTATGATATTGCGAAATAGTCAAATCAGAACCTGTTGCATCAGATTCTGACATCTGCAAAAAATGATCATTGATCTGTTTTTTCCGCATCTCAGGGGCTTATGGGACATCGATTGCAGAAAAACGGCGGCCTTCCCGGCATCTTTTCCGGTTTCTGCTGCATCACAGGGGACAGGGTTTCTATTGCGCCGCGAGCCGGGCTTGATCGGAGTCAGGGCGGTATAGTATAATCGCGCTGCGGCTTACGGTTTGAATCGATGGTTCAGACACGGACTGCAAGGCAAAGACGGGATAGGGAGAAGATCTACGATTCGTGAGATTTGCAGGGATCAGGTTTTGCTGGAGTGCAGGTCAAAGCCTGCCACGGCAGAGGATCTGGGCACGGCGCAGGATCTGCTGGACACGCTGGCTGCGCACCGAGAGGGCTGCGTGGGCATGGCGGCGAACATGCTCGGCGTGGGCAGGCGCATCATCGCGTTTGACAACGAAGGAGAACCCATGTTCATGTTCAATCCCGTGATCGTCAAGCAGTCCGGTGCATATGAGGTCGAGGAGGGCTGCATGTCCCTGACCGACACACGGAAAACGAAGCGCTACCGGACCGTCAAGGTACAATGGCAGAACGAGAAATTCCAGACGCGGCTGCGCACCTTCACCGGCTGGACGGTGGAGATCATACAGCACGAGATCGACCACTGCGAGAGAATCCCGATTTAGGTTCACATACAACTGACGGCAGGCTCCCGGCAAGCGGCGTCGAAGTTGAGCAGATCATTGCAGCGCTGGACGTAGGCGAGATGGATGATGCTGGGCTGGAAGTGGGGCAGCTCCGACTGGCGGTGTGCTTTTTATACTCGTCTCGGTATGCTCTATGCCCGTGCCGGTGATGAGGGTATAGGTGTCGGTCTCACGGTCGACGGTGAGGTTGTAGGAATACATGATCTGGGTGATCTGGGACAGCACGCAGTCCTTGCGGGTGGGCGCGTTCTTCAGCTCGCTGTTGGTCAGCTAGATGGAGTAGTTTTTCTCCACAAAGAAGTGGATCAGGTCGCGGAGCAGCTCATAGGCGCCTTCCATCTCGCGCTGGGTCTTGCGGTGGGTGTGCTTGAACGCCTGCCGGGCCTGCGGCTCGGGGATGCCAAGCTCCACAGTTACGGCGCAGCACCTCCTCCTCGCTCTGATCCACGGAGAGCGCCTGACCGGCGAGCACCTTGCCAAGGAACTTGCCGTTGGGCTGCACGATGGGGATGGAGAAGTCGCAAAAGCCGATGGGGCAGACGTAGATGCCGTCGCTGTCCTGCTTCCACATGGAGGCGCAGATGCCACCGCTTGCTGAGTTGTTGTGGATCAGGCTGCAAAACTCCGTCAGTCCGAAGGATTCCGACGTAGCGTTGCAGTTCGTGTCCACGATCACGGTGGACATGCCGGTGCTTTGGGCCAGTTGTCGATCAGCTTGTAGAGCAGATCCATATCGCAGAACTCCGACAGCCGTAGGCTGGCCCCACCCATTGACTCCATTATCATCGTTTCCGCTCCCCGATTTCGATCTGTCATGTAAAGTGACAGAATACTGTTGATCCAGAAAGACTCTCCATCCGAAAACCAGATTTTTCATTTAGCCATATCAGAAAACGGCAAAATAACAATGTGATTTTCTATTGCAGCGGACGTATTTTCCATATATAATGCAGAAAATGGAGAATATATATGACGTCGTTTGTGGCAAAACCATCTTTTTTTGATGCACATCACGCAGACCAGCAACAAGGTGCTGGCGGCGGAGCTGGGCGTGGATCCGTCGATGGTCAGCCTGCTGCGCACGGGCAAGCGCAAGCCCGCCGTAAAGACCGGGCAGGCGCGGCGGATGGCGGCGTACTTTGCGCGGCGATGTCCGGCGGCGTTCCAGCGGCAGGTGCTGTCCGAGATGCTGGGGCAGGTCTCCATCAGCCCGACAATGACCATGGAGGCGCTGGCAAACGCACTGGTCTGTTGGCTGGAAGGCGAGAGCGAGCATCTGGCGGAGGTGATCCTGTCCGGCGTTGGGGCACTGCACGTTCAGCCGGAGCGCACTGCGCAGACGGTCCCCGCGCCTGCAGCGGCGGCAGAGCATCAGACGCGGTTTTTCTGCGGCGAGGCGGGGCGGCGGGAGGTCATGGAGCTGATGCTGCAGCGGACGCTGGAGATGGACGAGCCCGGGCTGGTGCTGACGGTGATCAACGACATCCTCGAGTGGTTGCTGTCCGACTATCCGCTGACGCGGAAGCTCCAGAGCGGCTTTCCAGAGCTGCTGCGGCGTGGGTTCTTCTTCCATCAGATTATGCCGCCGCTCAACTATATCAACCGCTACGCGGAGTCGCTGCAGTTCTGGCTGCCCATCTACGCGACAGGGCAGGCGAAGGTCTACTACTACCCAAGGCTGCGGGGCAATCTGTACCGCCGCTCCATCATCGTGATCCCCGGGCAGTGCGTGCAGTACGCCTGCTCGGTGGCGCCGGGCAGCAAGAGTGACGTGATACTGTTCTCCACCGGCCCGCAGCTGGTGGCCGCGTTTGAGAGGCAGTTTCAGGGGGCACGTCGCGCTGTGGAGGCCGTCGATGAACGTACACCGCGAACCGGCGGAATTCCCTCCATGTCTTAAGGAGTTCATCACGCGGGAGGGCGACACGGTGCAGGTGGTGGGCACGCTGTCGCCCAACAGCATGCCGCAGGAGCTGCTGGAGCTGTGCATCCGGGAGACCGGCGCGGATCGGCTGCGCAAAGGGGCGTACATCGACATGTGCCGCATCGCGACAGCGGAACCGGTGCGGGCGGGGCAGGTGCCAATGCTGCTGGGCATCAGCAACGTGCCCAATGGGCTGCACCACACGCTCGAAACCTACTGCATGCATCTGCGGAACATACTGCGGCTGATGGAGCAGCACGAGAACTACTGCTTCCTGCCGCTGGAGCAGAAGAACTGGCCGAGCTACGATCCGTTCGTCAGCGAGGGCGGGTTGGCGCTGATCCTGCGCACCACGGAGCCGTTCCTGATGCTGGAGATCCGGCGGGAGCCGATGGTGGCTGCTCTGCGGGAGCATCTGCTGCGCAAGGCGGTGAGCGTCGGCTACGACGGCATGCACCGCGAGAATATCCGCATGGCGCTGCGGGCACTGATCCAGGAATTGGGCGGATGAGCGTCTAGGGTGGTGCAGCACTGGATGGACACCTCATCAGTCGCCTGCGGCGACAGCTTATTGCGCACCGAAACAGCTGTTCCGGTGTTCCGCATGGCTTATTCTCCATGAACAGTCCACCGGACTGTTCATTCCGAAACGCTCATGCTCCAGGGCTTCGCCTCTCCGAGAAAACCTCAAGAGGAAGCCAAAGGACGTACGCCGATATATTGTCTCCATGAGTAAACGCTGATTAAGTCGACCGCAGCAGGATCAAATACCTTTTCCTTGTGAGAATGATTCAATTTACAAGAATAAATTGCGGATTTCCAGCAAACGAACTTCAATTCTTCATTATCTACCAGCGAAGCGGCTTCAATATTCATTGTTTACATAAAGGCAGCCCCGCTGGTTGAGCCGACGGAGCTGTGTATTTTGTAAAAAATCACTTTTCGATCTGCGCACCGGGCGCCAAGGGGCGGACAAAGGCGAGCAGGCAGAGTGCGAGGATGGTGAGGACGACGCTGGTGAGCAGCGCGCCGTTATAGGAGCCGGTGGCGTCGTAGACGGCGTTGGAAAACACGGGCGCGAGCGAGCAGGCAAGGGAGTTCGCGGCGCTGATGAAGCCATAGATGGACGTATAGGCCAGCGTGCCGAACGCGGCCTGCGTAAGGATGGGATAGGCGACGGTGCCCACGGCGCAGCCCAGCGACGCGCCCGCGACGATGAGCAGGTGCGCAGGGGCGTACTGCCCCAGCAGCAGGCCGGTCAGCCCCACGATGACGGCGGAGACGGCGATGAAGGTGCTCTTTTTCATGCCGAGCTTATCGTACATGGTGCCCAGGAGTATCTTGCAGACGGAGAGCACGCCGAGGTAGGCGGACATGACGCCGGAGGCATAGGTGGGCTTGAAGCCGATGTCGCTCAGGTGGGGGACGATGTTGTTGGACAGGCTGGTGGAGGTAAAGCCCACTGTCAGCGCGATGAGGATCATGGCCCAGAAGCCGACGGTGCGGCGCGCCTGCTTGAGGGTATAGCCGTAGGCGGGGTGTTCGTCCTGGCCCTGCTCGGGGTGGCCGCCCAGGGGCTGCAGGCCCACTTCCTGCGGACGGGTGCGCAGCACGAGGTAGATGACGGGGATCATCACCGCGGCCATGATGATGGCCAGGGTGCGGTAGGTGTTCTGCCAGCCCATCGTGCCCACCCAGGAGCCAGCCAGCGCGTTGAACAGCATGCCGCCCAGGCCGCTGCCCATGAAGCACACGCCCACGGCCAGGCCGCGCTTTTCCTCAAACCAGTGCGCGATGATGAGCGTAAAGGGCAGGAAGGTCAGGAAGGCGGTGGCCACGCCCACGACCGCGGCGGCCAGATAGAACATCCACAGCTGCGAGCAGAGCGAGAAGCAGAAGTAGGCCACGGGCAGCACCACGCAGGCGATGCGCATCAGGCTGCCGACGCGGAACTTGGCAAAGATCTTGCCGGAAAACAGCGCGATGACCATATAGATGACGTTGGTGAGCGTCTGGCAGACGGAAAAACTCTGCCGGGAAAAGCCCAGCGCCTCGGTGACGGGCTTGATGAACAGGCTGAAGCAATTCTGCACGATGCCGTGCGTGACGGACATGACCAAGATACCACAGGCCACCACGACCCAGCCATAGAAAATATGATATTTTTCAAAGAATCTGTGCAGCATTGCCATATTCTCCTCCCGTAAAAACGCGTCTAAGTAATAGTATATACCTGCGCGGCAATGCTGTAAAGCGGGTTTTTGTCAGTTGCCCGCGAAAATGAGGTCTTGCAATTCTCGATACTGGGGGCAGGGATCCAGCGCCACCGCCCGGCTGATGTAATGCTGCGCCAGCGGCCAGGAGCCGGGCGGCGTGAGCGGCACGAACAGATAGTAGGCCATCAAAAAACACAGGCGGGCTTCCTCTGCGCTTTCCCCGCGCTCCTGCGCCCGCGTGCAGGTGTTGAGCAGCACGAAGAACAGGTTAAGCTGATCCGTCGGGCACGCGGCGGCGTAGAAGTCGTCCAGGTCGCCCGGCGCGACGGCAGCGGTCTGTTCCTCAGTCAGATAGGGATTCTCCCAGTCGATACGCAGCTGCATGGGCACGCTCCTTTCCAAATAGAAAGACGCCCCGGAAGGAGCAGAGGGCTCTTGCCGGGACGCGTTCATTCAACGAAACCAGACCTGGGTGCAGAACAGCAAAAACAGCGCCATGCACACAATGAACACCAGGGCGATGGCGAGCGAGGCGAGCAGCGCGTTTGCGATAAACTGCCTGCGCTCACGCTTTTCCATAGGAGGATATGCACCGGAGGATGGCTCTTCCGGTTCCTCCCGATACCAGGGCATGCCTTCGACGTTCATATTGGCAACGGAGCGGCCGTCGTCGTAGTCCTCAAAACGTGGCTTCTGCTTCTCCTTGCGCATTGCGTTCCTTTCTCGGTCAGGCGTCACTCCGCCTTGTTCTCAGGCTCGTTATCGTACAGATGACAGACGACAAAATGTCCGGGCTCGATCTCCTTGGGCTGAGGAGCCTCGGTCTTGCACTTCTCCATGCAGTTCTTGCAGCGGGTATGGAACTTGCAGCCCTTGGGGGGATTGGCGGGCGAAGGGATGCTGCCCTCGAGCACGATGCGGTTCATCTTGGAATTGGGATCCGGAATGGGAATGGCGGAGAACAACGCCTTGGTGTAGGGGTGCAGCGGTTCGCGGAAGATGTCTTCCTTGGAGCCGAACTCGACCAGGCTGCCCAGGTACATGACGCCGATGGTATCGGAGATGTGCTCGACGACGGACAGGTCGTGCGAGATGAACAGATAGGTCAGGTTGTGCTCCTCCTGCAGGTCGCGCAGCAGATTGATGATCTGCGCCTGAATGGACACGTCCAGCGCGGAGACCGGCTCGTCGCAGACGACGAACTCGGGATTGAGCGCCAGGGCGCGCGCGATGCAGATGCGCTGGCGCTGGCCACCGGAAAACTCATGCGGATAGCGGTCGCGATGGTAGGGCTGCAGGCCGCACTCGCTCATGATCTCGTCGATGTAGTCGTTGAACTCCTCCTTGGGCACGATGTTGTGCTCGCGCACCGCTTCGCCCACGATCTCACCGATGGGCAGGCGGGGCGACAGGCTGGAGTAGGGATCCTGGAAGATGATCTGCATCTTGGGGCGCAGGGCGCGCATCTGCGCCTTGGACAGCGTATGCACCTCCTGGCCGTTGAAGAGCACCTCACCGCCGGATTTCTCGTGCAGACGCAGGATGGTGCGGCCAACGGTGGTCTTGCCGCAGCCCGATTCGCCCACCAGCCCCATGGTAGTGCCGCGCTTAATGTTAAAGCTGATGCCGTCTACGGCGCGGACGTAGCCCACGGTGCGCTGCAGCATGCCTTCCTTGATGGGAAAATACTTCTTGAGCGCGTTTACCTCGAGCACATTATCGGGATTGTGTACAAGAGGCGTAAACGTATTGTCAATGGTGATTTTTTCCATGCTTACTTATCCTCCTTGTGGAAATCCCAGTAGCGGTAGCAGCTGACGACGTGGGTGTCGGTCAGGTGGATCTCCGGCGGATACTTGCCCTGGCAGCGCTCCACACACTGCTCGCAGCGGTCGCGGAAGTAGCAGTAGTCGGGCATGTCGATGGGGTTGGGCACCTTGCCTGGGATGGAATAGAGACGATCCACACGCCGGTTGATGACGGGCTTGGAGGCCATCAGACCGATGGTATAGGGGTGAGACGGATTGGAGAATATCTCCTGCGCCGTTCCTTTTTCCACGATGCGGCCCGCATACATGACCACAACATAGTCTGCCATCTCCGCAATGACACCCAAATCGTGGGTGATGAGCATGATGGAGGAATTGATCTTATCCTTGAGCCCGCGCAGCAGATCCAGGATCTGTGCCTGAATGGTGACATCCAGCGCGGTGGTGGGCTCGTCGGCGATGATGAGGCGGGGATTGCAGGCCAGCGCGATGGAGATCATCACGCGCTGACGCATGCCGCCGGACAGCTCATGCGGATACATGCGGTAGACGCCCTCGCTGTTGGCGATGCCCACCATCTCCAGCATCTCAATGGTGCGCTGCTTGACCTGCCCCTTGGACCAGGTAGGGTTGTGGAGCTTGATGACCTCATCCACCTGCGCGCCGATGCGGAACACAGGGTTAAGCGACGTCATGGGCTCCTGGAAAATCATAGAGACCTGATTGCCGCGAATCTGCTCCATGGCACGCATGGGCATCTTGGCCACATCGTATGCCTTATCGCCCAGGTTCAGGCGAATGGAGCCCGAAACGATCTGGCCCTGGGGGCGCTGCAGCAGCTGCATCAGCGACAGGGAGGTGACGGACTTTCCACAGCCCGATTCGCCTACGACGCCGACGGTCATGCCCTGGGGCACCTCGTAGGTGACGCCGTCCACAGCCTTGACGGTACCGGTGTCGGTAAAGAAGTAGCTGTGCAGATCATCGAACTCCACAACGTTGCGGGGATCGTGCATCTGGGTCAGATATTCGCTCTCCGGCACGTTTTTGCGGCGATACTTCTTTTCCATCGCCGAGGTAATCTTGCGGTTCTGCCGCGAGATGCGGCGCGATTCCTTGGCGGAGAGGTAATTGGCGCTCCTGGCGCTCTTTTTGGTTTCCTTATTTTCGCTCATGGTTACCCCTCCTTTATCGCTTCATCTTCGGGTCGAAGGCGTCGCGCAGGCCGTCGCCGACAAAGTTGAATCCAAGCACTGTGATCAGGATGCACAGTCCGGCCGGGATCCAAACAAACCAATAGTTGGTCATGACGTGCACGGTGGATACCGCGCTGATGATGTTTCCCCACGAGGCGAAGGGGTACTTGACGCCCAAGCCCAGGAAGGACAGTGTGGATTCAGTGATGATGGTGGAGCCAAGCGACATGGTGCAGGTGACGATCAGCTGCGGCATGACGTTGGGCACCAAGTGGCGGAAGATGCGGTGGGAAACCGTCAGGCCACAGGCCTCGGTGGCCGTCATGAACTCCTGCTCGCGCAGGGACAGAATCTGGCCGCGGACCAGGCGTGCCACGCCCGGCCAGGAGAGGAAGCCCAGGATGAGCATCAGGTAGAGCATGCGGATCTGCGGATCCACGCGCTCGGCGTCCATGATGGAGCCCAGGATGATGATCAGCGGCGTGGAGGGGATGCAGTTGAATATATCCACGATACGCATGATGACGCTGTCCACCCACTTGCCGAAGTAGCCGGCCACGCCGCCCAGGATCACGCCCAGGAAGGCCGCGATGAACACGACGATAAAGCCGATGACCAGCGAAACCCTGCCGCCGTACATGATGCGGGTCAGCAGATCCATGCCGTTGCCGTCGGTGCCCAGCCAATGCGTAAAGCTGGGGGCTTCATAGGCGTTGACCACCTGCGTCTGAGTCTCGGAGCGGATATCCCAAATGGTGTTGTTGCGGTAGATGACGTAGGTGGCGTCGTTAAACTCAAACTCGGTCAGGTCATTGGCGATGGCTTCCTTGGCCGCGTCCTTAAACTCCAGCGTCAGCACTTGGCCGGCGATGTAGGAGCTGACCACGGTATTGGAGGCCAGCGCGATCATCTCGCCGTCCCTGGTGATGGTGGCGCCCACCTCCGGCTCAACGGACAGGCCGTAGGTCACGCCATCGGCCTCAAAGGAGGTCGCGCCCGCAGCGATGGCGGTTTCCGCGGCAAGGCGGAAATCAAAGCCCGTCTCAATGGAGCTGTCCACGGTATCATAGACCGTCTTGGAGGCCAGGGCGATGGGAGCGCCGGTACCCACGACGGCTTCCCTGCCCTCGATGGAGACGACATAGGTCACGCCCTCGAAGGTAAAAGAGACCTCGCCCGCAGAAATGGCGGCATTGGCGGCGGCCTCAAAGCCGTCGGGCAGCGTCACGCCCTCGACGGGCTTGACGGCGGTCATCATCTTGTTGGACATGCCGCGGGCCACCGTTGTGGTGCCGTTGACCACGTAGAGATCCTCGCCCTTTTGCTCATAGGAGTAGGTCTTGCCCTGGGCCTCGAAGGTTGCAGCGCCCGTGTTGAGCGCCAGTATGAACTTGGACTGCGCCAGAGAATCGAAGGCCTCGCCCTCTACGACGGTATAGCGGTAGTTGTCGTTGACGGTGACGGACGCATAGTCCTTTTCCAGCCCCTCGTAGTGCGTAAACACCTGATCCTCGCCGTAGGGAGAGATCCAGCCGCCCACGAACGCGAACAGGAACATGAACACGATGAATGCAACGCCCACAATGGCCAGCCTATTGCGGATAAAGCGCTTAAAGACCAGCATGGAAGGCGAGAGCACTTTTACGCGCTGCTCATCATCCAATGCGCCCGCGCGGGAATTTTTCTTGTTTTCCTCTGCCAAAGCTGCTCCTCCTTCCTTATGCGACGCGCACTCTGGGATCGACCACGGCGTAGAGTATATCCGCGATCAGCGTGCCCAGCAGCGTCAGTATTGCCGAGAACGTCATGTAGAACATTGAAAAGGGAATATCGCCCGCGATCATGGCCTGATACGACGTCCAGCCGATGCCCTCGATCTGGAACAGAGTCTCGGTGATCAGCGCGCCCGAGAACAGGCTGGGCAGCGTGCCGCCGATGATGGTGACCAGGGGGATCATGGTGTTGCGGAACGCGTGGTAATTGATGACGCGGCTCTCCTTAACGCCCTTGGCACGGGCGGTGCGGATGTAGTCGGCGTTGAGCACCTCGAGCATGTTGGTGCGGGTATAGCGCATCAGCGAGCCGATGGAGATGAACACCAGCGTGATGATGGGCATGATGTAGTGCCTGCCCACGTCCAGTATCTTGCCCCAGGTATCCAGCTGCTCATAGTAGCGGCCCACCTGGCCGAACAGGTCCAGCCAGCCCAGCTTGATGGAGAACACGTACTTGAGGATCGTTGCGAAAAAGAAAGTGGGCAGCGAGATGCCAATCAGCGCAAAGACCGTGATGGCGTAGTCGGCGCGGGAGTACTGCTTGCTCGCCGCGACGATGCCCAGCGGGATGGCGATGAGGATCTCCAGCACAAAGGAGATGCAGCTGAGGGTAAAGCTGTTCCAAATGACGTCGTTGAACTTCTCCACCACCGGGACGTTGAAGAACCAGCTGTCGCCAAAGTCCGCGCGGACGGCGCTGGGCAGCCAGTTGGTGAAGTAGCCCTCCAGTATGCCCTTGTCCATGCCATAGGCCGCGTTGAGCTGCGCCAGCCACTCCTGATAGCTCTTCCCGCCGGGCAGAGCCGCGCGCTCACGGGCGATGCTCTCGACAAAGCTGGTCGGAATGCAGCGCATGATGGAATAGATGATCAGCGTGACAAAGAACAGGATCATCACGCAGATCAACAAACGCTTGATGATGTATTTTGACATTCGATCAGTCCCTTTTCATTATCGTCTCACCAGAAGCCTGCCCTTTCCCCGCTTCGCGCCGGTCACAAAACATGGAAGGGGCAAGCCTCTGACAGGGCTTCCACTGTTTCGGACAGGTTAATCCATGATGAGAATTTGTCATTTTTTGTAAAATCATAATTGCAAACACGAGCCCATCTGTGGTTAAGACAGGCCCATGTTTGTCAATTACGCCCGTACTTTACGCGGGATTTTGCACTTTTAGGTGTGCAGCGCAGCGGAAATTACTTCACCATCTCCATGGTATCCACGCCGTTCATCCAGACGTAGAAGGTAGTGATGTCGGGCAGGATGGTATCGGTGACGATGCGCTCGCCGGAGAAGATGATGCAGTTCTGGCGCTGGTAGACCGGGATTTCAACCGCCCAGTCGATGATCTTATCCAGAGCCGCCTTGTAGACGGTCTTGCGGTAAGCCTGGTCGTCGGAGGCGCGGCCCTCGAGGATCAGAGCATCCAGCTCGGGATCGTCGATGTGGTAGTGGTTGGAATCGGAGCCGCCGCGGCCCACAATGCCGGAGGAGTGGTAGACCTGGTACATATCGGGGTCAATGGTGGCGCCCCAGGCAGCACACCAGATCTCCTGGGTACCGGCGTCCACCTTATCCCACAGGATGGTGGAGTCGGACAGGTCGTTGACGATGATGTTCATGCCGAAGGTCTCGCAGGCCTGCTTGAGGTAGGTCGCGACCATGAAGGACGGGTGATCGCCCTTGCCGTCGGCAGGGATGAGCAGCTCGTACTCCAGCTTGGCGCCCTCGGGAGCGGCGGTGAACTTGCCGGTGGCCTCATCAAAGGTGTAGCCGGCGGCCTTGAGGTACTCGATGGCAGCCGCGACGGCAGCTTCCTGCTTCTGCTCGGAGGTCATGTCCGCGGTGTAGAGGTCGGAGCCGTCCACACCAACGGAGAAAGCGACCTTGTAATCGGGGTCGGTCTTCTGAGGAGCCGCCCAGGAGGTGTTGGAGATGGGGTAGTTGATGACGGAAGCACGCTCGCCGTAGTAGGAGTCGATGGCGACTTCGCGGTAGGCGCACATGATGGTGGCCAGCGCACGGCGCAGGTTCTTGGACGCGTCGGAATCGGGATCGCCGCCGACGTTGACGGTATCGGCGTTGATGCCGATGTAGCCGTAGCCCAGGTTGTCAACGGTATTGACGATGATCTTGTCGCCGACCAGGTCGCCGTTGGAATTGTAGCCCTTGATCTCCTCAACAGCCTCGTTGGAGAAGGAAGGATCGGCCAGATCCAGGGTGCCGGTGCCGACGCCGGGGATCTTGTCCTTGTCGTCGCCTTCCTTGAACTGCACGGTCTTGATGGCGGGAGCGCCCTGCCAGTAGTTCTCGTTGGCCTCGAAGTAGACGACCTTGTTCTCGTACTTGACGAACTTATAGGGGCCGGCACCCAGAGGCTGGGTGGTCTTGGCCTCGACCATGCTCAGATCGCCGAAGGGGTGACCGAACTGATTGTTCTCGTAGTCGTACTGGGCAACGTCGCCGTAGTAGTGCAGAGGCGCGACGGAAATGCCGCAGATGGAGTAGATGGCGGGAGCCTCGTAGCCCTGGGTGGTGACGGAAACCGTGTAGTCGTCCACCTTGACAATGCCCTTGATGTTGGGCACGCCCGCGCCGGCCATGGACTCATCCTTGGTGCCGTACTCGGAGATGTAAGCGGACTTGGCGTCGGCCACGACGTCGGCGCCCACAGCGGACTCGCCCGCAGCGATGTACGCAGCGGCAGAGCCCTCGTACTTAGCGGAAATCTCGGCGAACAGCTCGTCAAAGGTGGGAGCGGCGGTGGCCAGATCCCAGGTGGCGCCGGTGGTGCCGCCGGTCAGCACGCCGTCATCGCCCACGGAGCCGAAGCCCCACATGGCCATGGCAAAGGCGTTCTGCAGGTTGACATCCGCAGCGATCTCCTCGGCGGTCTTGCCGATGGTATCTGCGTAATCGCCAAGGTAGTTGGCCATCACGTAGTCCACAATGCCCTGCACGTCGGCCTTCCACAGCTCGTCGAGCTTGGAAGCCACCCACGCGCTCTTCTCCGCGTCGCTGGCATCGCCGCCAACGATGGCGTCGAACTCAGCAGCGTACTTCTCATAGACTTCGCTGGTGGTCTGCGTCATGTAGTCCTTCACGCCCAGAATGCCATAGGAAGACAGCGTGGTGGATCCGACATACGCCGGGTCGCAGAGCACGTAATAGGTGAAGATCAGGTCGTCGGCGGTCAGAGGCTCGCCGTCGGAGAACTTCACGTCATCGCGCAGCTTCATGGTGTAGGTAGTGGTACCGTCCGCGTTCTGCACAACGTCAATGTTCGCAATGCCGTTGTACGTATAGTCGGTACCGTTATAATTGACGGTTTCACCCTCGATGGCGTTGTAAATGATGCCGCCCTGACGGTCGGTGGTCAGCGGGCTGACCATGATCATGCTCACGACGTCCTGGTCATAAGCGGTGTCGGCATAGAAGGGGCTGAACTTCTCGGAGAAGGGGCTGTAGCCGGCGACCAGAGGTACGTCCTTTCCTTCTTCTGCGGGAGTATCAGTCGGCTCCGTGGCAGGAGCGTCGGTTGCTGCGGGCGTTTCTTCCGGGGCGGGCGTCTTCTGGCAGGCGGACATCATCATGATGCCCGTGCACAGAACCAGCACCAGCGCAAGAACACGCACCAGATTGCGGTTGCTCATTTGGTATTCCTCCTTAATAGGATTTATTGTAAGCGGTTCCCCCTCTTGGAGGGCCGCAAACAAACAAGTTCGCCCCCCGCGGCAGGCCGTAGGTCTGCCGCGGGGCTTTCTTTGGGTTCCGCGGGCGTAGCGCGCGGAACCCAAAGAAACATTCCGACGCGCGG
>DKYK01000073.1 GCA_002492415.1 Christensenella sp. UBA7102
CTGGCCGCCGGTCATGCCGTAGATCGCGTTGTTGACAAAGATTGTGGTGATCTTTTCGCCGCGGGCCGCCGCATGGACGATCTCCGCCGCGCCGATGGACGCCAAATCGCCGTCGCCCTGGTAGGTGAATACCACCTTATCCGGGTGCACGCGCTTGGCGCCGGTGGCGCAGGCGGGCGCTCTGCCGTGCGCCGCCTCCATCATATCACAGTTGAAGTAGTTGTATGCGAAAACCGCGCAGCCAACCGGCGCGATGCCGATGGCAGTCTCCCCCACACCCAGCTCCTCGAGCACCTCGGCCACCAGGCGGTGGATGATGCCATGGGTGCAGCCGGGGCAGTAGTGAAAGGGCGCGTCGGTGAGCATGGAGGTCTTTTGAAATACCACTGCCATTTTACTTGCCCTCCTTGATGCTGGAAAGATAGTTGAGAATGTCCTTAACCGTAGGCACAACGCCGCCGGTGCGCCCATAGAAGGACACGGGCTTTATGCCCTGAACGGCAATCTTTACATCGTCTACCATCTGTCCGCAGGACATTTCGATGGAAACGACCGCCTTGACGGAGGGCTGGTTGGCCGCTTCAAACACTGCCTTATAGGGATAGGGCCACACGGTGATGGGCCGCACGATGCCCACCTTCAGGCCCAGCTTCTCCTGCGCCTCCTTTGCCGCGCGCATGCACACGCGCGCCATGGTGCCATAGGCCACCAGAATCACATCCGCGCCCTCGGTATCGATGAGCTGATAGCGCACCTCGTTTTCCTCAATGACCTTGTACTTCTCATTGAGCTTGTTGTTGTGCGCTTCGCAGTCATTGGGGTCGATATAGAGCGAATTGATGATGGCGCGCTCGTTGCGACCGGGCTGTCCCGCCGCCCAGGGCTTGACGGGCAGCGCCTCCGTGCGCGCCTGCGGCATGTTGACGGGCTCCATGATCTGGCCCAGCATGCCATCGCCCAGCAGCATCACGGGATTGCGGTACTTGTCCGCCAAATCAAAGGCCGTGCCCATCAGATCCACCGCCTCCTGCACATTGGCAGGGGCAAAGCAGATCAGGCGATAGTCGCCGTGACCGCCGCCGCGAGTGGACTGGAAGTAGTCGGACTGCGCCGGCTGGATGGAGCCCAGCCCAGGGCCGCCGCGCACCATGTTGACCACGACCAGCGGGAGCTCCGCGCCCACCGCGTAGGAAATGCCCTCCTGCTTGAGGGAGATTCCCGGGCTGGAAGAGGAGGTCATCACGCGCGCGCCCGCGCCGGCCGCGCCGTAGACCATATTGATGGCGCTGACCTCGGACTCGGCCTGCAGAAAGCAGCCGCCCACCTTGGGCATGCGCTTGGACATGTATTCGGGAATCTGGTTCTGGGGCGTGATGGGATAGCCGAAGAAGAAGCGGCATCCGGCGAGGATGGCGGCTTCCGCAATGGCCTCGTTGCCCTTCATAAGTACCTTTGCCATGTTGGAATTGCCCTCCTTATTTCTCTATGGTGATGACCACATCGGGACACATGCGCGCGCAGCTGGCGCAGCCGATGCAGGCGTCCTGATCCACACACTCGGCGGGGTGATAGCCCTTGGCGTTGATGCGCACGGGAGCCATCTGCAAGATGTGCTTGGGGCAGAAGTTCACGCACAGCCCGCAGCCCTTGCACTTTTCTTCATTAAAGGTCACTTTCGCCATTTTCTACCCTTCCTTCCGTCTGCGTTTCCAGCAGACCCTACACTAGAATCCAAAACACGCGGTTAAACGATGCTTTCTCCTTAGTGTACACATATCCGTCTTTTCTGTCAATGTTTTGACGCGCCACAGCGTATTAAGTTTCGTTTACAAGTTTCACTTCTCTTCTCCATATCCCTGGTATTTACAGTGTCCTGTTGACAAATAATATAAACGATGATATAATTTGTTTATCAAGCAATGTGAGGTGAGGAGGGTTTGATGGAACTACTGGGTGAGCTGACGGCACAGGAGCTGGCTCGCGGGTATTATAAACATGCATCGGGGCGGTATATCTGCTGCCTGTGCGGCGATGAATTTGAACCGGGTCAAGTCTATGCAATGGATGGGCGCTTTTACGAGGCGGAGCGCGCCGCGCAAAAGCACGTAGCGGCGCACGGCGGCTCTTTTGAGGCGCTGCTCGCGCTCGATCGGCGCTTTACGGGATTGACGGACAATCAGGAAACCCTGCTGCGCCTGATGCGTCAGGGTCGCAGCGATGCGGAGATTGCGGCGGAGCTGGGCGTATCCCCTTCCACGGTGCGGCATCAGCGCTTCATGTTCCGCGAGAAGGCCAAGCAGGCACGCGCCTATTTGGCGCTGTTCGAGTTGAGCGTGGGCCGCGCCACGCCCGCGGTGGATCAAATCGTCCCCGTCCCCAGCCGCGCTGCCATGGTCGACGATCGCTATCAGGTGACGCGAGGCGAGGAACAGGAGATACTCAAGACCTCATTCGAAAGCCTTTCGCCGCTGCGCCTGCGCGTCTTTCCCCGCAAGGAGAAGAAGAAAATCGTAGTTCTGCGCCGCATTGCGCAGGAATTTGCACCGGAGCGGCCCTACACCGAGAAACAGGTCAGCGCCCTGCTGCGCGAAATCTATCCGGACTTTGCCACGCTGCGGCGGTATCTGATCGAATACGGCTTTATGACGCGCAGCGCGGATGGCAGCCGCTATCTCCGCTGCGACGGGGAAAGGAGTGAACTCTCTTGACGGACATGCAGAAACAGGATGCACAACTGCTGCGCAGTCTTCTCGACGACCAGGGGCGCATCAAAATCTGGCCCTCCAAACGTGCACGCAAGGAGGCCGCCGCGCGGTACCTGGCGACAAAGTTTGCGCCCGGCCGCATTTACACCGAAAAAGAGGTCAACGGCATCATCGATCATTGGCATACCTTTGGCGACTATTTTCTGCTGCGCCGCACGCTCGTCGAACTGCAGCTGATGCAGCGCGACGCCCGGGGCAGCCAGTACACGCTCACCCATCAGGAGGAATCGGAAACATGAACCGAAAAATCATCGCGGCGCTGCTCGCGCTGACGCTGTTACTTGCACTCTGCGCCTGCGCTCCCACTGAGAAGAAATTACAGGGCGCTGCAACCTTTACCGACGATCTGGGCCATGAAGTGACGCCCTACTCGTGGGAGCATGTCGCCGTGCCGCAATCCAGCTTTGCACAGCTTTGGACGCTTGCGGGCGGTCAGGTCTACGCTACCTCCTCAGAAACCTTTGCCGAGGGCATCGTGCCGCTTTCCGAGGACACCATCAACCTGGGTTCCGTCAAAACACCGAGCGTGGAAGCCATGATCGGCGCGGGTGTGGACCTAGCGCTGCTGTCGGCGGACCTGTCCGGCCATGTGGAACTGTACGATACGCTGACCGCAGCTGGCATCCCTTGCGCATATCTGGACGTGGAAACCTTTGACGACTACCTGCGCGCGCTGAAGCTGCTGACGAACCTGACCGGTCGTGACGACCTATATGAGCGCAACGGCGCGCAGATTCAGGCGCGCATCGAAGCCGCCATCGCCCGCAAGGAGGGGCACAAGTCGCCCACCGTGCTGCTGCTGCGCGCCTATTCCTCAGGCGTCAAGGCCAAGGGCAGCGATAACCTGGCCGGCGCGATGCTGCAGGACATGGGCTGCGTCAACATAGCCGACAGCGACGACAGCCTGCTGGAAAATCTCTCCATGGAGATTATCATTGAACGCGATCCCGATTTTATATTTGTGACCACGATGGGCGAGTCCGACGAAGCTGCGCTCCAATCCGTGCAGGATATGCTGATGAGTAACCCAGCCTGGGCGGGACTGTCTGCCGTGAAAAACGATCGCTACGTCGTACTTCCCAAGGACCTGTTTCATCTAAAGCCCAACGATCGCTGGGGAGAGAGTTATGAGATGCTTGCGGATATTCTCTATGGCGAAGAATAGGCAGCTGGTTATACTTCTGGGCTGTGCCGCTCTACTGCTGGTCAGTCTCGCGCTGAGTCTGTGTCTGGGCGCAGTGTGGTTGTCTCCCGCGCAGCTGCTGGAGGGCGCGTTCTGCCCCGGAACCGTGCCGGGCCGCATCCTGTGGCACACGCGGCTGCCGCGCATGCTGGCTACGCTGCTGGCGGGCAGTGCGTTGGCCGCCTCCGGCGTCCTCATCCAGACCGTGCTGGGCAATCCGCTGGCTGGGCCGAACATCATCGGCGTCAACGCCGGCGCGGGCTTTGCGGTGGCGCTGCTAAGCGCGTTCACTCCGTTGACCGCAAGGCTCACGCCTCTGGCCGCATTTCTCGGCGCGCTCGCAGCGATGCTGCTGGTCTACTTTGCCGCAAAAGCCACGGGCGCTTCGCGGGTTACGCTGGTACTGGCGGGCGTGGCCGTGGCAAGTCTGCTCAATGCGGGTACTGATGCCGTGGTCACGCTCATCCCCGACGCGCTGCCGGGCAGTTCGAGTTTCCGCATCGGCGGCGTGGAGGGCGTCTCCATGGTGCAGCTGCGCCCCGCCGCAGTCTATATCGCGCTGGGTCTGCTTGCAGCCTTTGCGCTGCGTCCCGCGATGGACGTGCTCGCATTGGGCGACGAGACGGCGCAGTCCCTGGGTCTGCGGGTGGAGCCCACGCGCTTTGCGCTGCTGCTGACGGCAGCGTTGCTGGCAGGCGCGGCCGTCAGCTTTGCCGGGCTCATTGGATTTGTCGGGCTCATCGTGCCGCATGCTGCACGCGCGCTGCTGGGCGGACGCGTGAAACATCTGTTGCCCACCGCAACACTGCTGGGCGGCGCGTTTCTGACGCTTTGCGACGTGCTGTCCCGCGTGCTCTTCGCGCCCTATGAGCTGCCCGTGGGCATCGTGCTCAGCTTCATAGGCTGTCCGTTCTTCCTCATTTTACTTGCCCGGCGGAAAGGAGGGCATGCGCGTGATCGAGCTTGAAAACGTAACTGCGGGCTACGGCGGCGGACCAGTGCTGCACGATGTGTCTCTCTCCTTCCCCGACGGCGAAATCACAGCAATCCTTGGCCCCAACGGCTGTGGAAAAAGTACGCTGCTCAAGATCGCCGCCGGCCTGCTCTACCCGCGTTCCGGGCAGGTGCGCATCGGCGGCACAGTGCTCCCCACTTTCAAGCCTAAGCTGCTCGCACAGCAGGTGGCCTATCTGCCCCAATCGCGTCCCGTGCCCGACCTGGACGTTGAGCAGCTGGTGCTGCACGGACGATTTCCCTATTTGAAGTACCCGCACAGACCCGGCCCAACTGACCGTGAAATCGCAGGACGCGCAATGCGCAGCGTTGGTGTGGACGCACTCGCCTCGCGCCTGCTGTCCACGCTCTCGGGCGGCGAGCTGCAAAAAGCATACATTGCGATGGCGCTCGCGCAGGACACGCCCCATGTGCTGCTGGACGAGCCCACCACCTATCTGGACATTGATCATCAGCTGGAAGTGATGCGCTTGTGCGCTGCAATGCGCGATGCGGGCAAGGCCGTCGTGCTGGTGCTACACGATTTGCCGCTCGCGTTTCGCTTTGCGGACCGCCTGCTTCTGATGCGCAGCGGCGCGCCTGTGTTCAGCGGTTCCCCCGCAAAGCTTGCGCGCAGCGGCGCGCTGGAGGACGTATTCCACGTCCGAGCCCATCCCGTGCCCTTCCCTGATGGCACTACGCACTACCTTTTCCTGGAAACGCAGTAAACGCACATCGCCCCCGTCCGTTCATCTGAACGGTATTTGAATAATCTTTTTGTAGTATTTTCTATATTTTTCCTGTAAAAACGTAAAGTCATTGCGTTTATGTGGCGTATTTTATTTGCATGATTTCTTGCCCCCCTTTGAGCACCAAAATGATTTATTCAATACGGCTATGTATGTCAATGGCTGACTAATACTCACCATATGAAATGGCGCGGAAGTCGAAACAGAGATTTAAAATTCAGCAAAACAGGAAAGGTATTCCTCGATTTATGTGTTATTCTATATATGTAGCTACAAAGCAATGAAAAAAGGGGGGGAAATTAATAGATTATCGAAAAAGTATACAGGAAAGCCTCGATTATATAGAGGATAATTTGAAGTCTCCGATCACTGCCACGGAGCTTTGCGCGCGGGCAGGTTATTCGCTGTTCCATTATTACAGGCTGTTCCAGTCAGCCGTTGGAATGTCGGTGATGCAATATATTCTTTGGCGAAGGCTTATTCATGCGATTTATGAAATTCGTTGCGAACGCAAAAGGATTGATGTGATACTGGAATATGGTTTTGAAACCTATGCTGGATTCTACAAAGCTTTTCGGCGCGAATTCGACTGCACTCCCTCCACCTATATAAAAAAAGGACGGGCTAAACGACCTTACAAGCTGAACTTATATAAGGGGGACTATATGGTATCTCATAAGAAAGCTTTGGATGTTCTGAAGCACTGGAAATTAGAAAATGAATCAATTTCTGATGTCTACCACGAAAGCAATGGAGAA
>DKYK01000039.1 GCA_002492415.1 Christensenella sp. UBA7102
CGCTTCGCTATCCGCGAGGGCGGTCGTACCGTCGGCTCCGGCGTTGTCATCAAGGTCATCGAGTAATTGACACAATAAAAGAGCGTCCGCAGCAATGCGGACGCTCTTTAGCGCATATAAAGGGACTTGCATCAGGGGAAGAGATGGGATATACTGAAAAATGAAACATACAAATAAGCCAAAAGGGGGATGTGTAACTTGAAAAAGGCAGTCGTAATTGGCGGACGCGGCAAGGTAGGAAGCTATCTGGTGCCCATGCTGGTGCGGCAAGGCTTTGAAGCGGTGTGTGTTGGGCGCACAGAGCATGCGCCGTTTGTGGAGAGCCCAGAATGGGCGGAGGTGCGCACGCTGCGGCTGGACCGTAAGAACGAAGGGTTTGAAAAAGAAATCGCGGCACTGGAAGCGGATATAGTGGTGGACATGATCTGCTTTGCCGATGCGGATATGCGGCGGATGGTGGAAGCGCTGCGTGGGCATGTGGGGCATTATCTGGTTTGCGGCAGCATGTGGATGCATGGACGCAGCGTACAGGTACCTGTGCGCGAGGAGGAAAGTCGCGAACCGTTGGAGGAATACGGCATCCAGAAAGAAAGAATGGATCGCAGCATTGCGAAGGAGTATCGGGAGAACGGGTTTCCGGGGACCATTGTGCATCCGGGACACATCGTCTGCCCGGGGGATATACCCATCAACCCGCAAGGCTGCAAGAGCCTGGAGGCATTTGAGACACTGAAGGCGGGCAGGACGCTGTACCTGCCCAACCTGGGCATGGAGACGCTGCATCATGTGCACGCGCAGGACGTGGCAGGCGTGTTCTTTGCGGCGATCCAAGCGGGGAAGAAAGCCTGCGGCGAGGGTTTCCACGCGGTGTCGCCCCGCGCGGTGACGCTGTATGGGTATGCGCAGGAGGCGGCGCGCTGGTTTGGCAAGGAAGCGGATATTGTCTGTGAACCCTTTGACGAATGGAGGAAGCGCATGAGCGAGAAGGACGCTGCCGCGACGCTGGAGCACATCACCCACAGCCCCAACGGCTCGATGGAAAAGGCGGCGCGCCTGTTGGGATTTGTGCCGCAGCACAGCAGCCTGGAAGCTGTGCGCGAGTGCATCGCTTCGCTGGGCATACTGTGAGCGAACGGATGTGAAAGACCGGCGTAAATTTTTACAGAAACGCTTGATGGATCATTGGAAGAGGCAGGGACGGGCAGAAAATAGACGCATCTGTTTACACTGCCTCTCTTCTGTTGAGTTTAAGTACCCTTGACGGCGAGACGAAGGAAAAATCTGCGTGAAATCTAGCGCTTTTCGGAAATTTGGATTGACAAACTATGTGATTGCCGTTATACTTTATAAGAATGTTCCTGTGCCCTGCGCGCAGGGGCGTATTTTGCCGTGCAAGGAGGTGCCACAGCATGCGTGTTAAGATCACCCTGGCCTGCAGCGAGTGCAAGCAGCGCAACTACGATACCAAGAAGAACAAGCGCAATGATCCCGACCGTCTGGAGATGAACAAGTACTGCCGCTTCTGCAAGAAGCACACGGTCCACAAGGAAACCCGCTAGGATTTAATTTGCCTAGAGAGGAGACTGAACGAATGCCTGAAAAGAACAAGGTTGCCAAGACCACGGACAAGAAGGCGCCCGCCAAAAAGTCCGAGAAGAAGAGCAAGTTCCATCCGGTCAAGACGTTCAAGGAGATGTGGTCGGAGCTGAAGAAGGTCACCTGGCCTTCCAAGAAGGATCTGATCCGTCAGTCCACCGTTGTGGTTGTGTTCGTGCTCATCCTCACCGTTCTGGTTGGCTTGATCGACACCGGTTTGTCCGCGCTGCTCAAGCTGATCATTTCCTAAAAAGCGCGATCTTTGCGCCAGGAACCCAAATCTTTCACGGAGGGGCCCAGATTCTGGGCTGTAAGACGCGATGCCTGATGCAGAAAAGCTCGACTGGTATGTAGTGCATACATATTCCGGTTACGAAAACAAAGTGATGGATTCCCTGAAAAAGACCGTGGACAACCGCGGCCTGCAGGATAAGATCGACCAGATCGAAGTGCCTGTGGAGGAAGTCATACAGATCAAGGACGGTAAACGTCATACGGTCCAGCGCAAGTTGTTCCCCGGTTACGTACTGGTCCACATGGCCATGAACAATGAGCTGTGGTACATTGTGCGCAACACCCGCGGCTGCACCGGCTTTGTCGGTCCGCAGTCCAAGCCCGTTCCTCTCTCGGAGGAAGAGGCTGCCGCTATGCTGGGCGCTGGCGGCACCAAGATCATCAACGTTGACTTCGAGGTTGGCTGCAAGGTCGCCCTGCTGTCCGGCTCCTTTGAGAACTTCACCGGTACCATCGTCGAAATCGACGAGGAGAACCAGAAGCTCAAGGTGTCCGTGCCGCTCTTTGGAAGAGACACCATTGTGGACGTCGATTACGAGGGCGCGCGCAAGGTCATGGAAGAGGACGAATAATTCCCTTGTATTTCAACGGCGAAGGCTCCCTCAAACTGAACATCGAAATCCAGTTCGCCCCCGCATTAAGTTGCGGACAAGGCATTGAGCGCAGGCGGGTACCCACCCTTTGCGCGTGGGAGGAAGCAACACCTTTCCGTCTAACCACAAGATAACCTTTGGAGGTGTACCATTTATGGCTAAGAAAGTAGCTGCTATCGTAAAGCTGCAAGTCAATGCAGGTAAGGCGACCCCTCAGCCCCCTATCGGCCCCGCTCTGGGCCAGCACGGCGTCAACATCATGGGCTTCTGCAAGGAGTTCAATGAGCGCACCGCCAAGCAGGTGGGCTATGTCATCCCCGTCGTCATTACGGTCTACTCTGACCGCTCCTTTACCTTCATCACCAAGACCCCGCCCGTTCCGGTTCTGATCAAGAAGGCCGCCGGCATCGAGTCCGGTTCCGGCAAGCCCAACCGCGATAAGGTCGCCAAGCTGACCCGCGATCAGGTGCGTGAGATTGCGACCACTAAGATGCCCGACCTGAACGCCGCCTCCATTGAGGCTGCGATGAGCATGGTCGCAGGCACTGCGCGCTCCATGGGCGTCGTCGTCGAGGACTAAGAGAAGGAGGGTATGAGCCATGAAGCATGGTAAGAAATATCAGGACAGCGTCAAGCTGATCCAGCAGAACAACTACGAGCCCGAAGAGGCCATCGCGCTGGCGCTGCAGACCGCCAAGGCGAAGTTTGACGAGACTCTGGAAGTCTCCGTCCGCCTGGGCGTCGATCCCCGCCACGCCGATCAGCAGGTTCGCGGCACCGTCGTGCTGCCCCACGGCACTGGTAAGACCGTGCGCGTGCTGGTCTTTGCCAAAGGCGACAACGCTCGCATTGCCGAGGAAGCGGGTGCGGATTACGTCGGCGCTGAGGAACTGATCGCCAAGATTCAGGGCGAGAACTGGTTTGACTTTGACGTCTGTGTCGCCACGCCCGATATGATGGGTCTGGTCGGCCGCATTGGTCGTGTGCTTGGCCCCAAGGGCTTGATGCCTAACCCCAAGTCCGGCACCGTGACCATGGACGTGGCCAAGGCCATTTCCGATATCAAGGCCGGTAAGGTTGAGTACCGCGTGGATAAGACCGCCATCGTGCACGTTCCCTTTGGCAAGGCTTCCTTCGGTGCGGAAAAGCTCAACGACAACTTCAAGGTACTGATGGATGCCATCCAGAAGGCCAAGCCCGCCGCGGCCAAGGGCACATATGTCAAGTCCGTCGTGGTTTCCACTACCATGGGCCCTGGCATCAAGATGAACGCGGCCCGCTTTGTGGGCGTTGCCGCTGCGGCTGCAAAGTAATTTCGGCTGAAAAAGGAATTTTGAGATCCCTCGTTGAAATATACGGGGGATCTTTTTGCATTCTAATGGAGGGCGGCATGATCACACATATACTTTTTGATGTGGACGACACCTTGCTGGATTATCGGCAGGCAGAAGCGTTTACATTAAACCGCATATTTGAAAGCTGCGGCAGAACATTGAGCGAGGAAGACTTGCGGGAAGCATGGCAGCTGAGCTGGGCGTACTGGGACGCGGAGCAGCTGAGCGAGACCGACTTGCCCGAGGTGCAGCGTGATTACCACGAGCGGTACCATCGCGGCGTACGGGCATACTGCGGGGCGCTGAGCCGCAAGCATGCGTTGGGTTTGACGGAGGAAGAGACATATCGGCGATTCAACGCGTATATGGGTCAGGCGGTGACCCTGTATGACGATACGCTGGAGGTGCTGGATGCGCTGAAAGAGCGGGGATATGTTTTGTGTGCCGCGACAAACGGACTGGCACGCGTGCAAAAGCCGCGGGTTCTGGCTCTGGGAAGAATGGATCGCCTGTTTTGCTCGGAGGAGCTGGGGCTGGTCAAACCCATGCGGGAATTTTTTGAACGGGTACTGCAGGAGACAGGGATCCGGCCAGAGCAATGCATCATGGTGGGAGACAGTCTCAGAAGCGACATAGCGGGCGCACAAAGCGTAGGAATCAAGGCAATTTGGATCAACCGAGAGGAAAAGGAATGCCCGGGAGACATGGCTCCGGATGAGAGCGTGAGGCGCCTGGGGGATATTTTGCACAGTAAACTGTTGATGCAGGAGGGATAAAGGATGATTGTATTTGAAAAAGCGGGAAAACAGAACACGGAAAAGACACTTGAGCTCGCGGCGATGCGTGCGCGGCGCGACAATGTGCATCTGGTAGTGGCCTCTTCACGCGGCGGTGTAGCGGAGGCAGCGGTGCGCATCGCAGAAAAAGAGGGCATATTGGATAAGCTGGTGATCGTGGGCAGTGTGGTGGACAAGGGCGTGCAGAAGATGAGCGCGGAGGTTCAGCAGCTGCTGCGGGAGAAGGGCGTGCCGTTGGTCATCACTTCGCACGTGCTCTCAGGCGCGGAACGAGGGCTGTCCACCAAGATGGGCGGCGTATACCCGGTGGAAATCATCGCGCACAGCCTGCGCATGCTTTCTCAGGGCGTGAAGGTGTGCGTTGAGTGCGGCGTGATGGCGCTGGACTGCGGTGCGATCCCCTATAACGAGGCTATCGTGGCGGTGGGCGGCACGGGTACGGGCGCGGATACCGCCTGCGTGCTGACGCCGGCGGGCGCCAACGCGATATTGGAATGTAAAGTTCACGAAATATTGTGCAAGCCCTATTGACGAAACGAGGAGAGCTGTGTATAATGTTGATGTTATGAGAATTCTCTCGTGCGCCTAAGACAGTGGGTGTCCGCAAGGACGTAAAGGCCGTGCCGCCCGCCGAGGACATGACGGAGTGCTTTTACGAAAACAAAGTTTTTGTGAGCCCCTCGTGCCTTCCACCAGGCGCGAGGGGCTTTCTGATAACCGGACGCAGCGCTTCGGACGCTGTGAAAGGGAAAGCGAGGTGGAAAACAACATGTCCAAGAATTATGAGAGCAAGGCAGCGCTCATCGGGGAGATCAAGAATCTGCTGGAGTCCTGCCAGTCCGCCGTCATCGTGGACTACCGTGGTCTGACCGTGGAAGAGGATACCGCGCTGCGCAAGCAGTTCCGTGAGGCTGGCGTCGTGTACAAGGTACTTAAGAACACCTATGTCAAGCGTGCGGCCGACGAGCTGGGTATCGAGGGTCTGGACGCCGATCTCAACGGCCCCACCGCCGTGGCTTTCGGCATCAACGATCCCGCCGCTCCCGCCAAGATCATCAAGAAGTTCATCGCCGATAAGAAGAAGATGACCATCAAGTGCGGTATTGTGGACAAGCAGTACATCGACGTCAAGGGTGTGGACGCCCTGGCCGAGCTGCCCAGCCGCGAGGTTCTTATCGCAAAGCTCCTTGGCAGCATGAACGCGCCGATTTCCGGCCTGGTCTCCGTACTGGGCGGCACCGTGCGCAAGCTGCTCTACGCGCTCAACGCCGTGGCCGATGCCAAGAACGAGACCGCTGCGTAAGGCACGCATTTTCAACAAGTTTCAAATTTTGAATGGAGGATTACTACAATGACCCGTGAAGAAATGATTTCCGCGATTGAGTCTATGACCGTTCTGGAGCTCAACGAGCTCGTCAAGGCCCTGGAGGAGAAGTTCGGCGTTTCCGCCGCCGCTCCCGTTGCTGTTGCTGCTGCTCCCGCTGCCGGTGGCGCCGCTGCCCCCGCTGCTGAGGAGAAGACTGAGTTCGACGTCGTGCTCAAGGAAGCCGGCGCTGAGAAGATCAAGGTCATCAAGGTCGTCCGCGAGGTCGTCTCCGGCCTGGGCCTGAAGGAAGCCAAGGAGATCGTCGACGGCGCTCCCAAGACCCTGAAGGAAGGCGTCTCCAAGGACGAGGCCGAGAAGATCAAGGCCAAGTTCGCCGAGGTTGGCGCGACCATCGAGATCAAGTAATCGCTGCTTGAAAAGTGAAGGCGGTACCGAAAGGTGCCGCCTTTTGCACTCTTTTGGAAAGCCAGCAAGGAGGAAAAGGGCATGACGGAGGAATATGAGGTCAACAAGGCGCGATATGCAAAGATGATTGAGGCGCGCAAGCCCATCAAGGCGGTGTTTGGCAAGGCCGAGCTGGATGCAGTGTCCATTTTTGAGAACCCGGTGTGCTACGATATGGATGAACTGGTGGAGCTGGAGCGGCAGCATTACAAGATCACCTATCGCGGAGATGTGCGGGAGCATCCGGAGTGGGTGGAGGAGTATGTGCGCACAGCCAACGCGATGAAGCCCATTCAGGACGCGCCAAAGCCCATTCTGCTTTGGCCGAAGGGGAAGATTCCCACGCTGACCGAGTATACCGACAACAGCGAGTACCTCTATAATCACAATCCTGACTTCGAGCCGTATCTGCATGAGATGCTGTTGCCCGAGGACGTCACGCCCAAGGGCGCTGTGGTGCTTTGCGGCGGAGGCGATCATGGCTGGTGCACGGTTGCGGATACCTTCCAGACGGCACGGGATTTCCATGAGATGGGATATCAGTGCTTCCTGCTGTACAACCGCTGCAATCAGAACCCGTGGTGCGAGATCGACAGCGGCGCCGACGCGTCGCGCGCGATCCGTTATGTACGCGCAAACGCGGAGAAATACCGCATCAAGCCCACGCAGGTGGCATACGCGGGCTTCTCCAACGGCGCGTTGACAGGCGAGAACTGCATCCGATACTACTCGGGCAAACAGAAGATGGCAGACTGGTACGAGGGCTATGAGCCCGATGCGCTGGACGAGGTGTACGGTGCGCCGGACGCATTCATCTGCGTGTATGGACCGCGGCACGCGGGCACTCCGTTTGACTACACGAATGTGGTGTATCCGCCGACTTTTTATGCGGTGGGGCGCGAGGATTTCGCGCTGCAGAACCTGTACGAACTGCTGCCACAGCAGCTGGCGCATGGTGTGGAGATGGAGATCCACACGTTTGCGGGCGTACCGCACGGTCAGGCGGGCAATCCGCTGGTGGTGGGAGCGGTGCACTACCCCAACTTCCAGCTGTGGCTGCCGCTGGCGGACGCATTCCTGCAGGATGCGTTCAGCAAAAAGAAGTAATACGGAAAAATCCCCGCCGCTGGAGCGCATCCGGCGGTGGGGATTGCTTTATGGGATTAGAGGATTATTTAATGATCACGGTCTCGTACTGCTGCGTGCCCAGACCCTGCTGCTCGAGCTTCTCCAGCTGGATGTAGGGGTTCTTGCCGTGCAGCTGCTGGAAGAGATGGCCCTCGCCGCTCAGCTCCATGCCGGCGGGCACGCCCGCGGGGATGAGATCCTCGATCTTGATGGCGTCCAGGCTGGCCCGTTCGATGGCCACGATGTCGTCCGAAGCCATGATGCCGATGTCGGGCACGAGGGAGGGGGTGGTCATGCCCCAGCAGTCGCACAGTGCGGTGATGCTGGTCAGCACGTTGATGTAGTAGACGTTGCCGGGAGCAAAGGTATCCACAACCGCCCTGGTGCACACCGCCATGCCCGTCTGGAAGTCCGCGTAGTCGTGGGAATCCAACGTGATGGCGCCCACGGGGCAGACCTTGAGACAGTGCTGGCACATGGTGCAGTGATGGTAGTTGACGGTGTACTCGCCATCTTCATTGAACTTGTTGGCATAGTGATTGCAGGCGGGGATGCACTTGCCGCAGTGGACGCACTTATTCTTGTCCCAAACCAGGCCGCCTTCCAGCGCGTGGATCTCATGGCGGGTACGGTCGGTGACACAGCCCATCGCGATGTTCTTGCAGGCGCCGCCAAAGCCGCAGGCGCCGTGGCCCTTGACGTGGGAAAAATCGATCATGAAATCCGCATCGTGGATGAGACCGGCGACATCGACGTGGCGGAAGGTCTTATAATCGACCTCTTTGGTGTAGTAGTACTTGCCCAGATGACCGCAGTCGTCCAGCACGGGGCAGCCCAGATTGCTCTCGGTATAGCCGCGCTGCTCGGGATGGCGTTTGTAGACGTAATGATCGGTGATGAAGCAGTCGCCGCCTGCCTCATGGATAAAGTCCACCAGCTTGCGCACAAAGACCGGCGGAATGGTGGAATAGGTGATGCCGGAGCCCACGTGCATCTTGATGGCGACGGTTTTGCCCGCGACCTTTTCGGCCAGGCCGCTCTTTTTGAGCAGACGGTCGAATTTAGCAGGGAGTGTTTGACTGGCCTCGTAGCGCGCGTAGGCCATGGGAGCGAAGAGTACTTTGGATGCCATGTGAAGCAGTCCTCCTTCTGTGTATTTCCATCAGGAGTATAACACAGATGTGCGGAAACGGAAAGTACTGCGGCGCGTTTCGTTGACAAAATCAGCAGGGCGTGCTATGCTGAACACGTATACAAATATATACCTTTAAGGGGGAGAGAATATGAAGCCTTATCAGAACTTCCAGGTGGCGGCGTATGTGTATGCGTACTATCTGAAGGACGCGGATGACGACGCGATCCAGAAGGGAATCGACTTTTACAAGCAGTCCATAGACCTTAAAAAGGTGTATGTGGAGAACCACCGCGGCACGGTGGACATCCCGGTGGAGCGGCTGCGGCAGGTCAAAGCGCTGTTTGAACAAAACGGCATCGAGGTGTCGGGCGGCATCACCTCTACGCAGCTGGTGGACGGCGTGCGCAAGCCCAGCTACTACGACACCTTCTGTTATACCGATCCGCGGCACAGGCAGGAATACAAGCGCATCGTCAGCGAGCTGGCGCGGGTGTTTGACGAGATCATATTGGACGACTTCTTCTTTACCGCTTGCCGCTGCGAGATGTGCATCCAGGCCAAGGGAGACAAGTCCTGGATGGAGTACCGCCTGGGGCTGATGGAGGAATTCTCTCACGAAATCGTCGATTTGGCCAAGTCCATCAATCCCAAGCTGAACTTCATCATCAAGTACCCCAACTGGTACGAGTCCTACCAGGAAACGGGCTACAATCCGGGTAAGCAAAAGGATATTTTCGACATGGTGTACACGGGCACCGAGACGCGCAGCGCGTGCTATTCGGCCCAGCATCTGCAAAGATACGGATCCTATTCGCTGATCCGTTGGATGGAAAACACCGCGCCCGGACGCAATGGCGGCGGCTGGATCGATTTGGGCGGGTCCAGCGACAACCTGAACGTGTGGCTGGAGCAGGCCGACCTGACCATGTATGCCAAGGCGAAGGAACTGATGCTGTTTAATTTCTCGTCGATGCTGGATACCAATGCGCTGCCCGCGCTGGGACACGAGCTGTACCGCGTCGACCGGATGGTGGGTAAAATGGGCAAGCCCGTGGGCGTCAGCGCCTGGGAGCCCTTTGACGGCGACGGCGAGGACCAGCTGTACAACTACCTGGGTATGTGCGGCACGGCGGTGGAGCCCACGCCCTACTTTGACGAGAAGGCGCCGGTGGTGCTGTTCACGCAGTCCACGGCACACGCGCCGGACGCCATGGAGAAGCTGGAAAAGTATGTGCGCTGCGGCGGCAATGCCGTTGTGACGGTGGGATTCTTCCATGAGATGTACGACAAGGGCATCAAGGAGCTGACGAGCGTGCGGCTGACGCACCGGCACGTGCTGGGCAACGAGTACATGATCGATCATGCGAACTATGTCTCCGGCCACTTTGCGCGCAGTGCGGAGTCTGTGCTGTTCGAGGTGCTGAACTATAAGACCAACGCCACCGTCAGCGACATTACGCTGCTGGCGGGTGAGGACAACTTCCCCATCATGACGGAGGACAACTACGGCAAGGGCCGCTTCTTCATACTGAACGTGCCGGAGAATTACGCCGACCTGTACAAGCTGCCGGCGGAGGTCATCCGGGGCATCAACAAGCACCTTTCGATGGGCCAGCGCGTGTATCTGGGCGGCGCGCCCAAGTACAATCTGTTTGCCTATGACAACAATGTCTATGGCATCCAGAGCTACCGGCCGATGCGCGATACCTGCCAGGTGATCGTGCGCGGCGCGTGCAAGGGGCTGCGCGACATCGAGACGGGACGCGAATACACGCAGTGCAAAGCGTTGCCGCTGCCCGGTCACCGTGGAGATGCCACGAGCGAGATTCCGGAGCCCGCGGAGTTCGCGTTTGATGTGCCCATGTTCCCGGGCAGAAGCATGTTCTTTGAGATCATGGATTGAGTGCAACCGAGTTGATGAAGCGCTCCGCCTTGCAGCAAAGGCGGGGCGCTTTTGCATGGGCCGGGCGCAAAAAAGTTGTGAGGGTGGCGGAGAATGAGGATTCATTTGTGGTGGGAATATGCTATAATCAAATGAAACGAACTCAAAACAGAATGGAGGGTATGCTCATGCGGTACAAGGAGAATTGGGAGACATCGCGCAGGCGATTGGAAGCATTTTGGCACCAGGAGGTGCTGGACCGCTGCTGTGCCGCCGTCTATGTCTACGAGAACGGGGCCAAGGCGCCGGAGCGCGTCGTGCCGGGGGATGACGCGGAGCGGCTGGCCTACTGGACGGATCCCAATCGCGTGATCGAGCGCGAGCGCAGACGGATGGAGAACACGTACTTCGGCGGCGAGGCTTTCCCGAGCATATTCGTGGATCTGGGCGCGGCGGGGCACGCGGGATTCTTCAAGGGCGAGAAGCATTACTTTGGCGATTCAGTGTGGTTTTTCCCTTCCCTGGAAGATCCGAATGAGCTGGAGTTCGACGAGAACAGCTTTCTCTACAGAAAGACGCTGGAACTGGCGCGCGCCTATGTGGAGGACAGCAACGGGGACTATCTGGTTTCCATGCCGGATACGACGGGCAACGCGGATGCGCTGTCGCACCTGATGGGGCCGGAAAATCTGTTGCCTACGATGATCGAGGACCCGGAGGGCGTAAAGAGCGCGCTGGCCAAGATACAGACCGCCTATGAGCGCATCATGCGCGAGGTATATGGTATTGTCAAGGACGTAAACGGAGGCGGATGCTGCATCCAGTGGCTGAGCACGTTCGCACCGGGGCTGCACGCGCAGATGCAGTGCGATATGTCCGTGATGATCTCCAACCCGATGTACGAAGAATTCATCATGCCTGAGCTGCGGGCGCAGTGCGACCTGCTGGACAATGCGCTGTATCACTTTGACGGCGTGGAGCAGATCCGGCACCTGGACAGCCTGCTGTCCATCGAGCGGCTGCGGGCCATCCAGTGGACGCAGGTGGCAGGGCAGCCGCCATGCACGGAGTACTTCCCGGAGCTGCGACGCATTCAGGAGGCGGGAAAGTCGCTGCTGATTCTGGTCTCTCCCGAACAGGTGCAACCCATCATGGAAAACCTGTCCTCCAAAGGGCTGTATCTGATCACCAACGCGAACAGTCGCGAGGAGGCGGATGCGCTGCTTAAAAACATCGCGAAATGGACGCACGATTAGACAGAAAAAGGAGGGTTCCACATGAAGGCGGATGAGGTGGCGCTGCTGCGGGAGCTGGCCTCGCGCTATGCCGAGATCGCGGCGCAGCCGGAGAATGCCGAGCGGGAGCACCGCGCGCGGCTGGTCAACGGACTGACCGAGGCTCGGCCGTTGGTTTGGGTGGACGAGGTTCCTTGGCACGAGTTGGAGCAAGGCGGCGAGCTGACGCTGCAATGTGAGGACGAGCGCGCCCGGCAGATGGAGCGCTTTTTCCGCAAAAAGCTGTATCAATGGAAGCATTTTCAGGGAGATATGGTGGCGGAGCCGTTTTACCGGGTGACAAAGGCCTGGGAGAGCACGGGGTACGGCGTTGAGATCGAGGAGCACAGGCGCTCGGTGGATGAGCGGAACAACATTTATTCGCACGGGTACATCGACCAGCTGGACAGCATGGAAGCACTGGAGCGGCTGCATCCGCCCATGATCACCGCGCATCCGGAGAAGGATGCGCAGAACGTGGCCTGGGCCGAGGCGGTGCTGGGCGGCATTCTGCCGGTGCGGCTGACGTCCGGCTATCTGTACTGCAGCCCATGGGACCAGATCGCGATGCTGCGAGGCATGGAGCCCATGATGATGGACCTGATCTGCGAGCCCGAGCTGATGCACGCCACAATGCGCAAATTCGTGGAGATCTTTACCGCGGAGATCGATCAGCGCGACGCGCTGGGATTGTTTGAAAACGACATTCCCGATTTGCACTGCACGCCGGGGTACTGCGACGAACTAGATGAAAAGGCGGCGCAGGGGCTGAAGGGGCGTGCGGCGTCCAGCTGGTACCGCGGCATGGCGCAGCCATTCGCCAGCGTATCGCCCGACATGTTCGAAGAATACGAGGTGGAGTACATACTGCCGATGGCGAAGCGCTTCGGCCTGAGCTATTACGGCTGCTGCGAGCCGCTGCACGATCGCATGGACAGGATTTTCCGCATCCCCAATCTGCGCAAGGTGGGCGTCAGCTCCTGGGCCGATGTGGAGCGCAGCGCGGAATTGCTCGGCAGATCCTACGTCTATGCGCGCAAGCCCAATCCTGCACTGGTGGCGGGCGAATTGGACGAGGACGCCGTTTGCAGCGAGGCGCGCGCAACGCTTGCGGCGTGCAGAAAGTATGGCTGTCCCTGTGAATTCGTGCTCAAGGACATCAGCACCGTCTCGTATAAGCCGGAAAATCTGACGCGATGGGTGGAGCTGATGGAGCGAACCATTGATGAGTTTTATTAGGATGATGCGCGGTCTTCCTCGTAAGGATGAGAACTCAAACCCCGCTGCAGGGTGAAGCCGGTACGACGGCTTCGCCCT
>DKYK01000046.1:0-1162 GCA_002492415.1 Christensenella sp. UBA7102
GTTCGAGTCTTACCTGGGGAGCCATAGGACTCTCATCCGAAAGGGTGGGAGTTTTGTTTTAGAAAAAAGAAAGTGCTGGCGTTGGGGAATGGAGAGAAATCCACGCCGTTCCCGCGTAGCGGCTCGATCTTGTAGAGTGGGAGCAATCAAACCGTTTAATACGGTCAAAAGGATCCTGCTGATTTCACTTATTGTGTTGGGCTTTGTTCTGGTCCCCGTCGATCAAATTCCCGAGCTTCCGTCTTCAAAGCCAATTTTGCCTGGAGCATTCGGGACAGAAATCCGCACTTACCTATTGGAAACTCTTTTTTCTTTCGCTTTTTTTATTGCATCCCTGGCCGTCGCCATTCTCATAGAGCTTTATGGCCTGTCCATGCGAAACAATGCTGGCAGCTTAAAAACAGAGAGCCGAGTGGCTGAGATATTGGGCGTCTTCATCCTAGTTTCCGGCATTTGGGTCCTGACGGGTTCGAGAGCGCTGTCCATATTCACTACGGATTACGGAGGATCGCTCAACAAAAACGCCATCATCTCTCTATCCTTTCTTCAGTATATCATACCGATAAAGAAAACACTGTGGATTATTGAAGGTTTATTTACACTGAACCTGCCTACGTTCGTCGCCCCCACCATCTTTAATTTGTCAAAGGAACTCCATTTTCTCTTTTTAATCCTTTACCATGTCCTTATATACATCTTGATGATATTGGGCACGATTTATTGTATCCAAAATCTGCGGGGCACCAGAGATAAGCAGAAGATTTTCTTCCCTCAGGGCATGTTGTTGTTCCGAATCTTCGGCGGCGACGGCAGAAGTAACTTTACGGACCTATTTAACGCTGCAGATAAAGAGATGTACTTCGATAAAGCAAGTAGAAATGCTAAAAAACGTCGTAAGCCAGCATGATTTGATTGGTTTATCCTAAATTGTGCCTGCAGCGCGCACGTCAGATCGTTTGATTTCCTATAAGCGTATATCATTCCTATATAAACAGGGAGTCCACCGACTCTAGCGGACTCCCTCACCGTGAAAATTCTATGCAGAGAAAAGAGGATTTGCAGAAAAAAGGCTTGACAAATGCGCTGTGATCATGTATTATATTTGATGTCGCCAAGAGCGACGATGAATATCGCGGGGTAGAGCAGTTCGGTAGCTCGTCGG
>DKYK01000046.1:1469-22543 GCA_002492415.1 Christensenella sp. UBA7102
TCGTCGGGCTCATAACCCGGAGGTCGTGAGGTTCAAATCCCACCCCCGCAACCATTTGGCGGCGTAGCTCAGTTGGCCAGAGCATTCGGTTCATACCCGAAGTGTCAGCAGTTCAAATCTGTTCGCCGCTACCAACAGTCGACGGTCTTGTTTTGAGACCGTCTTTTTCTATTTGATAAGGAGGTGGAAAATATGGAGAAGCGGCCTTGCATCAAGTTCTATTCCGTCGTCATCGATTGCAAAGATCCCGAAGCGCTGGCGGCCTTTTATGCGCAGCTGATGGACTGGCAGGTGGTGTATTCCTCGGAGGAGTACGCCGGGGTGGGCGTGCCGGACACGCCGCAGGGCGGGTATCCTGTCCTGACCTTTCAGCGCGTTCCCGATTATGTACCGCCCGTCTGGCCGGAGCAGCCCGGCGTGCAGCAGACCATGGAGCACCTGGACTTCGCGGTTGACGACTTGGAGGCGGCGGTGGCGCATGCCGTCCGCTTGGGCGCCCGCGTCGCGGACGAGCAGTTTAACGAGGGCTGGGAGGTCATGCTCGACCCCGAGGGCCACCCTTTCTGCCTGCTCCGCCCGTGCGGCATTATGGAAAGCGATGGCTTTGCGCTGCGCTGATTGGCGCGCTGAGGGTTCCGCAGTAAGGGAGCTGACCACTTTTGGCGAGCTCATCGCATTTTACGGCGTCTATAGAGCCTGCATGTACCGTCCCAACCGGACAAGGTATCTGGAAAAGGCAAGAAATTGGCGGCATTGCGAAAATGTGCGAGTATTCGCCTGCTTTGAGCGGGAAACGCCGGCTGGAATCCTCGTCCTGCGCTTTCAGACTGTCTATACAGCGGAGATTCTCGGCATCGCCGTCACTCCTAGTGAAAGAAATCATGGCATCGCCACCTGTATGCTCCGCTACGCAGCGGAGATGCTCAAGCTGCAAACCCTCACGGCGGAAACAGATGCCGACGCCGCGGGTTTTTACCGTAAAACTGGCTTTACGACAATCACCCAAATCAAAGTCTACGACGGTCAGCCCGTCACGCGCTATTTTTGCACATGGACAAAAGAACGGTCCTCCGCATGAACCTCCATGCGGAGAGCCGTTTTTTCATCTGAATCCTTATTTGATGTAGTAGACGTAGTCCTTCTTGCGCGGTTTGGGCTCGGCGGCAGGCGCGGCGGGGTAGCCCAATATGCAGTGGCCGATGCCCTCATAGTCGCCGGTAATGCCCAGATCGGCGAGAATGCGCTTGCCCTCCTCGCTCTCGAATTCTTCCTTGGCGCGGTGGATCCAGCAGCTGCCCAATCCCTCGGCGTGTGCGGCGAGCATCAGGTTGCCCATCACCAAGCTACCGTCATACACATACGGCCCCACATGCTTGTCCGCCAGCACAACCAACACCGCAGGCGCGCCGTAGAAGGGGTCGTTCTGGCTGCCCATTACGGCGGCGTTCATCGCGGAGAGCTTGTCCCGCATCTCTTTGCTGGTTACGGCGAGTATGATGGGCGACTGCTTTCCCATCGCGGTGGGCGCATAAGTGCCCGCAGTGAGAATGCGGTCCAATACTTCTTGTGGGATGGGGTCGGACTTGTAGCTGCGGCAGCTTCGGCGGGTGAGCAGTGCGTTCATGGTCTCGTTCATGTGAAATGACCTCCTTTTTTGATCCTAAGGCAAAAGGTTTTATAGCTTCATTATGGTAGAATCGCCCGCCGTTGTCAATGTAATGTTTGCTCTTGCCTATACGCGCATCGCGAGTTGTGGTATAATGTATGCCATAAACTGTCGATCCCGGAGGAGGAAACCAACTATGATCCCCAAACAGGAACTGGAGCGCTATGCCCACATGCTGCTGCACGTCGGGCTGGATCTGCAAAAAGGGCAGGAATGTGTCATCAACGCCTCGCTGGAAGCCGCGCCGTTGGTGCGCGAGCTGATGCGTCAGGCCTATGAGATGGGCGCGAAGGATGTGCACGTCAACTGGCAGGATGCCGAGTGCGAAAAGCTCAGGTATCTTGGCCAGGACGAGGAGACGCTGAGCAGCTTCCCCGACTGGAAAGCCGAGATGTACAACGGCTATTGCCGCCGTGGCTGTGCATATCTGGCCATCACCAGCGACGACCCTGATGCCTTTGCCGGCGTAGACGCCGCCCGCATCGCGCTGGCGGGTCGCGCCAAAACTGCTGCGACGCAGGAGGCCGTTAACTGCCGTATGTCGGGTACCGCGCCCTGGCTGGTTGCGGGCTATCCGGGCGTCAAATGGGCGCAGAAGGTGTTCCCCGGCCTGTCCGAGCAGGAGGCCGTGGACAAGCTGTGGGACGCGATTGCGTTCGTCACCCGCGCCAGACAGGATGATCCCGATGCCGCATGGAAGGCACATCAGGCCGCCCTCGACCGCAGAAAGGCCTGGCTCAATGCCCAGCACTTCACCGCGATGCACTACGCCGCATCCAACGGCACGGATTTCACCGTGGGGCTTGTGGATAGGCATATCTGGGACGGCGGCTGCGTGACCATCGAGGGCAAGCGCAGTTTCATCCCCAATATGCCCACCGAGGAGATTTTTTCCGCGCCAGACAGGCGCAGAGCCGAGGGTACGCTTGTATCCGCGTTGCCGCTGAGCTACAACGGCAGTCTCGTTTCCGATTTCCGTTTCACGTTTCAGGACGGCAGGGTGGTGGATTATGACGCCAGGACGGGCAAGGACGTGCTGCGCGGCATCCTGACGACCGACGAGGGCGCATGCCGATTGGGCGAGATCGCGTTGATTCCCGCGGATTCTCCGCTGGCGCAGCTGGGACTGCTGTTCTATTCCACGCTCTACGATGAGAATGCAAGCTGTCACTTCGCGCTGGGCCGCTCCTACCCCAGCTGCTATGAGGGCGGCGAGAGCATGAACCAGGAGGCGCTCGTCCAGGCCGGCGTCAACGACTCGCTCGTGCACGTGGACTTTATGGTGGGCACCCGGGATCTGTCCATCACCGGTATCCGCGCGGACGGCACGGAGGTTCCCGTGTTTGCGCACGGCGTTTGGGCAATAGATTAGATAAGGAAGAATAACCTTATTCACAATTTTACATTGTCTTTGCATGAAAATGCACAAAACCCCCTATCCGAAACGGGGGTTTTTCTGTACAATAAGACCATTAGCCGGCAGACATACGGCAAGGAGGATGCTCACAAATGAAGACGCTTCCCTACACCAAGAAAAAAATAGTGCAAATCGTCAAGGACTATCCAACACCCTTCCACATCTATGACGAAAAGGGCATCAAGGATGCGGCGCACAGGCTGCAGAATGCTTTTGCCTGGAACCAGGGCTATAAGGAGTATTACGCGGTCAAGGCCTGCCCCAACCCCGCGATTCTTAAGCTTCTGTACGACAATGGCTGTGGGATGGACTGTTCGAGCTACACTGAGCTGATGCTTTGCGATGCACTGGGCATCCGCGGGGAGAATATAATGTTTTCATCCAACGCCACCCCTGCCGAAGAGTTCGTTTATGCGCGCAAACTAGGCGCACTGATCAATCTGGACGATTTTACCCACATCGATTTCCTGGAAAAGAATGGAGGCATTCCCGAAACCATCTGCCTGCGCTACAATCCCGGCGGAGAATTCAGACTGGGCAACGCCATCATGGGCAATCCGGGGGATGCCAAGTACGGCATGACGCGCGAACAGATCTTTGAGGGTGTCAAAAAACTGTCTGCAATGGGAGCAAAGAAGTTTGGGTTACACGCCTTCCTTGCCTCCAACACCACGGACAACGGCTATTATCCCGCGCTGGCACGCCAGCTGTTTGAACTGGCGGCGGAACTGCACCAGAAGCTGGGCGTCCAAATGGACTTTGTCAATCTGTCCGGCGGTGTGGGTATTCCATATCGGCCGGAGGAACGGCCTGTGGACATCGACCAGGTGGGTCGGGAAGTACGCAGAGCCTATGAAGAGGTCGTGGTGCCCGCCGGCATGCACCCGCTGCGTCTCAAGACCGAGCTGGGCCGCTACATGACCGGCCCCTACGGCTCGCTCGTAGCCACTGTGCTGCACGAAAAAAACACGTATAAGCAGTACATCGGTCTGGACGCCTGCGCAGCCAATCTGATGCGCCCGGCGATGTACGGCGCCTATCACCACATCACGGTGCTGGGCAAGGAGGATTGGCCCTGCGACCATGTCTATGACGTGACAGGCTCGCTGTGCGAAAACAACGACAAGTTTGCGGTCGACCGCAAGTTGCCCAGAATCGACATCGGTGATCTGGTGGCCATTCATGACACGGGCGCGCATGGTTTTGCAATGGGCTACAACTACAACGGCAAGCTGCGTTCTGCGGAGCTGATGCTGCACGAGGACGGATCGGTGGAACTCATCCGCCGCGCCGAAACCCCCAAGGACCTGTTTGCCACTTTCGATTTTATGCACCTGTTCGACTGATCTGAGCGGCAGAAAGGGTGATCCATTCGTGAAATATGTAAGAAAGCTCGTGCTGGCCGCAGCGCTGTGTGCGTTGCCGTTTCTGCTCACCGGCTGCCTGCCCGGCATCGCCCAGTACACACAGGAGGCCCCGGCGGGGTTTCTCAACGGCATTTGGCATGGCTGGTGTGCGCCCATTACGCTCATCATGGAGATGTTTGGCGCAAATGTCCATCTGTATGCCGAATACAATACGGGTCTGAGCTATGAGCTGGGCTTTTACATGGCGGTCATCAGCGGCTTTGGCGGCTTGGCGTTGACACGGAGGAAACGCCGTCACGGCGATTGAAAGGGTTTTGTGGAGAACTGCGCAAAAGGAGTGATGGAAAGTGAAAAAAGTCACGATGTTTGTCATGGAAGGCTGTCCGTACTGCCGTCAGGCATTTAAGTGGATGGATGAACTGATGCAGCAATATCCCGAGTATAACGACGTGGAGCTGTCCGTCATCGACGAGACCCGGCAGCCCGACCTCGCGGAGAAGTGGGATTACTACTACGTTCCCACCTACTTTGTGGGCACGGAAAAGCTGCATGAAGGTGTGGCCACGAAGGAGAGAATACAACGGGTGTTTGAACGTGCGCTGAATCAGTGAAGCGGATCTGTACGGCCGGCCTTCCCGAACGGGGACGCGGGCCGTCTTTTTTTGGTGGAATTGGCAATTTTACTTGCGAAACATGGCGTACAATGGTATCATGTATGAGGAATCGTATGCTGTTTTATACAGCTGTTCATAGATGGAGGAAGCCGTGAAAGCCAATAAGAAAGACAATTCCCTGGATACCCTGGTGGAGCTGGGTCTTCGTCCGGTTTCGCAGGTTTTTAATCAGATCCGCTATTGGAGCGCGCTGGACGATCCCAGCGAGGAGAAATGGGATTACATTTCCCACTACACCCGAACTGAGCGCCGCGAAATGGGCATTGGCAGTGCGCCTGCCTTTAACGCCCGACCCATCATCGCCGCGCTGCTCGTCGTGCTGCTGCTGGTGGGCGTGGGCACGGGCGGCTGGCTCGCTTGGCCCTACCTGAACCAAAGGCTGTTTGGTGCGAGGGAGAGCGCGCAGATGGAAGTCGTCACCGGCTACATGGTGCACTTGGGCGCGCGCGATCTGGGCGTCATCGAGGACAAGGCCGCAATGGAGAGCTTTGTCAGTTCCTGGCTGGCGGAACAAAACGCCGCATCGCAGGAGGGAATTTCTTATGTCATTGCGCAGAACATCAGCTATGACGAGGTGCTCATCGACGCCACCTATTGCGCAACGCTGCAGGATGTGCAGAATGCGTTCGTCAAACATGCTACGCTGGACGTCGCGCAGTAACCCATAAGATAAACACATCCGCAGAGCCGTGTTTCTGCGGATGTGTTTTTGCTAAACGGTGTACATCAGAAAGTCCCGATGACGCGGCGGATAGAATCACAGTGCGCGGTCGAGCCAGTCAGCGATGCGGCGCAGCAGCTTTTTCTGCGCGAATTCGATGGTCGCATGGCCGGCGCCGTTGACGATGACGAGCGTGACGTCACAGCCCGCTTTAGTCAGCCTGTCGTGCAGGTCATAGGAGAGCGACACAGGTACGCTGTCGTCCCGGTCACCGTGGAGGATGAGGAAGGGCGGCGCATCGGGAGTGACGTAGTCGATGGCGTTGGCCAGCCGGATCAGGTCGCCTTTCCGATCCAGCTCGCCGTCGAAGAGCTTGGAGACGCAGTGGTTCCCGGGCAGCTGCGAAAGGTCAGAAAGACCGGATTCCCGCATCATACCGTAGAAGTCCACCGCGCCGTACCAGTTGACCACGGCTTGCACACGGTCAGACGCGCCGGACCATTGGTCGCCGGTAAATTCCGGTTTGTCGGGCGTCAGGCCCGCCAGCGTTGCCAGATGGCCGCCCGCTGAGTCACCCATGATTGCGATACGGTCAGGGTCGGCGCGGAATTTGTCCGCATGGCTGCGGATGAAGCGTATCGCGGTCTTGACATCCTGAATCTGCGCGGGAAAGGGCGCGGTGTTGCTGACGCGGTACTGCATCAGGCACACCAGATAGCCCCGCTCGGCAAAATACCCCAGGTCGTGCAGGCGGTTCTGCGGCTCGCAGCACTCCCAACCGCCGCCGCATACCCACAGCAGCACTGGAAGGCCGTTCTCGGGCGCCTGCGCAGGGTAGACGATGTGCATGTGCAGTGTATTGCTGCCCGCACCGTAGCGATCAGGCACCCAGGCAAAGGGAACGTTGAGCGTGACACGTACTTCAGGCTCCAAACGGTCAAATTCCATGGCTTCGATCATGTGCATTTCCTCCTCTCAGGTCAAAAAAACGGCGTATCCTTCGGAGAAAAAGGATACACCAGTGGCGCATGTTTGTCAAATATCGCGCAGCTGCTCCTGCTTGGTAAGGTTGAGCAGAATACGGTCCAGCACGCGCTGAAAGGCTTCCAGTTCGGTCTCGTCAATGCCGCGGTAGAGTATCTCTTCCATATCGCACATGGCCTCAGCGCAGATGCAGCGGTAGGTCCTGCCGTGATCGGTCAGCTTCACGCGCACGACGCGGCGATCCATCGGATCGCCCGTGCGCTGTATGATGCCAAACTGCTCCATGCGGCTGAGCGAAAGCGAAAGCGTGGATTTGTCCAAAGAGGTGAGCGCCGCCAACTGCCTTACGGGAATATCGTCCTGCTCCCACAATGCCATCAGGATGCGGCTTTGCGCAGGGGAAATATTCTTCATCCCATGACGGCGGAGCAGCCGGGAAAAGACGCGCTCCTTGATGTGGTATACTCCCGAAAGGGCCAGCAACGAATTCTCCTTCATAAACAGCCCCTCCCAGTACGGAATTTTATAGTCATTTTACCGTGTTTTTCACTTTTTTTCAACCTTGTTTTTCATAATTCGGTACAAATTGATTATATTTACTTTGTTAAAAAAGTCCCGGGGCAGCCGTGAGCGCGCTAAGGGCGGAATTTTGCACACAAACACTATGCAACGGCGGAAAAACATGATAAAATAACAGCGTATTCAGAATTATGGAGGTGCTTCTCATGTACGATAACCTTCCTGTCGTCAAGCTGGGACTTGTCGCCACCAGCCGCAATTGTTTCCCTATCGCACTGTCCGCCAAGCGCAAGGCCGCGCTGGTCGATGCTTACACCAAGGCGGGTGGTGAGATCGTTGATATCCCCACCATCATTGAAAACGAGAACGACACCATGAAGGCGCTGGAGGAGCTGCGCGCAGCCGGCTGCAATGCGCTGGTGGTGTTCCTGGGCAACTTTGGCCCCGAGGGCCCTGAGACCATGCTGGCCGAGAAGTTCGGCGGCCCTGCCATGTTCGTGGCGGCTGCGGAGGAGACGCAGGAAGACCTGTTCGACGGCCGCGGCGATGCCTATTGCGGCATGCTCAATGCCAGCTATTCCATCGCGCTGCGCAACCTGAAGAACGTCTACATCCCCGAGTTCCCCGTGGGCACCGCGGATGAGATCGCCACGCTGATCTTTGAGTTTATCCCGATCGCAGCGGTGCGCATCGGTCTTTCCAACCTCAAGGTGTTCTCCTTCGGCCCCCGCCCCTACGACTTCCTGGCCTGCAACGCTCCCATCAAGCCGCTGTTCGACCTGGGCATCAACATTCAGGAGAATTCCGAGCTGGATCTGTTCGAGGCCTTCAACAAGCATGCGAACGATCCCCGCATCCCCGAGATTGCGGCGGACATGGCCAAGGAGTGCGGTGCGGATAACCCCTACGCAGGCATCCTGCCCAAGCTGGCGCAGTATGAGATCACGCTGCTGGATTGGGCCGAGGCAAACAAGGGCGCTGCGAAGTACTTCGTGTTCGCCAACAAGTGCTGGCCCGCGTTCCAGACGCAGTTCGGCTTCGTGCCCTGCTATGTCAACTCCCGCTTGACCGGCCGCTGCATCCCCGTCTCCTGCGAGGTGGACATCTACGGCGCGGTGACCGAGTACATTATCTGCTGCGTCACGGGCGCCGCCCCCACACTGCTGGACATCAACAACACGGTGCCTGAGGACATGTTCGACGCCGAGATCAAGGGCAAGTACGGCTATCAGCTCACCGATACCTTCATGGGCTTCCACTGCGGCAACACCTCGTCCTGCTACCTGACCAAGCCCAAGATGAGCTATCAGCGCATCATGAAGCGCTCGCTCGAGCCCGATTCCGAGCCCAACATCTCCCGCGGCACCCTCGAGGGCGACATCATGCCGGGCGACATCACCTTCTTCCGCCTGCAGGGCACTGCGGACTGCAAGCTGCAGTCCTACGTGGCGCAGGGCGAAGTGCTGCCCGTGGCCACTCGCTCCTTCGGCGGCATCGGCGTGTTCGCCATTCCTGAGATGAAGCGCTTCTACCGCCATGTGCTGGTGGGCAAGCACTACCCGCACCATGGCGGCGTCGCCTTTGCGCACGTGGGCAAGGTGCTCTTTGAGTGCATGAAGCTGCTGGGCGTCAAGGACATCGCCTTCAACCAGCCCAAGGGTATGCTCTACAAGGACGAGAATCCCTTCGCATAAGCACACAATAACAGTTTTGGCAACGCGGTGTAACGCAGGAAATGGGTTACATCGCGTTTTCTGTCAAAAGAAAACCCTCGCTTGGAACGGGGGTTCGGGAAAAATTATAGCTATGAGTAGAAACCTCGTTTTCTTTGTGAGTCTTGACGTAGAAAGAACTCAGGATGAAATAACAATAGGGGAGTGCTAGAAAATGGAAGTGTAAGCACATTATCACTTTAGTGATATCGAAGAAATTGGTGCAGAAGGTCGTTTTTCGAGTGCGTGAGCGTTGCTGATATTGGGGCCTTACAGCCCGGTGCAAGCCACCGGCTTGACTAAGGAACCAATATCCTTTTCCGGCATCATAATCCCTCCTTTAATATGTAGAACGCTTCGTACTTTAAGACGTGCAGTCTGCGCAATGTCAAGCGGGATCTGCGAATGGCGTTCGTTTTTTGTACGGAACTGCCCGGCGGGGCGTCCGCGCTTAGCACAGAAAAGGACGCTGCACTGTATACGGCAGCACGAGCTTGCAATGGGCAGGGGATTGGTCTATACTGCAAGATATAGAGGGTGTGCCGTGGCCCGCCCGTGTGCAACCTATCAGAAACAAGGAGAATAGAAACATGACTGCGAAGGAATTTGCTCGTTATTTTGATCACACGCTGCTCAGAGCCAACGCGACCGAGGCGGATTTCCGCGCCTATTGCGCCGACTGCGCCGCCTACGGTTTTGCGATGGCGGCCGTCAACCCCGCGCCGGTGGCGCTGTGCAAGCAGCTGCTGCGCGGAACGGCCGTGCATGTGGGCGCGGCCGTGGGTTTCCCGCTAGGGCAGAACACCATCGAAACCAAGCGCTTCGAGGCGCAGGACGCCATCGCAAACGGCGCGGACGAGATCGACTATGTAGTTAATCTGACGCGGCTCAAGGCGGGGGATCTGGATTACGTAGCACGGGAGATGGACGCGATCGTCGGCGTCTGCCGCGAGAAGGGCGTGATCTCCAAGGTGATCTTTGAAAATTGCTATTTGACGCACGAGGAGAAGCTGACGCTGTGCGCCGTGGCGCGCGAGGTGAGACCCGACTATGTCAAGACCTCCACCGGCTTTGGAACCGGCGGCGCGACGATGGAGGATGTGCGCCTGATGCTGGACCATGTCGGCCCCGACATCCGTGTCAAGGCGGCCGGCGGCGTGCGCGACCTTGCCACCGCGCTCACCCTGATAGATATGGGCGTAAGGCGTATCGGCTCCACCGCCTCCGTCCGGATTGTGGAGGCATTTAAGGAAAAATACGGCGAATGACGTGCAAAACGGCGCCTGCAGGGAAAATTTCCTGCAAGCGCCGTTTTTTGAATTATTCGGGGCGGTGCATTGTGACCTGCACTTTTTTGTGCTGCGCGTCCAGCGCGTGGATCCATACGGTGATTACGTCGCCGGCCTGCAGCGACACGCTCTCCTGCATCTGCGACTTGTGCAGCAGCACATTGCCCTCGGCATAGCCGATGTCCACAAACACGCCATAGGGCACGAAATCGCGCACCGTGGCGTTGTAGCGCTGCCCGACCGCCAGATCACGGAAGCTGTCCACCACGGTGGGACGCTGAGTGAAGAGGTTGGTGGGGTCAGCCCAGGCCCAGCCGGCGGAGGTCGGCTTGTCAGTATGCGCCGTTTTTTTTGCGGACTCGAGCTTTTTTTCCACCCGGCTGGGCTTTTCCACTTTTTCCGGGGTGCGCTCAGGCTTGACGGGCGCGACCGCTTCCGTCTGCTGTGCGCGACGGGAGAGCACGTCGTCGATGCCCTCGGCCAGCTCGCATTGGTAGGAACCTCCGCAGGTGTTGTGCGACAAAATGCGCACCCGGGCGCTCAGACCGTGGAACTCTACCGCGCGGTGGCCGCCCAGTCGCTTGGCCGAGATGGTGCCCTGCGCCTGCTCGTTCTGGGCGCGCAGCGCCTTGGAGGCGGTGGTGCCGGTGAATTCCATCGTCAGCACCTGGCCGATCAGCGCGTCGGCTTTCATTTCCGTCTGCGCGGGCGCATGTTCAGCAGCGGGCTTTTTTTCAGGCGCAGCCTTTTTCTCGGTCACGGGCTTTTTCTCGGGCGCAGCCTTCTTCTCGGGAACAGGCTCGGGCTTTGCCGGTGCGGGGGATGCGGATTGCACAGGCTCCTCAAAACTCTCGCTCTCGCCTTCTTCCTCGTCCTCCTCGGCCAGCAGCAGATCCTCTGCGCTGATGGCGCTGGGGGTCAGCCAACTGTTGTCGGGCTTGCACAGGATGCGCGCATTATTGTAAGCCCAGGGCAGCAGCAGTATGGTCTCGGGCACGTAGAAGCCGTCGCGACGCGACAGCACCAGCGCAAAGTCCGGCGGGGAGAAATAGTCTGCCGACAGGTAGATGGGCATCAGGAACTGGATCTGCCCCTCGTAGACCACCTTTTTGCCGCCGACATACTCCACACCTGCGGGGCGGTATTGCGGGATGACGTACTTGAAATTGCGTTGCGCCATCATGCAGGCAATCTTGATGCTGTTGTTGAGCATTTGTGCCAGCGACCACGGGGGCACGGGCTTGCCCGTCGTCTGCGAGAGTGTGTATTTCTTGGGAAAACGTCCGCGGCGAATGCCGTCGTCGATGATGTGCTCCAGCTTGCTTTCGGTAAAGTCGATGGTGATGGTGGGGTCGTAGACGATCTCCGAGACCGACTTGTAGAAGCTGGCCACACCTGGGCCGGGATCGATGTCGCGCTGCGCAAAGCCGTAGGACTTGACCAGTTCGATCTTGCTGTCCACAAAGCGGGGGTTGTCGCAGGTGAACACGCCGTTGTCCTTCATGCCGCGCACCTCGCCGGTCAGGTAGAGATCCTGCGCGTACTTGGTCAGCAGGCCCGTGTTGAAGTAACAGTACCTGCCGTCGGCGGAGAAAACGATCTTTCCATAGTTGTCGGAGGCGGGCTTGCTGTACTCCAGCATCAGCTTGGCAAAGGTGTGCCGCAGGTAGGATTCGAGAATCTGATACTTTGTGCAGCGGCGGATGAGCGCGGGATCCTCTTCCGCGCGGCTGAAGCCCCATTGCTCGCCGGGCAGCAGGATGTCGTGGATCGAGCAGATGAACTCGTTCGCCTGCTTGAAGTTGCGGAAATTGAGGTAGCCGATATGATAACTCTCCAAAATGGCGAGCACCTGCGGCCGGGCGCCGACGTATACCGCAGACCACTTGTGTCCCGATTGCTGGCAGACATATGCCAGGATCTCCTGTCCCTGCGCGTCGTTCAGGCCGATCCTGACGGCCTTGGCTACGATCTGCCGTGCGTTTTCCGGCGCCGTGTTCTGGGTCTGCAGCCCTCCCTGCTTGTCGCAGGTGAAGTACTCGATGCAGCCTCTGTCCAGCTCGCTCTGGACGAAGGTGTGGATGGACTGCTTGTCCTGGGTGGTTACATCTCTGTTCAATAGATCGCCGAGCTTATCATAAAAGACGCCCTCGTTGATGTAACCGAGCCCGAACAGCCCGATTTTTGCCATACGTTCACTTCCTTGTCTGATTCGTTTTGAAAAAACAAAAAGCATTGCCGACGCGCAAAAAACGTCCGCGCAGAAAAAGACGCTTTCGGCACGCCATACAAAGGTATATTGTGCGGCAATCCTCTTTTCTCATACATTATATAGTAAAACCGTCCGCAAGTCAAACCGCGGCGCACCGTCCGTGCCATCTGTGCAGGATTGGCTGCAATTTAACTTGACAATTGGCAGGAGCTGGCATATCATAAAGACGTGACCTTGCAGAGGTTGCGGCGTTGCTGGGTACCCCGGTGCATGCGGATGGCGCACATCCCCCAAAAGTGCCGGGCGAAGGAGCGCGCCGCCGAAAGTGCGGCTGCCGTGCGCGTGCGCTGTGCTTGGGCGCGCAGAGCACGTCTGCGCGACTGTCACCGGGCGTTGGATCCCGGTGGGGCGCTGACAGAGGGCAAGAGGCTACGCTTTGTTTCCATTCCGATGCAATACATTGGCTTCTTGCTGCACGAGCGCTCGAAAGAGTGCTTTTTTTGTATCGATTCGCGCGCCTGGTTCGTTGAATAAGGTGTGTGGAAAATGCGCAGTATGGCAACAGCGATCGAAGGAAAGGGGAACAAATACGATGAGCGAAAAAAGACTGATCTTCACCGGCAGCGCTGTGGCGATGGTGACGCCCTTCCAACAGGAAGGGTTGAATCTGCAGGCGCTCGACAGCCTGATCGATTTTCAGCTGGCGGGCGGCACCGACGCGCTGGTAGTGTGCGGCACCACCGGCGAGCCGTCCACGATGGACATTTCCGAGGAGGCGGTGGTCATCGCACACACCGTCGAGCGCGTGAACCATCGGGTGCCCGTCATCGCGGGCGCGGGCAGCAACGACACAGCCTTTGCCGTGATGAGCGCCAAGCAGGCCAAAAACTTGGGCGCCGACGCGCTGCTGATGGTGACGCCCTACTACAATAAGACCAGCCAACAGGGGCTGATCCGTCACTTTCTGACCATTGCGGACGCCACCGACCTGCCCATCATACTCTACAACGTGCCCTCGCGCACGGGACTGAACATGCAGCCCGCCACGCTTCGGGAGTTGGCCAGACATGAGAACATCGTGGCCGTTAAGGAGGCGTCGGGCAACTTGGATCAGGTGGTGGAGATCGCCGCGACCTGCCCGGAGCTGACGCTCTATTCCGGCAATGACGACCAGGTGGTGCCGCTGCTGTCGCTGGGCGGCAAGGGCGTGATCTCGGTGGTGGCCAACATTTTGCCCCGCCAGACGCACGAGATGGTGCGCCTGTGGCTGGAGGGTGACTGCGAAGGCAGCCGCAGGCTGCAGCTGCAGCTGGTGCCGCTGATCCGCGCGCTGTTTTCCGAGGTTAACCCCATCCCGATCAAGACCGCGCTCAACGACATGGGCTTCGACTGTGGCCCGCTGCGCATGCCGCTGATCGAGATGCAGCCCGAAACCCATGAGCGCCTGCGCGCGGAAATGAAGAAGTTCGACCTGATTTGACAGAGTACGGAAGGAGTGGAGCACCGATGACCTCCATCATCATCAACGGCGCGTGTGGCAAGATGGGCCGCGCGCTGGCCGAGCTTGCCGCCGCACAGGGCGTGTCCGTAGTGGCGGGCGCGGATCGCTATGCAGCGGGCGCAAAGGCATACTATCCCCTGTATGAGAACATCGCGGACTGCCCGCTCGCAGCCGATGTGGTCGTGGATTTTTCACGTCCCGATGCGCTGCCTGGGCTGATCGACTACTGCATGGCGCACGGTTCTGGCCTGGTGCTGGCTACCACCGGCTACACGGAGGCAGATCTGGACGCCATCCGCGCCGCCGCGCAGGTGATCCCCGTGTTCAAGACCGCGAACATGTCCCTGGGCGTGAATATTATGCTGGATCTGGTGCGCAAGGCGGCGACCGCGCTGCCGGAGTTCGACATTGAAATCATCGAGAAGCACCACAACGCCAAAGTGGACGCTCCCAGCGGCACGGCGCTGCTCATCGCCGATGCGATGAAAGAGGTGTGCATGACCAACAAAGAATATGTTTTCGGCCGCCACACCAGCACCCAGCGCCGCCGCCGCGAGGAGATCGGCATCCACTCGGTGCGCGGCGGAACTGTCACCGGCGAGCACGAGGTGAGCTTCTTTGGCAACGACGAGGTGGTGACCATCTCTCATCAGGCGGCGTCGCGCAGGATCTTTGCCATCGGTGCGCTGCGCGCCGCGGAGTACCTGGCGGGTAAGAAGCCCGGGCTGTACGACATGCAGGACGTGCTGCTGTCCATGAGCGGCGTGACCAACCTCTACATCGACCGCGGGCAGACGCTGCTCACCCTGCGCGATCTGCCGGTGGGCGCGCAGCCCGCCCGTATCTTCCAGGCGCTTGCCGCGCAAGAGATCCCCGTGGACATGATCTCGCAGACTGCCCCGCGCGCTGGCCGCATCGATCTGTCGCTGACGCTGGACGCCGCTGAGCAGGGCAGGGCGCTGGAGGTACTCTCCGGCCTGGGCGTCGCCGCCGAATGCGACGGAGATATCGCCAAGGTGGTTGTCGAGGGCAGCGGCATGGAGCGCCAGTCAGGTATAGCTGCGGGCGTGTTCGGTGCGCTGGACGCCGCAGGCATCTACCCCGCGCTGATCTCTACGTCCGAAACCAAGATCGGGCTCGTCGTCCGGACGGACGAGGCGGACCGGGCCGCGGATGCGATCCGGGCAAAATACGCGCTGTAAATTGAGGTTAACGGAAACAAGAGCACCCCGCAGGCGATGCGGGGTGCTCTTATCGTTTGGAAACCTTTTCAAAACCGTGCTTTCAGGGAGCGCTCACTCATTGCGTATGGCAGCCAGCGCACTCAGGCGCATGGCGCGCTGCGACGGATACAGGCCCGCCAGCACGCCCACCAACACCGAGAAGGCCAGGCCGCCCAGCGCCAGGTAGGGAGGGATCACGGAGCGGAAGGAATCTCCCGCGCCGTTTGCCGCGATCAATGTATTGATGACGAAGGAGAGCGCGTAGCTGATGCCTAAGCCCATCGCGCCGCCGCCAAAGCCGATGATGCCGGCCTCGGTCAGGAACATCGCGCCAATCTTGCTCATCTTGCAGCCCAGCACCTTCATCACGCCGATCTCGCGCGTGCGCTCGTAAATGGACATGAGCATGGTGTTGCAGATGGAGATGGCCGCTACCAGCATCGCCACGCCGCCGATGCCGCCCAGCATCAGCTGCAGCGAGCGGGAGGACTCCTGCATGCTTGCGATCATATCTGCCATGGACCAGCAGGAGACGCCCATCTCCTCAATCTGATCCTGTACAGCGGAGACGTTGTTGAAGTCATCCACCTTCACGATCGCCGAAGGGTACTCATCCACCTTCATGCCCGAGGAGGTGAATACCTTCTTGTACTTCTTGAGTATGGTTTTCATGGTGTCCAGCGAGCAGTACATGTTGTAGCCATACTCCGTGCCGCCGCCCTGCGCGATGCCCACCACGCGGGCCTTGAACTCGTACTCCTTGGGGTTGCCCTCGTCATCGGCGTTGTTGTAGTCCTGAAGCACCGCGGTGAACTTGGCGCCCAGCCAGTCCACGTCGGGCTCTACATTGTCCCAGCGCTGGGACTTGGGGTTTCGGAAGGAGGACTTGACGTCCTCACCCATGATGATCTCGATGGTGTCACCGGCATTCCTGGAGAAGTATTCGCCTTCCACCAGCTTGATGCCCATGGCCTCGGCCGCCTCCGGGTTGATGGCCACCGGCGAGTAATAGCTGCGCAGCTTGCCCGTGCAGACGTTGATGTTCCAGATCTCCATCCGCGGCGAGGCCACCGTGACATGATCCAACGCGCTGATGCGCCGCATCAGCTGGTCGTCGATCTTGGTAGCGGTCTGGCCTCCACTGCCGGAGCCGCCGATCATCACCGCCATGCCGCCGCCGCCGTAGTAGGTATTGGAGTTGAGGTTGATGGTGGTCAGCTCGCCCGTCTCGGAAAGCGAGTCAATGTAGCCCTGGTTGATGCCGATGCCCAGGCTGACCATCACCACGATGGAGGCGGTGCCGATCATCGCGCCCACCATGGTCAGGATGGTGCGCAGCTTGCGCCGCCACAGGTTGGTCACCGACAGACGAAGGATGTCAATCCATTTCATCGTCATCCACCTGCGCCTTCTTGCGCTTGCGCACGATCACCACGGCGACCACGGCCGCAGTGCCCACCACCGCGACGCCCACGATGATCCACACCCAGAAGGGGATGCCCTGCGACACAGGCTCTGCGTCCACCGGCATGTCGCCGCCCTCCATCATGCCGGGATCCATGATTTCACCGCCGTAGATGTCCTCGTAGGAGGCGACGTTGAGGTTGATGGGCGTGCGCTTCTCGGTGACGTTGCCCTCGGCGTCCTCGTAAGTGACCACAATGTCGCCCGAGATCTGGCCGCTGGCGTCCGCGTTGGGCGTGACCATCACGTCGTAGCTCTTGGAGGAGCCGGATTCCATATTGCCCGCGTAATAGTTCTCGTCCGCGGTCATGCTGTCGCTCTCCAGGTACACGGAGACGTTGTAGATGCGGCTCTTGCCCTTGTTGTACAGGTTCATCATCAGGTTGAAGCTGTCGCCCGCGTAGGTCTCAATGGGGTAGGTGGGCGGGTCGAGCGAGAGGTTGGACACCTGGATGACGGGCAGCACGAAGGTATCCCGCGACTCTTTAGCGTTATTATCCTGCACAAAGGCGTTGGACAGCGTCAGCTCCACGGGTTCCACGCCGGCCGACGCGGTGGCCTTGAGGCGCACGGTCTGCTCCACGGTCTCCCCGGCCTTGATCTTCTCAATGAAGAAGGAGCTGGCGCCGGAGACGGGCAGCACGGTCTTGTTGGCCTCGGAAAGCGTGGACTTGACGTCCGTGACGGTCTTGTCCGACGTGTTGCGGATGCGCAGCGTCAGGTCGAACTCGTCGCCCGCCTTGATCTCCTGCGGCTCCACCGTGTAGCCGTCCAGCAGCAGGATGGCCGTGGAGGGGTCGGTGGGGGAGGGGGTGTTGTCGCCCGAGGAGGGTTTTTTGCCGTTGCGGATCTCCACATAGGTGGTGATGGTGGTCTCCGCCGGGGCAGTCTCCTGCAGGTTGGTGTTCTGGTAGAGGTGATAGAGCTTGAAGGACACCGGATAATAGCCGTTGACCGCGTCGGACTTGACCTTGAAGGGGAAGTCGAACCAGGTGTCCGTCACCGTGCCGTCCGCGTCGGTTTTCACCTGCAGGTCCGCCATGGTCTTGCCGTAGGAGGCGTACTCCAGCTCAAAGGGGAACTCTTCCGTCTTGCCCGACACCACCGGCTCGATGCGGAAGTAGGACACCGGCGCGTTGGAGAAATCCTTGTCGCCCTTGTAGGCCAGGTGCAGCTGCAGGTCCACCTTGTGATCCTTGTCGTCCTTGGCGATGGGAGTGGCGCGCAGGGTGATGTCGTAGACCGATTGCAGCTTGGACTTGTCTGGGCCGTCCTGATCCACCGTGCCGTCAAAGATGGGCCAGTCCTCGCCAAAGCCAATGTTGAAGCTGGCGCGGGCGGGCGCGCTCTCAAACGCCTGGCCGTTCAGCGTGTAGTAGGTGTTGAACTGGATGCTGTAGGTGTCGTTGTGCACATCGTCCCGGATGGGGAAGGTGAAGGTGAACTCGCCCGGGCCGGAGAGGGTCTTTTCCATCTCCCCCTCGGTCTTGAGAGCGCTGGACGGGTAAGAAGAGACGCGCACCTTGGCATCCGCGTAGCCCGTGGGCAGCGAACCCGATACCGACACCGTGCACACGACGGTTTTCGCGCTGGAATTGACCATTGCGGAGGCGCTGACCGAGAGCGTGGAGCCATCGGCCGCAGCGGTCACAGGGAACATCAGGATGACCATCACAAGGGCCATCACCAGGGTGAGCGGTTTGACGAAGCGTTTCATGCGGTTTCCTCCTCTGTGCTGTGCGCCTTCTCTGCGGCGCGCTGCGCTTTTTGATCGACGATATCAACGATGAGTCCGTCCAGTATATTCACCACGCGGTCGGCGTGCGCGGCCACGGTGGGGTCGTGCGTCACCATCACCAGCGTGTGCCCGTCCTTACAGGCGATGCGCTGGATGAGCGAGAGAATCTCCTCGCTCGTGCGGCTGTCCAGGTTGCCGGTGGGCTCGTCGGCAAAGATGACCTCGGGGCTGGACACCAGCGCCCGCGCGATGCCCACGCGCTGCTGCTGGCCGCCCGACATCTGCGAGGGTTTATGGCTCAGGTGCTTTTCCAGCCCCACCTCGCGCAGCATGGCTGCGGCCGCCGCCTTGCGCTTGCGCACGCCCACGCCGCGGTACACCATCGGCATGGACACGTTTTCCACCGCCGTCATCGATGGAAACAGATTGAATTGCTGGAAGATGAATCCAATGTGCCGCAGCCGGAAGTTCACCAGCTGCGATTCGCTCATCTTTTCCAGATGTTCCCCCGCGATGACGATGCTGCCCCTTGTGGGCTTCTCCAGCCCGGCCATCATGTTGAGCAGCGTGGATTTGCCGCTGCCCGACCGGCCGATGATGCACACGAATTCCCCCGGGTAGATGTCCAGATCCACGCCGTTTAGCGCGTGCACCCGTTCTTCCCCGACGTGGTAGGTCTTTTTCAGACCCCGTATGCGGATGATGGGTTCCAACGTACTTCTCCCCCTCCTTGCGGCAAGGCGCCGCCCGTTTGTTATGTACGCAATCATGCTATACTTTAGACGACGCCGCAGGTAAAAAGTTCCTGCCCGCACGCCCCGTTTTTTACCAAGCGTACTATCTGCAATAATACACCTGCGCGTATAGCATAGCACATTCTTCCGCAAAAGGAAAGCCCTCATTTTTCTCTTCGGCCAAAGCTTTACAAAAGCGCTTTTACCCTGCGGCAAAATGTGGTATCATACCTTTATAGAACAGCAAAGGGGGGGGACGAGCATGAGCTTTGCGCACCTGCACCTGCACACCGAATACTCGCTGCTGGACGGCGCGTGCCGCATAAAGCCGCTGATCGCCAGAGCAAAGGAATTGGGCATGGAGTCGCTGGCCATCACGGATCACGGCGTGATGTACGGCGTGGTGGATTTTTACGAGGAGTGCCTGCGCCAGGGCATCCATCCGGTCATCGGCTGCGAGGTGTACGTCGCCCCCGGCAGCCGCTTTGACAAGTCCTCCGCCGCGCGCGAGTACGCGCACCTGGTGCTGCTGTGTGAGAACCAGCAGGGCTACCAGAACCTGATCAAGCTGTGCTCCGCGGGCTTCATCGAGGGGTATTACTACCGCCCCCGCATCGACATGGAGCTGCTGCGGCAAAAGCACGAGGGGCTTATCGCGCTGTCGGCCTGTCTGTCCGGCGATGTGCCCCGGCTCATCCTGCAGGGACAGATGGAAGAGGCCAAACAGCTGGCGCTGACCTTCCGCGACCTCATGGGGGAAAATAACTACTTCCTGGAGGTGCAGGATCACGGCCTGCGCGAGCAGAAGCTGGTCAACCAGGGCATCCTCCAAATCAGCCGCGAGACGGGCATCCCGGTGGTGTGTACCAACGACGTGCATTACATCCGTCAGCAGGATGCCCGCGCACAGGAGATCCTCATGTGCATCCAGACGGGCAAAAAGCTGGACGACCCCGACCGCATGCGCATGGACACCGACCAGATGTACTTAAAGTCTGAGGAGGAGATGCGCGCCGTGTTCCCCCAGCTGGAGGACGCCATCGCCCGCACGGGAGAGATCGCCAGGCGCTGCAACGTCGAATTTGAGTTCGGTCACTACCACCTGCCGGATTTCCCCGTGCCGGGCGGCGAAGCGCACGATGAGTACCTGCGCCGGCTGTGCGTAGAGGGCGCCATCAAACGCTATGGCGCGCTGGAGGGCGAGGTCAAGGAACGGCTGGAATACGAATTTTCTATGATCCGCCGCATGGGGTATGTCGATTATTTTCTCATTGTGTGGGACTTCATACGCTTTGCGCGCAGCAAGGGCATTCCCGTCGGCCCCGGCAGAGGCTCGGGCGCGGGCTCCATCTGCGCCTACGCGCTGGGCATCACGGGCATCGACCCGCTCAAGTACAATCTGATCTTCGAGCGCTTCCTCAACCCCGAGCGCGTGTCCATGCCGGATTTTGACATTGACTTTTGCTACGAGCGCCGCCAGGAGGTCATCGACTACGTCACCGAAAAGTACGGCGCGGACCATGTCAGCCAGATCATCACCTTTGGGACCATGGCGGCGCGGGCGGTGGTGCGCGACGTGGGCCGCGTGCTGGGCATGGCTTACGCCGAGGTGGACCGGATCAGCAAAATGATCCCCAATGACCTTAAAATGACGCTGAAAAAGGCGCTGGAGATCTCCACGGAGCTCAAAAAACTCTACGACACGGACGACGCGGTGCACGAGCTGATCGACTACGCGCTGACGCTGGAGGGCATGCCGCGGCACGCTTCTACGCACGCTGCGGGCGTGGTCATCGGCGCGCGCCCGCTGGATGAGTTTGTGCCGCTGCAGACCAACGACGACGTGATCACCACGCAGTTCCCCATGACCACCGTCGAGCACCTGGGTTTGCTCAAGATGGACTTCCTGGGCC
>DKYK01000046.1:22834-63640 GCA_002492415.1 Christensenella sp. UBA7102
GATGGACTTCCTGGGCCTGCGCACCCTCACGGTCATCAACGACGCGCAGACCATGGTGCGAAACGACGTCGATCCCGGCTTTGACGTGGAAAAAATTCCAGTGGACGACAAGGAAACCTATGATATGCTCTCCCGCGGCGATACTGACGGCGTGTTCCAGTTGGAGTCGGCGGGCATGCGGCGCGTGCTTGCCGACCTGCAGCCCGAGAACCTGGAGGACATCATCGCAGTGATCTCGCTCTACCGCCCCGGCCCCATGTCCTCCATCCCGCGCTTTATCGCCGGAAAAAAGGACCCTTCCTCCGTCCAATATCTATCGCCCATCCTCGAGCGCTCGTTGGACGTCACCTACGGCTGCATGGTTTATCAGGAGCAGGTAATGCAGATCGTGCGCGACATCGCGGGCTATTCGATGGGCCGCAGCGACGTGGTGCGCCGCGCGATGGCCAAGAAAAAGGCCGCCGAGATGGAGAAGGAAAAGAAAGTGTTCGTCGAGGGGCAGGTGGATGAGAACGGCAACGTCACCGTGCCCGGCGCCGTGCGCATGGGCACTAGCGCCGAGGTCGCGCTGCGCATTTTCTCCGAAATGGAGTCCTTCGCGCAGTATGCGTTCAATAAATCCCACGCCGCGGCCTACGCTGTGGTCGCCTGGCAGACCGCGTACTTAAAGTGCCACTATCCCGTGCAGTTCATGGCGGCGATCCTGAACTCCGTGGTGGGCAACCCGGGCAAAGTTGCCGCATTCATTCAGTATTGCCGTAAGCACGGCATCGAGGTGCTGCCGCCCGACGTCAACCGCTCGCAGGCGAGGTTCTCAGTGGAAAACGGAAAGATCCGCTATGGCTTGGGCGCCATCCGCAATGCGGGCGCCAATGCCGTGGCCGCTGTGCTGCGCGGCCGCAGCGAGCGTCCCTATGCCGACCTGTTCGATTTTATGGAGCGCGTGGAGCTGGAGTTCATCAACAAGCGCGTGGTGGAATCGCTGATCAAGTCCGGCGCGATGGACGAGTTCCCCGGCTGCCGTGCGCAGAAGCTGGCGATGTACGAGGTCGTGATGGATTCCGAAGTCAATCGTCGCAAGAACATGGTGGCGGGCCAGCTATCGCTCTTTGGTGAGAACACGCTTGCCGCCCCGCGCCCCACGCTGCCCAAGCTGCCCGAAATGAGCCGCCGCCTGCTGCTGCAGTACGAAAAGGAGATCACCGGCGTCTACATCACGGGCCATCCGCTGGATGAATACCGCGAGCAGCTGGAAAGGATGCCCTACAACGTCCACATCATCACCGAGTACAGCGAAGAGGAAGATTGGGAGAGGTATGACCGCATGCCCATCGCCTTGAGCGGCATGATCATCGAGACGCGCATGAACACAACCAAGTCCAATAAGCTGATGTGCTTCATCACGCTGGAAGATCTGTACGGCTCCATCGAGTGCCTGGTGTTCCCCAGGGTCTATGAGCGCGTGTCGCGCCTGATTCAGGTGGATGCGGCGGTTACGGTCAAGGGCACGCTCTCTCTGCGCGAGGACGAAGCGCCCAAGCTGCTGGTGGACGGCATCGAACCGCTGGAGACCGCTGGCACAGGCAGCGTTGAGGCGCGCCCGCAGCGCTTCTATGTAAAGGTGGAGAATCGTGCGCTGGTGCCCATGATGCAGAACCTGCTGCAGACGCACGTCGGCACCGTGCCCGTGCGCGCCGTCATCGAGGGCAAGATCTACGATCTGCCCGCCGCCTGCGCCGTCGCCCCCGGTCCTGAACTGGTGCGCGCTCTCGAGCAGCTGCTGGGCGAGGGCACGGCAAAGCTGGCCTGAAAAAACCGCGCAGGAAGCGGATTTTGCAGCAATCCATGGTTTTTGGAATTTACACCCGTTTTATAATGTGGTATAATCACGTTGACCGGTCGGAGTGATCTGGCCGAAGGGAGGAGAGCGTATGGCGGGGTGGATCGTCATCCACATGGCGCGCAGCCAGCAGGAGGCCCAGCGGCTCGGCCGCAAGCTGTCCGACGAAGGCGTGCTCGTGCGCCTGCGCCCCGTCTACAAAAACCGCCCGGAGCGGGAAAACTACTATGAACTGCAGGTGCTCCAGTCCGAGGCGGAGACGGCGCGCGAGATCTTCCTGGAAAAAGGCTTTTGATGCCACAAAATAGATCAGAAATTGAAAAGAAGGAGAGTTTGAACATGGCAGATAAGCAAAAGATTGCAATACTCACCTCCGGCGGCGACGCCCCGGGTATGAATGCGGCCGTGCGCGCCGTCGTACGCACAGCCCTGTATTTTGACATGGAAGTCTATGGCGTGCAGGAAGGCTATCTGGGCCTGAAGGAGGACAACATTCATCGTCTCACCGCAGGCGACGTGGGCGACATCATCCACCGCGGCGGCACCATGCTGGGCACCGCGCGTCTGCCGGAATTCGCCTCCGATCCCATGGTGCGCAGGCAGTGCTATGAGAACCTGCGCGCCCACGGCATCGACGGCTTGGTGGTTTGCGGCGGCGATGGCTCCTACCGCGGCGCCAACCTGGTGTACAAGGAGAGTGGCATCAAGGTCGTCGGCCTGCCCGGCACCATTGACAATGATCTTGCCTATACTGATTTTACCATCGGCTTTGACACCGCCGTAAATACCTGCGTCGACAACATCAATAAGCTGCGCGATACCATGGCCTCCCATGGCCGCGTCTCCGTTGTGGACGTCATGGGTCGTGGCTGCGGCGACATCGCGGTGCACTCCGGCATCGCCGCCGGCGCCGAGGCCATCCTCATCCCCGAGATCAAGAAGACGGACAATCAGTGGCTGGACTATCTCGTCTCCAAGCTGCGTACCGCGTTTGCGCGCGGAAAGAAGTACGGCATCATCGTCATGGCGGAGGGCGTCTACGCCACCCCCAAGATGCACCACTTCACCGCCGACTATATCGCTTCCTGGCTCAACGCCAATAGCGAGACCATTGGCCATCGGGTCGACGCGCGTGGCTGCGTCATCGGCCATGTGCAGCGCGGCGGTTCTCCCACCGCGACCGACCGCATTCTCGCCGCTCGCATGGGCGAGGAGGCCGTCTCGCTGCTGCGCGAGGACAAGGGCGGCCTGTGCGTCGGCATCGTCAAGAACCGCATCATCGCCGTGGAAATCGAAAAGGCGCTCTCCATGAAGCGCCGCGTCGATAAACACCTCATTGAGCTGGCCGACATCCTGGCACGCTAGGGCGCGGTATGCCTTAGGCGGGTCTGAAAATGATGCAAAGCGGGCCATGCAGGCAATTCGTCTGCATGGCCCGCCTTCTTGTCTGCATCGAAGGGTCAGAAGGAAGAGCTTTTCGGGAGAGGTCACACCCAAACGAGAAAACACATTGCCTGCCGGGGATGATTCTGGTATACTATGGAACGCGACGCCGCGGTTTTGCATGGGAACGCGGCGCGCAACTTAATTTTCGGGGAGTGAAAAAGCATCATGCAACCAAAGAAAATCGACTGTCATACGCACATTATCACCCGCGAGATCAGCCGGGAATACTTCTCCCGCACCGAAGGCTGGGCGCTGGTGATGCAGTTCCTGCCGCGGTTTTGCGGAGGGGGCGTGCAGGACGATTCTCTTGCCACGGTGCTGGCCGACAAGCGGCTCTTTTTCTGCCCGGCCATCGACTTGACCCGCCCCATTCCACCGCAGCTGCGCGACGTCGAAGCGCTGCTGCCCTGCGGGAAGGTCGTGGGGCTCAAAATATTCCTCACCTACCAGGCGGGCCGCGCCGATGACGAGAAAATGATGGACATCTATGCGTTTGCGCACAAACACCGGCTGACCGTCACATTTCACACCGGTTCCTGCTCGCTGGTGATGCCCACCGATAACGACATGGAGGGCTCCCGCGCGCGCTATATCGCAAACGCCGCCGAGCGCTTTCCTGACGTCAACTTTGTCGCGGCGCACATGGACGATCCGCGCTTTGAGGAGTGCATGCGCATCGTGGACGGACATGACAACATCTACACCGACTTTTCCGGCGCATACGAGCCGGGCACCCACGAGGGCGCGGACATGGAGTGGGCCATCGAGACCTTCGCCGCCGCCATGCGCCCCTATCCGGACATCTACCGCAAGGTGCTCTACGGCACGGACTTCTGCCCGCCCATCAACCTGAGCGCCATTGAAGAGTATGAAACCACCATCGACCGCATCTTTCCCAGGGAACAGCACGCGGACATCTACCTAAATAATTGCCTGCGCGCCTTCCCGCGCCTGGCCGACCTGGTCGGCTGACCCAAACAGATAAGGAGAAACGCACATGCAGAATCAACTTGCAAAAGCTAGAAGCTTTTTGAAGTCCTTCACCCCTTACCAGATCACCTATCTGGCCGTCGTGGTCGCGCTGACCTTCGGCTTTGTGATCTTCTTTCCCGACCTGATGCTGGAGGACACGTCCAGCAGGTTTATGGTGGTCTGTTCCGTTATCAACGTCATCGCCAACCCGCTGTGCGAGCTGCTCATTTCCAAGCAGAGCAAGCTCAACTTCGTGGTGGATTTCTTCCTCATAGAGCTGACATACCTGGTCATCGCGCTGACGCTGGGATGGTACACGCTGGCACTGACGGTGGTGTGTTTCTGGATGCCCATTGACGTCATCAGCTACATCCGCTGGAGCAAGCATCCCGACCGGCAGGACGAGAACCTGACGCAGGTCAAGCGCCTGAAGTGGTGGCAGGGCGCGCTGGCGCTGCTGGCCATCGTCGCCTTCGGCCTGGTATTTGGCTTTGTGTCCAGCAGGATCCCCGGTTCCAGCGACTCCTACCTGGAGGCCTTTACCTCCGCGGTGGGCATGGCCAACGGTGTGCTGCTGCTGCTGCGCTACTCGGAGCAATGGTATGCCTGGTTCATTACTACGATCCTCTATATTTTCATGAACGTGTCCGCCGGCGCGTACATGCTGCTCATCACCCAGGCCGCCATGCTGGTCAATACCGTCTATGGCCTGGTCAAGTGGCTGCTCTACACCCGCCGGCACGCGCAGGGCGGCGCACAGGCGGCCGCTGTGGACAAAGCCCTTTGATCAAACGGAAGACAAGCGGCAGCCATTCCCATACGCTGTCGCTTGTCTTTATGTAGACCAAGAGAAAAAACTATTTGAATTAGGAGGCGTTGATGCGAATCATAACGCTGTTTATTGCGATGAGCCTGGACGGGTACATCGCGGATGCCCGTGGAGAAGTGGACTGGCTGCAGGGGCAGGGAGAGAAGCAGGGGGATGTCGATTCCTACTCCGAATTTATAAGAGAAATCGATACCGTCGTCATGGGCTGGAATACCTATGAGCAGATTGTGACGGAGCTTTCCACCGACGCGTGGCCCTACGACGCGCTCACAACCTATGTCATTACGCACAGAAAATGCGATTCCTCGGACAAGATTCGATTCACGGACGCGGATCCGGCCGCGTTGGTGGAGAGACTGAGGGGGGAGAGCGGAAAGGGTATCTGGATCTGCGGCGGCGCGAACATCGTCCGGCAGCTGGTGAATGTGGATGCGGTCGATTGCTATGCAATCACGGTCATCCCCACCCTTTTGGGCTCCGGCATTCGCCTGTTTGAGCACGGCGAAAAAGAAATCCAGCTCAAACTACTCAAAACGCAATCCTATAACGGAATGGTTGATTTGGTATATGTCCGACGATAGCGGGCCGCATTTGGCACAACGCAAAGCAGCCCTCCCCGCCAGGCGTACCTTCGCCTGGTGGGGAGGGCTGCTTATTTATGGTTGTCGATAAACTTACAGCTTGTCAGGGGTGTAGAGCACCCAGGTATTCTCGCGCATAAAGTGGCGCTTGGCGGTACCGCCGAACCAGGCAAAGTCCTCGTCGCCCGCGCCGCGCGTCTCAATGATGCGGGAAATGGCGGCCTTCATCTCATCAATGTAGGCGGCGGGGACGCCCTCGACGTTGTGGCCGGTGTGCAGTTCGGTAAAGTAGGGACGATAGGCGTCCAGCGCGTTGAGGCTGTCCAGATAGGTAGTCAGTTTAGCGGATTCGGGCAACTGCAGCCAGATCTGACCGTTGATGGCGTCGCCCGAGTACAGGAAGCCGGCCGTGCGATCCAGCAGCGCGATGGAGCCCTGCGTGTGGCCCGTGATCCGGATGACTTCCAGGCTCCTGCCGCCCAGGTCGATGATTTCACCCTCGCATATGGGCTTGAGCGGGCAGGGCTGAGCGTCAATGAAAGCCTGCATTTCTTCGCGCGTGGCGCCGTACTGCTCAGCCTGGTCGAGCATGGTATCCTTCCGCATCGCAAAGTGATGATTGTGCAACGCGATGTCGTCAGGGTGGATGTAGGCCTCGTCAAAGAAGGTGTTGCCCCAGACGTGATCGCAGTGACCATGGGTGTTGATGACCACCAGCGGCAGGTCGGTGATCTCGCGCACGACGGCGTGCAGATCCTCCATGCCGTTGACGGTGTCGATCACGGCTGCGCGTTCGCTGCCGCAGACCACGTAGCACACCGAGTCGCCCGCATCGTCAATGCAGGTCACGCCGGGCGCGAGGGGATAGAGCTTGGCTCTGCGTTCCATAAACAGGATCTCCTTCCGTTTTTTTCAAGTATATCGCAAAAAACAAGGTTTGTAAACCGCGGACGCTCACAGTTTGTGGACGTCATCGTCCGTCACCGTCACCACCGCGCCCTCAACGTGACGCTTGGCCATTTTGTGCTTGGCCTTGCGGTTTTCCACCGTGTCCAGCACGATGTCCAGATCATAGTTTTCCGCATCGGGGTAGAGTTCCTCCTTGCTCAGGTGCGGAGACAGGCGCTTTTGGTTGATGGAATACTTGCGGTCGGCCACCTTGACCACTACCTCGCCCTTGGCGTTGGCCTCCTGCGCCACGATGCCCGTGCGGTGCAGCTGGTGTACGTACACGCTCTCGCCCACGGTGAAGATGTGGCGCGGTTTCTTTTCGGGGGCCTCGGCGGGCGCGAACGGCTTGGGAGCATCGGGCAGTACGACGGCCCTGGGCGCGGGCAACTCGGCTGCGGGCGCATCGCTCCCGCACACCTGCGCAGCGCGTGCCAGCACCTGGTCGTCCAGCCCCAGTCGCTTGGCGATGAGCAGCGCGCAGGAGCGGCCCGCGCGGCCCAGCTCCAGCCGGTAGAGCGGGCGCAGCGTGTCCGGATCAAAAGCCATCGAGGCGTTGAGAAAGCCCCAGGCGGTGTCGGCAAAGACCTTGATTTCGGGATAGTGCGTGGTGGCCAGGATCAGCGCGCCGCGCGCGGCCAGCGTCTCCAGCATCGCGGTGGCAAGACCCATGCCCTCGCGCGGATCAGTGCCCGCGCCCAGCTCGTCGCACAGCACCAGAGTATCCGGCGTGACGCGGGATAGAATGTCCACCCAGCGCACCACGTGCGAGGAGAAGGTGGACAGGCTCTGTTCAATGCTCTGGCCATCGCCCAGATCGCACAGCACGTGGTCCAGCAGCGGGAACACCGCCTCCTTTGCGGGCACGTGCAGGCCGGTGTGCGCCATCAGGCACAGCAGCCCCACGGTCTTGAGCGCCACGGTTTTGCCGCCCGTGTTGGGGCCAGTGATGATCACGCCCACCTCGGCCGGCGCGCACCCCAGAAAGAAGTCCAGCGGCACGCAGGTCTTGGCGGGTAGCAGCGGGTGCCGCGCGCCAACCAGGTGCAGCGCGCGGCCGTCCTCCACACGCGGCGGGATGGCGCGCATGCTCCTGGCCAGGGACGCGCAGGCAAACAGAAAATCCAGCTCCTCGATTACCTGCCGGTTCTGGCGCAACGCAGGCAGATGCGCTGCAAAGGCTTCGCTCAACTCGGCCAGGATGCGCTGCACCTCGTTCTGCTCCTGAATTTCCAGCAGGCTCATCTCATCACGCATCGTACTCACGGAGGCGGGCTCGAGGAACAGCGTAGAGCCTGAGGCGGACGCGTCCACCACCGTGCCGGGCACATTTTTGCGATATTCCTTCTTCAGCGGCAGCACCAGGCGGTCGCCCCGCTGGGTGACGTAGCTCTCCATGAACCAGCCGGGGTGCGCGCGCAGCAGCGACTCCAGCTTGCCGCGCATGCGCTCGTTCAGCGCGTCCAGCTGGCGGCGGATGGCGCGCAGCGCGGATGTGGCGCGGTCGTCCACCTGCTCGCCGCGGATGCAGCGCTCCACCTCGTCCACAAGCTCGGGCAGTCCTTCCAGCGAAGCTTGCCACGCGGCCAGCTCCGGCGCGCACTCCTTCATGCGCTGCAGATACAGCTGCATTCTGCGGCAGGAGGTGAGGAAGGAGGCCAGCGCGTTGAGCGCCTTGGGGGGAAGAATGTCGCCCAGCTCCAATCGGGGCAGCGTATCCTCCAGGCCCGCAAGGCTGGTCAGCGGCGGGGAGGATTGCTCCAGCATCGCCGCCGCGTCTGCAATCTGCTTCGCACGCAGGCGGATGCGGTTCAGGTCGTGCAGCGGGCGCAGCGCCAGAGCGCGCTGCCGCGCCGCCGTGGTGTGCGTCGCATCCGCTATTTTTTGCAGGATCGCGGTGTATTCCAGCAGTTCCAGTTCATCTTTCAATGGGAAAACCTCTTTTCTTTGTGCGGAAAGTGCGTCTCAAATTCCGCAAGTTGCGCGGAGTCGGTATCAAACTGCGGTGCGAAGTGCAGGCAGCCGCTGCACAGAGCGCCGGGGATGAATTCCTGCGCCATCAGCCAGGGCCCGGTGGAGCCGTCCGGCATCACGATGCCGTGCTGGGCCGCATCGTGGAAACCGAAGCGGTGATAGTAGTCCGGATTGCCCGTGATGACCACGCCGGGGAAACCCATGCGCGCGGCAAGCGGGAGCGTGTGTCGGATCATCGCGCTGCCCACGCCCTGTTTCTGCAGCTCGGGCAGCACGCTGATGGGACCGAATGCCGCCGCCTCCTGCGCACCGCCGTCGTACTCGATGCGCGTGCGGGTGTAGAAAATGTGCCCCACGATGCGCCCGTACAGCACCGCTACGAAATTCAGCTCGGGGATGGTTTCCGGATGGTTGCGCAGGGTGTGGACGATCAGGTGCTCATCGCAGCCGGGGCGGTAGACGTCCCAAAAGGCCTCGCGGATGAGAAATTCCACCTCATCCCAGTCGGCGGGGATCTCGGGGCGCAGGGTCAGTTCATTTTGATTCATTTTGCTTGCTCCTTTCCAATGGTTCAGAAGGCTCGACGCCGATCATCTCGCACAGGCGGGACAGTGGGAAGGGCGGCTCGGCCAGCGGCTTTGCGGCCAACTGCAGCAGCAGCGCGGGGTTGTCGTCCGCCGCCACACGATTGGAGTGAAAGGCGCCGCAGGCGCGGCAGCGGTGCAGCAACGCCCATTCGCCATCCTGCCGCACCCATACGCCCACCGCGTCCATCACACCGCCGCAGTTCTCCGCGCGGTCGCCGGGTGTATCGTCCAGATGCAGACTGCTCAGGCGGTGTGGACAGTGGTTGCGGTGCCGTGTGCCTGCGCCCTGCGCATCGACTTCCCGCCCGCACACGGCGCAGCGAAAGGCTTCGTTATGATCGTCGCGCGCCAGCGCAGCGCGCTTGATTTTTCCGGGTGATTTCATGGTAAACCTCCTCGCGGGACGCGAAACGGCCGAAAACACAAAAGGACTGTGACATAAAAATGCCACAGTCCAGCTTTTTTCACGCAACGAAGGTGGGGACGCACACATCCCGGCTGCACGATGTACTTTTGTGTCCATAACCCGCATCCGCGCCCGCTGTTTTTCTGTACACAACAAACATGCCTGTCGGGACACACGCCCCGCAGACTCTTCGGATGGGAAACCTATTCGGTTCCTTTAGTTATGAGACACCACCGACAACATCCTGCAATAACCTCCGGATTGCTCCAATGAATTTGTATCCTTAGTATACGATGCGGCGATGCGTTTGTCAACACATCGGGTGAAAACCGATGCAGCCTCCATATAATTAGGTACCTTGACTATTTGCGCGGAATGTGCTATACTCGGTGCAGAAATAAATCAGCGATAGGAAGTGTGAACGGACATGCAGAAACTCGTCATCCGCGCCGACGACGTCGGCTATACCGATGTGTGTAACATCGGCGCCTTTGAAACCTTCCATCACGGCTATGCCACTACCGCGGACGTGATGCTGGACACGCCCGGCATCCAGGACGCATTAAAGCGCCTGCGCGATATGCCGTGGATTTCCGTGGGTTGGCACGCGCACTTCTGGGGCAGCTGCGTGCTGGAACCCAGTCAGGTCAAGACACTGGTCATCCCCGGCACAAACCGCTTCCGCCATGACCTGCGCAGCGCACAGGATGTGGACGAGAACGAGATTCTGGCCGAGTGCAGCGCCCAGGTGGATCGCTGCGTGGAGCTGCTGGGCCGCGCGCCCGATGTGGGCGTGGATCACGGCGAGGGATCGCCCTTTGCGCGTGCGCTCAAGGCTACCTCGCTCAAGTACGGCATGGCCGTCAACTACGGCAGCCGCCTGCATCGCGATCCCGTAACCGGCGAAGTCACCTACGAGCCGCTGCAGGGCCGCTTTCAGGACAAGCTGTTCATCGCGGACAACTGGAACCTGGGCGGGCTGGATCTGCAGGAGACCTTCCGCGGCGTGCACGATCTCTATGACGGCGTGGACTGGCTGCTCAAGGACACCATGAAGATCCATGAACTGCCCGAGGGCGCGGCGCTGATGCACGGCTTCCACCCGGGCTATGTGGATTACTATGTGGCGCACCAAGGCGACTACGGCCCCATGGCCCCGCTGGTCACCGTCACCCGTGCCTACGACGTGGAGGCCCTCTGCTCACAGCGCCTGCACGATTGGATCAAGGAAAACCACATCGAGCTGTGCAACATCCGCGACGCGCTCTACGGCACCCACGAGTACCAGAACCACCTGCGCGCCATCGGCAGCGATCTTTGCGTGTACTGACCGTTAAGATTCTGGAAAAAAAGACGAACTCTGCTCAGCCGAGCGGAGTCCGTCTTTTGCATTGTCCGTTTTCTGACAGGCCGGGCACTTCTGTATCTGCACAGATCAGTCCATGATCTTGCCCTCGAACGCTGCACGGCGCTGGACTTCCTTCATCACTTCTGCAAACTGGTCCAGGTTCAGCGATTGCGCGCCGTCGCACAGCGCCGCCTTGGGGTTGTTGTGCACCTCGATCATCAGGCCGTCCGCACCTGCCGCGATGGCCGCGCGGGAGAGCGGCTCTACCATCCACGCAATGCCCGCCGCATGCGAGGGATCGATAATCACGGGCAAATGGCTCTGTTTCTTGAGCAGCGGCACCGCCGAAATGTCCAGATTGTTGCGAATCATGGTCTCAAACGTGCGCACACCGCGCTCGCACAGGATCACCTTCTCATTGCCGCCTGCCATGATGTATTCCGCGCTCATCAGCCACTCCTCAATGGTGGCCGACATGCCGCGCTTGAGCAGTACGGGCTTGTCCGTATGCCCCAATGCCTTGAGCAGGCGGAAATTCTGCATGTTGCGGGCGCCCACCTGTAAAATGTCCACATCCGCAAACTCGTCCAGCTGCGCCTCAGACATGATCTCCGTGACGATGGGCAGACCCGTAAGCCTGCGCGCCTCGCGCAGCAGCATCAGGCCGTCGGCCTCCAAGCCTTGAAAAGAGTACGGGGAAGTGCGAGGCTTGAACGCGCCGCCGCGCAGGAAGGTCGCGCCGCTGCGCTTGACGGACTGCGCGACCGTGCACAGCTGCTCTTCGCTCTCTACCGAGCAAGGACCGGCCATCACGTGAAAGAAACCTTCGCCAATGGTATGGCCGCCCACGGTGATGTGCGTATCGTTTGGATGGAAGCGCCGGTTGGCAGCCTTGTACGGCTCGGAGATGCGCCGCACATCCGCCACGACGTCGTTCGCGCGCAGTTTGTCCTCGTCCACGCGGGAGGTGTCGCCAACCAGACCGATGATGGTCACATCGGAACCCTGGCTGTAGTGCGTCTGCATGCCCTGTTGCTGGATCTCTTCGATGAGCGCCTTGACTTTGGTTTCGTTTGCTTGCTGCTTGAGAATGATAATCATGATGTTTTCCTTCCTTCCATTCTGCCATACTGCTGATTTACCGACAAAAAAAGCAGCCCGCTCATATTTTGCGGACTGCCGTTGCCATACTTTTTCGACCCAACGCCCTGTCAGAATCTTTACGCGCAACGCAAACAGCCCGCATTACAATACTCGTAATACAGGCAATAAGCGTAGATACGCGCATAATTCTGCATAGCCGCAGATCCCCTTCCCTTCCGAAGTTGAAAAGAGTATACACCTATCGCCCTTCCGTTGTCAACTGAAAAAGTTGTCAAACGATATGGAAATCGTATATACTCAAAAGGGGCGCAGCGCCTCCAATTCTTTGAGAGGATGGAATAGCACGATGGATTTTCGGTACGCAATCTTTGACCTGGACGGCACGCTGCTGGACTCCATGCCCGTGTGGGATCATTTGGGGGAGCGCTACCTGCTGCGCCGCGATAGAACGCCCAGACCCGATCTGCGGGAGCAGATCGCCGCGATGGATATGAGAGAATCGGCGGACTATCTCATCTCGACCTACGCGCTGCCGGTCACGCCGGAGACACTGATGCGCGAGATGAACGACATGACTCTGGAGGCCTATCGCGATTGTGTGCAGCCCAAACCCGGCGTGCCCGCGTATCTTGCTGCACTGCGCGCGCGGGGGATCCGGATGAGTGTCGCCACCGCCACCGACCGACCGTTGGTGGAGACAGCGCTGCGCCGCCTGGGGCTTCTGGATTGCTTTGACGGCATCTTCACCTGTACCGAGGTGGGCAAGAGCAAGCGCCATCCCGACATCTATTTCGCTGCAATGGACGCGATGGGAGGAACCGTGGACGAAACCATGGTGTTTGAGGATGCGCTGCATGCCATAGAAACCGCGAAGGCGGCGGGGTTTGCCGTGACCGCCGTGCCCGATGTATCTGCCGCAAAAGACGAAGCGGCCATTCGCGCTTTGGCCGATGTGTGGCTGGGTAACTTTAATCATGCGCTGAAAAATATGAAATCTGTGTAAACAGACTACATAAAAATCCAGCACCCCAGCCCCTTTCGTTTAGGCTTCGACGGGGGCGATGAGCCGCACCGCGCGAGGCAGGCAACGGAACGTCACCTCGACAAACTCCCCTGCGCATTCGCCGTCCACCGTCCATTCCGCAGGGGATTCAAAGCGGAAGGTCGCCTCCGCCGCGTGCAAAAGTACGAAATAGTCCGGATCATAGATCTGATGTGCAAAATCGCGCAGCGCCTGCACGGTAGGCGGCTGTCGGATGAGGAGGATCTCCATCAATCCGTCGTCAAACTGCACACCTGCCTTGGTCAAATCCACCACCCCGCCAATGCGCGTGGAGTTGGAAATGCTGCCGTAGTAGAAAGCGCCCGATACCACCTGTCCCCCGGCCGTCACCGTCACGGAATGGGGCCTCAGCGTGAACACCTCCCGCGCCCCGCGGAAGATGTATGCCATGCGCCCCAGCTTATTCTTGAGCGACTGCGGCGTGGCATGGGCGGTATCTGCGAATGCGCCGAAGGAAGCCACGTAGTCGAAAAATACGCCTTCGTTCAGCAGCCCCGCATCGTGCTGCCGCACCCGCCCCTCCGTCGCCACCTCGATGGCGTCTTTGACCTTTGTGGGCAGATGCAGCGCGTGCGCCAGGTCATTGGTGGTTCCGGTGGGCACATACCCCACCGGCACTTTTGCCCCCGCGTGCACCAGCCCGCTGAGCACTTCGCTCAGTGTGCCGTCGCCGCCGCAGACGATGATGCGGTCATAGCCGCCCCCTTGTTCTTGCGCGATGACCGTTGCTTCGCCGTGCGCGCGCGTGGTGTGCACCGTCACAGTGCTGTCCTGTGCGCACAGCCGCTTGACCAGCGGAAACAGCGCCTTTTGTGCCGCCTTTCTTCCCGCCACCGGGTTGAGTATGATCAGCACCCGCTCCCGTGCCATATCTCTGTCCGCTCCTCTGCTATTCGTTATACTGCTAATCATTATAGGATGACGCACTCCCGTTGTCAATAAAACAAGAGAGCCTATGCAACCGCACAGGCTCTCTTTTCGGGTTAAGATTCCATGACCGCCTTTCGCGCCCACAGCGTAATGCGACAGCCTTCCCGTCCCTGTTCGGCGGGCTCGCAGTCCACATACAGCTTTTCTACTGCAAATCCCACATCCGTAAGCCACGTCTGTACATCCGCCCACGAGGGAAAGTGCTTGACGCTCATCTTTCTGACCGTGAAGTCCCCGCCGTCCTTCGGCTGCAGCTCCCAGATGCGCTCGCCGCGGCAGACGCGCGTACCTGCATCGTATTCATACTGTCCCACAATGTAGCGCCCATAGGTCCCCCGTTCGTCCGTCACGTCAAAGCACACCCACGGCTGCGCGTCTTCCCACGCGGACGTAGGCCAGTCCACGCAGTCAAAATCCAAAAACAGATGCCCGCCGGGACGCAGCGCTTCATGCGCACGGCGCAAGAACAGCCGCTGCGCCGCCATGTAGTCTGTTTCGCCCGTGATGAGGTTGCACAGCAGGTTCGCGCCCAGCAGCACTGCGTCAAAGCCGTCCGGCCAAGCACCCGCCAGGCCGTCCCGATGTTCGACGGTGACGGAGGGGAATTCTCCTGTGTTCAGGTGCGCCTGCATCCGCGCCAACATGGGCATGCTCACATCAAAGCCGTGCACAATGTGCCCGGCCCGGCCCAGCGGCAGCGCCATGCGCCCTGTGCCGCACGCCACGTCCAGCACGCGCTGCGGCTTGTCGCCCAGCAGTGACAGCAGAAGGTCGATGTCGTGGCGGTAGTTTTCCTGCTGCTCATAAAGAGAAGCATCCCAGCGCTCCCAAATTTCCAGCTGTGTCAATGCGATTCCCCCTCTGCACAGAGCACGCTTTTGCGTGATGCCAGGTACAGTATAGCACAGCTTTCGCTCCGTCGGACACGCGAGTATTTTTTTATGGATTTATACGTCAGTCTGGCAGTTTTTTGCCGCACTTCCGGCAGTATTCATACCCTGCCGCCGCCCGCGCGCCGCAGTAGGGGCAAAAGCCCGCGTCACAGGGGGACTCCTGCGGCTGCTGTATCCGCTGCGCGCCGAAGCGCTGCTCCAGTGGGTCGGGTTCCTCGCCGTCATCCACAATGTCAAAGGAGGAATAGCGGTTTTCCCCCGTCGCGTTGCGGAAATGATACACCGCCTGCGCCACACCGATGCCGATGAACACGACGCCAAACAACGGAAAGAAGAACGGCGCGCCCATCGCGACTGCCGCAAGGGTCCAGATCACGCCAAAGACGATGGCTGCGACCGACCCAACGCCGCTCATCATGGACGGCCCGCGCCCCGGTTTTACGCTTTTCATGCCAAACACCTCTCTTTGGATCTCAGTATATCCCAATACGTCCCAAAGGGCAAGGCATTCTGCGTGAAACCTGCGCTGCGCCGCCCCAAAACCGCGTTGCGCGCGCGCAAGCGGCATGGTAAAATAGAGGAGGTCAGAACACAAACAGGAGGATGATCCCATGTTGATCAAAAATGCAACGATTTATACAGCCGTGCTGCCCGAGCCCATCCCGGGCGACATACTGGTAAAGGATGGCAAGATTGTCGCTGTCGGCCCCAATCTGCCCGCCGATGGCGAGGAGGTCTTCGACGCCACGGGCCTTTCTGCGTACCCCGGCTTTGTCGAGGCGCACTGCCATATCGGCTTGGACGGCTACGGTATTGGCTATGAGGGCGCGGATTACAACGAGCACAGCGACCCCGTCGTGCCTCATCTGCGCGCCATCGACGGCATTGAGCCCACCGATCCCACCTTTGCCATGGCCGCCCGCGCCGGCGTGACCACCGTGTGCACCGGCCCCGGCTCGGCCAACGTACTGGGCGGTACCTTTGTCGCCATCAAAACCGCCGGCAACCGTGTGGACGACATGATTGTGCGCGACAACGTCGCCATGAAGTGCGCCTTTGGCGAGAACCCCAAGCGCTGCTACAAGGAAAAGGGCATTTCCACCCGCATGTCCACCGCCGCCAAGCTCCGTGAGGCGTTGCTCAAGGCGCAGCAGTATAAGGAAAAGAAGGACGCGGGCAAGGACGTCGCCTTTGACATGAAGAGCGAGGCGCTGCTGCCCGTGCTCGAGGGCAAAATGCCCTTAAAGGCCCATGCCCACCAGGCAAACGATCTGTTCACCGCCATTCGCATCGCCAAGGAATTTGGCGTGGGGCTTACCCTCGAGCACTGCACTGAGGGCCACAAGGTCGCGCGGCAGCTCGCCGCCGAGGGCTACCCCATGGCTGTAGGCCCGTCGCTGACCCACGCCACCAAGTTTGAGCTGCGCGACAAGACTTTTGCGACTCCCGGCATCCTCGCCAGGGCGGGCGGTCATGTCTGCATCATCACGGATTCGCCCGTGATTCCACAGCAGTATCTGCCGCTGTGCGCTGGCCTTGCGGTGAAGTCCGGTATGGATCGCCACGAAGCGCTGCGCGCCATTACCATCAACGCTGCCGAACACATCGGTATCGCCGACCGCGTGGGCTCCATCGAGGCGGGTAAGGACGCGGACATCGTGCTGGCCCGCGGCGACGTGTTTGACGTCTCCGGCGAGGTGGTGCAGGTGTTCATCGAGGGCAGAAAGGTGGACATGGAATGAAGATTGTTGTCGCGGTGGATTCCTTCAAGGGCAGTCTGACTTCACTGGAGGCCGGACAGGCCGTCGCTCAGGGCGCGCGTCGCGTCTATCCCGACGCGCAGATTTTGGTCCGTCCCCTGGCCGACGGCGGTGAGGGCACCGTAGATGCGCTGGTTTCCGGCATGGGCGGCCAGTTTCGTACCATCCCCGTCGAGGGCCCGCTGGGAGAGACGGTGGACTGCACGTACGGCCTGATTGGCGATATCGCCGTCATCGAGATGGCGGCGGCAGCCGGCCTTCCTCTCGTGCCGCCCCATCTGCGCGATCCCATGAACACCTCCACCTATGGCGTGGGCCAGGTCATCGCCGATGCCGTGAAACAGGGCTGCAGACGCCTCCTCATCGGCATCGGCGGCAGCGCCACCAACGACGGCGGCGCGGGCATGCTGCAGGCGTTGGGCTTTCGCCTGACGGATGCTGCTGGCCGCGACATTCCACGCGGCGCAAAGGGGCTGGAACACCTGGCTGGCATCGACGCCGCCCATGCGCTGCCTGCGCTCTCGGCCTGCACCTTCCGCGTCGCCTGCGACGTGACCAATCCCCTCTGCGGCGAAAAAGGCGCCAGCGCCGTGTTCGGCCCGCAGAAGGGCGCGACGGAGCGCACCATCCCGCTGATGGACGCGTGGCTCGCGCACTTTGCTGAATGCGCCCGGCAGCTCTGGCCGCAGAGCGATCCCACAGCTCCCGGCTCAGGCGCGGCGGGCGGTCTGGGCTTTGCGCTGCATACCTTCCTGGGCGCGCAGCTGTGTCCCGGCGTGGACATCGTGCTGGAGGAGACCCGTTTGGCCGACGCGCTGCGCGGTGCGGACGTCGCCGTCACAGGCGAGGGCCGCCTGGACGGCCAGACCGCGATGGGCAAGGCCCCCATCGGCGTGGCGCGGCTCGCAAAACAGCATGGCTGCCTCACTCTCGCGCTGTGCGGATCCGTTGCCCGCGACGCCTCTGCCTGCAACGGCGCGGGCATTGATGCCTATTTTCCCATCGTCCGCGGCGCCGTCTCCCTTGCCGACGCCATGGCGGCCGACAATGCCCGCGCCAACATGGCCGATGCCGCTGAGCAGGCTTTCCGTCTCCTGCGCGCCGCGCATCGCTGAAGCTCATTACCACGAAAACGGAGGAGAACGCAATGAAACTGGACATCATCTGCCAGCCCGACCGCGTGCGCGCGGAATTGGAGAGTGAAACCGTTCCTTTGCACCTCAACGCCGGCCTGTGGCAGGCGCAGGGAACCGCGCTGCGCATGACCATGGAACAGGAGACCCTTCAGATCACGCTGCTGACCTCTGTACAGCCCGTGCGCCGCGTTTTCCTGCGCTGGAACCGCCCCGTTGTCCCCGGTCGCGTGCTGGGCGATCACTGGGAGCGCGGCTATGGCGATCTGGAATGGCGCGGCATCGTGCCCGAGCGCGTGTTGCCCTGGTTCTTCCTGCATCATGACGGCATACAGACCTGCGGCGCGGGTGTGCGCACCCGTCCCAACGCACTGTGCTGGTGGCAGGTGGACGCGCAGGGCGTCACCTTAGCGCTGGACGTCCGCTGCGGCGGCGTGGGCGTGGCGGTACACGGACCGATCGACCTGTGCACCGTCTGCGAACTCGTCCCCGATGCGGGTGAATCCTCGTTTGCCGCCTCCCGTCGCTTGATGCGCCGGCTGTGCACCGCTGCTCGCCTGCCCAAGGCGCCTGTCTATGGCGGCAACAACTGGTACTATGCCTACGGCGTCAGTTCCACGCAGGATATACTCGCCGACGCCGCGCGCGTCGCCCGCTGGGCCGAAGGGCTGGCCAACCGCCCCTTTATGGTCATTGACGATGGCTGGCAGATCCAGCACGGCGGCGGCTACAACGGCGGCCCCTGGGACGCATCCAATGCCGATTACCCTGACATGCGTGCGCTGGCGGACGGCATTCGGGCCATGGACGTGCGCCCCGGCATCTGGCTGCGCCCGCTGCTCACGCGCAGGCCCGTGCCCGACGCATGGAAGCTGCAGCGCCCCATCCCGTCCGACCAGCTGCACGGCGGCTGCGTGCTGGATCCCACGGTTCCCGGCGTGCTGGAGGAAATCAGCGAGATGTTCCGCGGGTTGGAAACCTGGGGCTATGAACTCATCAAACAGGACTTCACCAGTTTTGATCTGCTGGGCCGCTGGGGCTTGCAGTACGGCGCGGCGATTACCGACGACGGCTGGGCCTTCGCCGACCGCACCAAGACCACTGCGATGGCGATCCGGGATCTCTACGACGCGATGCGTCGCGGCGTGTCTGACGAGACGCTGCTGATGGGCTGCAACACCTTCCCGCACCTGTCTGCGGGCGTGTTCGAGCTCAGCCGCACGGGTGATGACACCAGCGGCCGCGTCTGGGAGCGCACGCGCTTCATGGGCGTCAACACGCTGGCCTTCCGCATGCCGCAGCACGGCATCTTCCAAGCCTGCGACGCCGACTGCGTGGGTCTGACGCGCGCGGTAGCATGGGAAAAGAACGCGCTGTGGCTGGATGCGCTGGCGCGCAGCGGCACCCCGCTGTTCGTCTCCGCCGCGCCCGATGCCGTCGGCCCTGAGCAGGAGCGCGCGCTCAAGGCCGCCTTTGCGATCGCCTCCCGGCCGCAGGCACCCGCCGAACCGCTGGATTGGATGGACACTACCTGTCCCGCCCGCTGGCGCACCGATACCGGCGACTTCGCCTATGATTGGTGCGGCGACTTCGGCGCCGAGCCGCTTGCGCGCGTCTAAAATAGCAGTAAAAGGGGACGATTTTCATGCAGCGCAGCATCCGTGGCCGTGCAAAGGCCATCGCGTGGCTGTGTACGCTGGTGTATTTTGCCAGCTATGTCATGCGCATCAACTTTACCGTGATGCTGGTCAAGGTGTGCAGCGATATGGGCGTGGATAAGCTGGAACTGGCGGGAGTTGTCGCGGGCCTGACCATCGCCTACGGCGCCGGGCAGATCGTCAGCGGCCTGATGGGCGACCGCATTCGCCCGGCGTTGCTGCTCACCTGCGGACTGTGCCTGGCTGCGGCCTGTAATTTGGCGATGTCCTGGAGCAGCTCAGTCCCGGTGATGACAGCGGTGTGGAGTCTCAATGGCTTTGCGCATGCGCTGCTCTGGCCGCCCATTGTGCGCCTGATGAGCACCTATCTGACCGATGGCGAGTACGGCTATGCCGCCGTGCGCGTCTCGTGGGGTTCGTCCGTCGCCACGATTCTGCTCTACCTGCTCTGCCCAGCGCTGCTGGGCGCCCTAAGTTGGCGGAGTATCCTGCGCCTGTGTGCGCTCGTGGGGCTCGGCGTGGCGCTCGTTTGGAGCCTGGCATCCCGCCGCGTGCTCACCGAACCCGTGCGCAGCGCAGACGGTGCAGGCGATGCCGCGCCCGCTCGCTCCGCGCTGCCCCGGTTTGTGTACGCGCCCATTGCGCTCATCATGCTGGGCATCATCGCGCAGGGCATGCTGCGCGACGGCGTCACCAACTGGATGCCTTCCTACCTGCTGGAAACCTTCGGCCTGCCCGAGGAGCAGGCCATCGTCATCACCGTGATTCTGGCGGTGTTCAGCATGGTGAGCTTCTCGGTGTTCGACTGGGTGCAGCGCCGTTTCCTGCATAATGAGGTGCTCTGCTCAGCGGTGATCTTTGCGGGCGCAACGGGCTGCGCGCTGCTGCTGTGGCTCGTCAGCCAGACCGCGTCCGTGGCGGTCAGCGCGCTGCTGATGGCGCTCATCGTTGGGTGTATGCACGGCATCAACCTGATGCTCATCACCGTAGTGCCCAAGCGGTTCGCAAAAAGCGGGCGCGTATCCACCTATTCCGGGCTGCTCAACGCCTGTACCTACATCGGCGCGGCGCTGTCCACCTACGGTTTTGCTGCGCTGGCGCAAAGCGCGGGCTGGCGCTTTACCATCCTGACCTGGGCGCTCACCGCGCTGTTCGGGTGCGCGGTGTGCGCTGCCGCCACGCCGCTCTGGCGTCGGTTCCGACGCGATTACGCAGATGCAATGGATTGAAAATGCAGCGAAAAAGCCTCCGTTTCGTTCATGAAACGGAGGCTTTTTACCACCCTATTCCAGTATGTACGGCGCGCTTTCGCCCTCGAAGAGGATGCCCTGCGCGTTGGATAGATGGATGTCTTCCAGGGGTAGCGCACCCTGTGGAGAGCCCTGCGGACAGTGCACATGCAGCGCCTGCGGCAGCAGGTCGATGCCCGCACCCTGCGCCGCGGAAAAGATCATGCTGCCCGCGCTCACGCCCAGCACCACTCCGCGCTCCGCCGCAAGATAGGCGCGCAGCGCCTCGCCAAACCGCGCTTCTTTGACGCGCCCGGCAAGGTATTTTGTGTCCCCGCCGCAGAGGTAAATGCAGTCAAACGCGGCGATTTCCCGCTGTGTCATCGGCATGTGCAGGTCATAAATCGTGATGTTTTCCCGGCGGATCCCAGCGTTGTACAGGTCCTCCAGGCACTTGGGCAGCACCTCGATGGCGTCGCAATTCACCGCTGCAGTGGGAATGAACAGCGCGCGGGCGTTCGCGGCGCGGCAGGGCAGCAGGCGCACAAAGGCGCGCAGCAGTACAGGGTTTTCCAGCCCTGTGCTGGTGAGCAGCAGCTTCATTTTCGGTCAGTCCTCCCAGTTGGTTTGATGCGCCGGAATGCCCATCGCCTCGCACGCACGCACCACGTCCGCACGCCCCTGGGCGTCGCCGACGCGGTAGTGCAGCACCTGCCCGCGGAATACCACATACTTGGTATTGTCCGCGCGAAAGTCGCAGAACCAGGGCGTGGACGCGCCGGTAGCGCCCTTGAGCGCGCTGGAAAGGCGCTGCGGCAGGTCGATTTGGCTGCAGCTGAAGGTCAGCGCTGTCCAGTACCGCGGGTGCCCCTGCGTGCGCCAAAGCTCTACGCGGTGGATGTGCAGCACGTCCAGCAGATCCTCATCCTCCAGGCTTTCCTTGATGAGTACGCCCGTGTACAGCCCTGCCTCAGCCGACGTGAAGACCTGCCCGCAGACGTGCTCCTCGTGCAGTGCGTCGGCCTCCATTTCGTCGCGCAGCAGCACATCCAGCGTCACGCGCAGGCTGTCGCTCAGGCGGGGCAGCTTGTCCGGGTCGGGCAGCGCAAGGCCCGCTTCCCACTTGGCCACAGACTGCCGCGACACCTCCAGTAACTCGGCCAAAGCTTCCTGCGTCATGCCCCGCGCCCGGCGCAGCAGCTGCACCTTTTCTCCGAATTTCATGCGTATTCTCCTTACGAAGTCTTCATTTTCCGGGCTTTCCGACTGACTCCCAGCATACGCCGGATGCCTCGAAAACGCAATCAACCGCCGGGTGCACTTATGCAACCGCTGCTCTAAACCGCTCCTGCGGAAGTTCAGAATAGCTGAATTTCCAGCGTCAGCGAAAGATTTTCACCAGGCTGTACCACGTGGACGCCCTCTTTGTGCGTCAACTCGCCGTCGTGGTCGTGTGCGTCATCCAAGCCCAGCCACGGCTCAATGCAGACATAGGGCGCGCCGGATTTGGCCCAGATGCCCACATAGGGCGCGCCGCCAAAGGTCACGCGCACCACGTGCGCAGACGCCGCGCTGTGCACGTCCACATAGTCGGATTTCAGCCCCTTGAGCGTGTAGGCGTCGTGGTCAAAGGTGTGCGGCAACACCGGGTAGACGGCGGAATTGTACAAAAACGGTTCTTTTTCGGCCTTTCTGAGCCCATCCGGACCGAAACGCTCGGCATCCACTGTCTCCGCGCAGGGGAAAACCAGCCGGGCGTCCGTCGCGTTGATCGCGGGATGTGCGCCCAGTGAGCAGACCATCGCCTCATCGCCCAGATTGTGCGCACAGTAGGTAAAGCGCAGACCCTGCTGCGTCAGCTGGTAATTCGCGCTCAGGCGGTAGCGGAAGGGGTAACTGGCCTCATACAGCTTCCAATCGTCAAATGCCAGCGTGATGGCGTCGGCGGATTGCTCGGCCACGGCAAAGTTCGTGCTGCGCGCAAAGCCGTGCTTTTCCATCTCGTAGCGCTTGCCGCGGTAGGTATAGCCGTTATTTTTGAGCTTTCCCACAAAAGGGAACAGCAACGGCGAGTGCCCCGTCCAGTACGCGGGATCCCCCGACCAGATGATTTCATACCCGTCAGCCTTGGCCGTTAGCTGCGTCAGTTCCGCTCCTCTGTCGTTGAGCACTGCGCGGAAAAACTCGTTTTCGATGGTGTACAGCATGGAGAAGTCCTCCATTTTATGTGATGAGATGGTTTCATTATAGCGCGCATTTGCGCTGCGGGCAAGCAAAAGAGGGCGCGATTGCGCCCCCATGTGGAGTTGAAAACCGATTCACTTGGTTTTGAGCGGCAGCGTATTGACATCCACGTGTGTCTCAATCATACCCGAGTCGTAGAGGAACTGCTCGGTGGCCTGCAGGCTGTCCAGGTCCGCCTGCGAAATATCCATGGAGAAGTCGTACATCGCGTACATTTCCTTGACCGCTTCGATGTCCATATCGATGGCGGCGGATGCGGTGGCCAGCGCTTCCTCCGTATTGGTGTCGATGTAGTTCAGGATGGCCTTCTGGTTTTCCACGAAGGCTTCGATGATGGCGGGATTTTCGTCGTAGAACTTCTGAGAAGTGGCCGTGACGATGGTCGCGGCGATCAGGCCCTGGCCGTTGGTGACCAGATGCTTGCCGGACTTTGCGGCGTTGTAGGCCACAGGGCCGGCGAGAAGCGCGCAGTCCACGCTGCCGCCCTCAAGACCTGCGAGCGAGGAGGGGATGTCCATGGAGACGAAGTTCACGTCCTCCAGCGTCATGCCCGCAGTGGCCAGGTAGGCCACCAGCAGCTCGTGCAGATTGGTGCCCTTGGGGCCGGCGATGGTCTTGCCCGCCAGGGATTCGGGCGAGGTCAGGCTTTCGTCATTGGAGAAGAGCATGAAGGCCTCGGGCGAGCGGGAGTACATGGAGATGATCTTAATGTCCAGGCCGTTGGCGGCGGCCAGCAGCACCGAGGTGCCGCCCACCGCGTTGAGAATCTGGATGTCGCCCGAGGCCAGCGCAGCGGTCTGATCCGCGCCGCTGTTCAGGTCGGAATAGGCGAATTTCAGTCCCATTTTCTCGTATGCGGCAGCCAAGCTTCCCTGATGCTTCTCAATGATAGAAGGCACGTTGAGCGGGGATTCGACGTAGGTTGCGGTCACGGTATCCACCGTGTACTTGCCGGGAGAGCAGGCGGCCAGGGAGAACATCAGAGCCGCGCAGAGCAGGAGCGAAAGCAGTTTCTTCATGAAAATGGACCTCTTTTCTGTGTATTTTGGTTAAAGAGACTTCAGGGCCTCCATAACGGACTTTTTGATGGAGAGAAAGGGTTCGGTGAGAATGTCGCGGCAGCCGGTCTGTGCGGGCAGCTCGTAGCTGCGCGCCGCCCGACCGTCCGAGAGCAGTACGATGCGGTCGCCCAGAATCAGCGCTTCATCAATATTGTGCGTGACCAGAATCACGCCGCAGTCCTTCTCCCGACGGATGCGCAGCAGCTCCTTCTGCATGGTTTCGCGGGTGAAGGAGTCCAGCGCGGCAAAGGGCTCGTCCATCAGGATGAGCTGCGCATCGCGCATCAGCGTCCGCGCCAGCGCTGCGCGCTGCTGCATGCCGCCAGACAGCTGCGCGGGGTACGCGCGTTCGAATCCGGAAAGGCCCACCAGCTGCAGCATCTGCCGCGCCTTTTCAGGCGTTGGACGGCGAATGCCCAGTGTCACGTTGCGCTCCGCCGTCAGCCATGGCATCAGCCGCGCCTCCTGGAACATGATGCCCATGCGAAGGTCCGCGGGCAGAAGAATTTGGCCGGAATCGGGCTGCAGCAGTCCGGAGAGCAGTCGCAGCAGCGTGGTCTTGCCGCAGCCGCTGCGCCCAACCAGCACCGTAAAGCCGCGCGCGTCCAGGGTCAGATCCAGGTCCCGGAGCACCGGGATGGAGCGCCCTTCGATGCAGAAGCTTTTGCACAGATGGGAGATGAGTATGGCCTCAGACATCGGCATTGCCCCCTTTCGGCGTCAGGCGGCGAATCAGCAGCCCGAACAGCGCATCCGTGACGAACCCCACTGCGCCGATGAGCAGGATGCCCACGAGCACCTTGTCCGATCGCGACAGCGCCTGCGCGTCCAGAATCATGTATCCCAGGCCGCTTGCCGCCGCGATCATCTCCGCGCCCACAATGGCGCGCCAGCTATATCCCAGTCCGATGCGCATACCCACCAGCACGCTGGGCATCGCCGCAGGCAGCTGGATGCGGAAAAAGCACTCCGTCCGGCTCATCTCCAGGCTGCGCCCCACCTCCAGCAGCTTGGGATCGCACTGGGACAGACCCGCGTTGGTATTGAGAAAGATGGGGAAGAAGGAGGTCAGCACGATGACAATGATCTTGCTCGTCTCCCCAATGCCGAACCACAGGATGAGCAGCGGGATGAGACTCATGGGCGGCACATGCCGTAGAAATTCCAGTATATGGCGGTAGTACGGATCGGCGCCCGGCGCAAGGCCCGTCAGCACGCCCAGCAGGAACGCCAGCGCAAACGAGAGGACAAATCCGACGAGCACACGCCACAGACTCGCCGCCAGATTGCGCCACAGCTCGCCGGAAGCCGCCATGCTCACGAAGGTGCGCGCCACCCGCTCCGGGCCGGGCAGCACGTAGGCGGAGAAGATCCCCGCGCGGCTGACCCATACCCAAATGAGCAGCAGTGCAGCCAGCACTGCCAGCGATTTTAGCGCATTCCCCTTCTTTTTTCGCATTCGATAACCCCCTTGTATATGCGCATATAAAAAACGGGACGCTTTTTTGCTGCACAAAAAAGCGTCCCGTTTCCTATCGCATAAAGGACGGTCTTTCTTCCCGCGCAGCACAGTCTTTGCGGTAAGCAATCCACATCAGGTTCCCATTCGGCTTTGCAAAGGGCCGCAGCCCGCTGCGCAGTCGATGCCGTTTCATAGTAGCATGCGGCAAAAAAATTGTCAAGCGGGGATTGACAGAACTGTCTAATGCTGTTAGACTATAATTGTCTAAAGGCATTAGACAGGAGGGGGATATGGATGGAAACTTTGAAACTGGGTGAAATGGAGCGCAGGTTTGCAAATTTGATCTGGATGCACGCGCCGGTGAGCACACGCGCGCTGGTGGAGCTGGCGGCGCAGGCGTTTGGCTGGAAACGCACCACCACGTACACCATGCTCAAGCGCCTTTGTGAGCGCGGGCTGTTTGCAATGCAGGACGGGCGGGTGAAGGCGCTGGTGACGCGGCAGGAATTTGAGGCCGCGCAAGGAGAACAATTCCTCAGCGAACACTTCGGAGGATCGTTGCCGCGGTTCCTCGCGGCCTTTACCAGCCGAAATCGCCTCAGCGCACGGGAGATTGAGGAGATTGAAGCGCTGATTGAGCAGCACCGGGAGGAGGAAGAAGAGCATGGCTGAGCAATTTCTTACGCAGCTGCTGCGCATGAGCCTATCGGGCGCTGTGGTGGCGCTGGTGGTGATCGCGGTGCGCGCGCTGCTGAAAAGGGCGCCGCGCGCGGTAGTCTGCGTGCTGTGGACGGTGGTGCTCTTCCGCCTGCTCTGCCCCTTTTCCGTAGAGAGCGCGGTCGGTCTGCTGCCCGCGCAGCCACGGGTGGCGCAGCGCAGCGACACGCTCGTGCAGACCGCCGTGACCGCGGAATCCGTCGTACCTGCGGCCATGCAGGCGGCACCCTCCGTTGTAGTTCCCACCGCAGAAAATCCATCACAGGTTGCCCCACAGGGCAAAGCGCGCTCCTTTCCCTGGTGGACGGCGGCGCTTTGCGCATGGGCTGCGGGCGTTGCGGGAATGGGCCTGTACAGCGCGGTGTCGCTGCTGAGGCTCAAGGGTAGGCTGCGCGGCGCGATGGCATACGACAAGGGTGTATACGTCGTGCCCGGACTGTCCAATGCTTTCGTGCTGGGCGTGTTTCACCCGTCGATTTACCTGCCTGACGGCCTGGATGCGCGCGACCGCAGTTACATTCTGATGCACGAACACACGCACATCCGGCGCGGCGACCACATTTGGAAGCTATTGATGCAGGCGGCGCTGTGCGTGCACTGGTTCAATCCGGCGGTATGGCTGTGCAGCGCGCTGGCGAGCCGCGACCTTGAACTGGCGTGCGACGAGGCTGTGATCCGCAGGCTGGGCGCGGGCGTCAAGAAGCAGTATTCCGAGACGCTGCTGCGCATGGCGGCGGGCCGCGCGTCGGGTGTGACCCTGGCCTTTGGGCAGGGGGACACCAAGGGACGCATCCGCCATGTACTGCGCTACAAAAGGCCCGCGCTCTGGCTCGTGGCGGCTGCCGTTGTGGCGGTGACGGGGCTTTGTATTGGCCTTGCGTGCAACCAGCCCGCGCAAAAGACGCTGCTGCGCGCAGGTGGCGCGCTCTACGAATGGGACGGCAAGGCCGTGGACGCTGTGCCCGCCGGGAGCGTACGGTTGGGCGCGGTGGAGAGCCTGCGCAGAGGGAAGGGCGCGCCCGAGCGTGACTTTGAGGCCGTCAACCTGGACGAGCAATGCGCGGACTGCGCGCTCTATGGCGACGGCGCGGATACGCTCTACCTGCAGCGTATCGACGGTACGGCGCTCACGTTCCGCTGCACGCAGCCCGCACAGCCGTATGTGCCGGGACATGAGGAGGTTTCCGCGCTGACGGGCATTGCAGACGCACAGGTTGTCCAAACGATAGAGCTGCAGGGCGGCCGAGTGTTTGCAGGCTATTTGACGGGGGAGAATCTGGGCGCGTGCAGCATGCTGGTGCGCGACGGCCAGCCGCAGCTGGGCAGCCGGCTGCTCGTGAGCGGCCTGGCGCGGCAGCAAGGCGTGGCCGTGGGCAGTCTCACGCTCGCAGGGGTGCAGTATGACGCGCTGCTGCTCCACGATGAGCGGATCGCACACGTCGTGCGCACGCAGAGCGACGGAAGCGTCGACGTCATTGACGTGGGAAGCGGAGCGCTCAGTCTGTACGTGCTGGATTCAGCTCCTGACGCGCGGTATGCCTATTACGATGCCAACGGGGATCAACTGTTTCCGTCGATATACGAACCCGTAATGGACGCCGACAGCGCGTTGCCCGCTTCCGGGGGCGCTGCGATGCAGGACGTCCATTTTACCGGAATCCAATGGATTGTGGACGGTCAAGTGCGCTATGAACGCGATCTTTCCGGCGTGGGCGACGCGCTGACGACCTTTCTTACCCGTGTGTATGGCGATACGCTGGTGCGCAGCGCTGCCTGGCCCGTTTCACAGGAGATGTTGCCCGGCGAGTATGTGCGCGCGGCGATGGCGGACGGCGAGGAGTTGCTGTTCTATGAATTCCCTGAACTGGGCAGCGCGGTGGTGCAGCTGGATGACGCATGGTGGATGACACTGCCCGAAGCGGACTGGCAGATGCTGCGTCAGGTCGTTATGGGCGCGGAACGCCCCGAGGTGTGGAGCGCTGCGCGGTGCAGCGGCGAGGTGGAACTGTCGGCGGCGCTGTTGGAGCAGCCATTGCCGGCGCTTGCGGAAGAGGGATTGTGGGAAAAGGACGGCGCAGCTCCGCAGACGCAGCGCGCGGATATGGGCGAGAACTACTTCGTCGTGACGCGCACAGCGCTGGACGGCAGCCAGCGACAGGCCGCGGTGTATGAGCGCGACGGCAAAATCATGTTCCAGCTGCTGACGGGCGAGGGATGCGCAGAGCTGCCAGACGGGCAACAGACGTTGGAGCAACTGAACGCGCTGCTGCCCGAGGTTGCGGTGGTCAGGGCGGATCTGGATGGCGACGGGGCGCAGGATGCCGCCTGGTGGGAGGCGCGCAGAGCGGAACTCGGCGAGGTGACGCTGTACATCGCGCTGGGGAACGGCCGCGTGCTGACGCATCCGGTGCAGGCCGTATGGGGAGAGAGCGTGACGGCCGCAGACGTGACGGGCGACGGCGTTCCCGAACTGATCGCGATGGCGGACACGGGCGGCAACGGCGGCATGGGCTGCCACACCTTTGAGGTGCTGCGCGTGACGGACGGCGCGCTGGAATCGCTGCCCATCCCCTTCCAGACCGAGGACGGATTGGAGAACGGCGACTGGTTCAGCTCGGGCTTCCGGTTTGAGACGCAGTATGAGGAGGGCTTCAAGCTGCACGTGCGCAGCGAGCTGCTGGATCGGGTGATCGACTTTTCCGGGGACGCGGAGATGATGCAGGACCGCATCGACGTGGGGCAATTTGATGAGACGGGCAAGCTGCTGCGCGCCGAAGAGTTTGCAAACGGCAGCTGCGACGGTATCAGCGCCTATGAACTGCTGAATTACGACCGTTCGCCGGGGCTGGAGCTGCGCGTGTACCAGTATCTGTGGCAATGGGGCCATTCGGATGGCGTGGGCTTTGGCGTCACGGTGCTCAAGTGGGACGAAGAAAAGCAGGCGTTTTCCGCGATGGAACAGAGCTGGACGAAGGAAATCAACGCCTACATGCTGGAGGTCCCGGGCGCGCTGTGCGAAGGGCGTGCGATTGTGCTTCGGCTGTATGGGCAGGCGTTGGACTACGGCTACGGCATCTCCCGCGTCGATGTGATGGACGAGAACGGCACGTTGCTTCAAAACCTGTCCATTCCGAAGGCGATTGAGGAGGAATGGGACGGGGATACCTTTGAGGGACATACCGAGTCCGCACGGCAGGACGGCGGGCTGACCCTGCAGGACGTCAACTTCGACGGCCTATGCGACCTCGCGCTGGATGGGTGGCGGACCAACGGCGCCAATCAGCCGCGGTACTACTGGGTGTGGGACGACGATGAAAAGGCGTTCGTCTACGCCTTCAGTCTGTGCAACGCGCAGGTGGATGCGGAAGCCCGTCGCCTGCGCACGGTGACGCGCGAGGATGCCGGAACCTACCTTCAAACGGAGTACGAGTGGCGGAACGGGGCGCTGGTCGAGGTGGAACGACAAACATCCATGACGCCGCCGTAGGTCTGTGAAGCTGCAAAGCGATGATTGACCGCACAGGGCGGGCATGCTAAAATAGGCGTGGAAGATCATCAAGCGTAAGGACGGAGAAAAGCATGAGAAAGATTTCGCAAATCAAGTCATTTGAACAGGATTTTGAGCTCTTTGAGATGGACGCGGCGCGCATCATCGGCAAGGCGGTGCGCTCGGGCGGCAGGCAGGGCAGGCAGGCGGAGCTGCTGTGGCATGAGGTGCTGGACACGCCCGTGTACGACCAACTTGTGGCGCTGCCCGATGTGATTGCCGACAGCGTGGTGGGCGCGATGTGCGAGGAGCAGCCCGACGGCTCTGTGCTCTACTTGCTGGGCGCGCTGGCTCCCGCAGATTCCCCCGTGCCCGAGGGATTGGAGTACCGCGATCTGCCCGCCGGCATTGTGGCCAGGGGCGAGTTCGGCGACGAATTGACCGATACCATTCGTAAGGCGGAGGAACAGGGGTACACCGCTGACTGGCCGCCCTTTACCTGGGCCGCCGAGCTGTTTCTGCTGCCCGAGGACGAGCAGAGCGACGACACCAACGTCATGCCTCGCCATTGGCTTGTGCCCGTGAAAAAATCCTGAAGAATTGCAAAAAACAGCGTCTGCAGACGTGAAAAGGCGTCTGCGGGCGCTGCTTTTTACATTGAAAAAGGAATCAGAAGCGATGCGTGCCGCTGGTCAGCTCTACAACATGGTCGCCAAAGTCCACGCGGGCGGTGCAGCCCTCGGGCACGGTGAAGGTGTAGCGCACCTGGCTGCCCTCATAGTGCCAGTGCGAAACCACCACGCCGTGCGCAGTGCGGATGGAGGCGGTGACGTGGCCCAGGCGGGCGTCGGGCTGCGGCAGGAAGAGAATGCGGCGGAACCCGGGGTTCTCCGGGTCGGGGTTGATGCCCGCCGCGGTGTTGAACATCCAGGCGCCCACCGCGCCGTAGGCGTAGTGGTTGAAGCTGTTCATGTCCGCCGACCACATGCTGCCGTCGGGCTTGAGGCCGTCCCAGTGCTCCCACATGGTGGTCGCGCCGCGCGTGACGGGATAGAGCCAGGAGGGGAACTCGGTCTGCAGCAGCAGCGTGTAGGCGAGGTCCGTGCAGCCGTTCTCCGACAACGCGCGCAGCAGGTAGGGCGTGCCCACAAAGCCGGTCTGCAGCTTATCGCCGTTTTCGTGGATTTTCTCGGCAAGCCGGTCGACGTAGGGCTGCTTTTTGCCCACCAGGTCAAAGGCCAGCGCCAGCACATAGGCGGTCTGGGTGTCGCAGGTCAGCCTGCCCGGGGCGGCGATGTAGCGCCTGCGCCAGGCATCCAGAATGCGGGTGTACAGGTCGCGATAGGCGGCCATGTCCTTGCCCAGCGCATCGCCCATGCGAATCAGGTTGCGGGTGGAGTGCGCAAAGAAGGCGCTGGCGATGAGGCTTTCGTCGGTGCTGCCCTTGTAGCTGCCCTCAGGCGCGTCCAGGCCCAGCCAATCGCCGAAGTGCTCGCCGTCCAGCCACAGATATTCCTCGCTGCCCGCGCCGTGGATGTAGTCCACCCATTTCCTGGCGGCGTCGAACTGGTCGGTCAGAAACTGCCGGTCGCCATAGGTCAGGTACATCTCCCAGGGCACGATGGTGGCCACGTCGCCCCAGGCGGCGGAGCCCGCCGCATCGGGGCCGAGGATGTTGGGGATGACGTGCGGAATGCGGCCCTGCGCGTCCTGCGCTGCGTTCAGATCGTGCAGCCACTTGCGGAAGAATTTGTCCACCTTGAAGTTGTAGGACGCGGTGCGGGCAAAGACCTGCGCATCGCCCGTCCAGCCCAGGCGCTCATCGCGCTGCGGGCAGTCGGTGGGCACGTCCAGAAAGTTGCCGCGCTGGCCCCACAATATGTTCTGATACAGTTGGTTGACCAGCGGCACGCCGCAGTCAAAGTCGCCCGTGCGCTCAATGGCGGAGTGCACCGCCACGGCGGTAAAGTCCTCGGCGCTCATACCCTCGGGACACTTGTCCAGCCGGACATAACGGAAGCCCTGCCAGCAGAAGGTGGGCGCAAAGTCCATGGGCTCCGAGTCCGCCAGTATGTAGCGGATCTCATTCTTTGCCGAGCGCATGTTTTCGGTGTAAAAGTTGCCGTCCTTGTCCAGTACCTCGGCAAAGGACAGCTCGATCTCGTCGCCCTTCCGGCCGTGCGCATGCACGCGAACAAAGCCCGTCAGATTCTGACCAAAGTCCAGCACGCGCTCGCCCGCAGGGGTGACGAGTTCCTGCACGGCGCCCAGCGTCGCCATTTCGCGCACCTCTTCGCCCTCCTGCGGGATGAGAATGGATTTGTCAAAGTCCACAACCTCGGCTGGACCCAGGCTCTCGGTTTCAGCGTTCATATCCACGGTTTCGCCATCGTAGATGGAGGAGCAGAGAATGGGAGTGGTCAACACCTGCCAGCGCGCGTCGGTGAGCACCGTCTGCGCGCGGCCGTCGTCAAACTCCACCTCCAGGGCGGCAATCAGCGCGGTACGGTTGCGCGCCTTCTGACCGTCCCAGCCCATGCGGCCGCCCCACCAGCCCTCGCCCACCATCACGGTCAGCAGGCTGTCCGGCGCGAGCAGGCCGGTCACATCGTAACTCTGGAACTGCAGGCGGCTGCCGTACTCCGTCCAGCCAGGGGCGAACAGGAACTTACCCACCCGCTTGCCGTCGATGGCGGCTTCGTAGAGGCCCAGCGCGCTGATGTGCAGCGTCGCCCGGGCAATGCCGCCCTTCAGATCCAGCGCGCGCACAAAGCAGGGTACCGTCTGCCCAATGGACTGGGGTGCGGAGATGAATTCGGCCTGTTGAATCAAATGCGTCATGGGAGAAGCCTCCTTGTATTTGAAAAATGGTACAGCGCTGTCTCTATTATACCAGCGCGCAGGGCGGGGCACAAGCGCAACGACTTGAAATGACAAAACGTGAAAAGTTGCAATTTACGTTTTCATTACAATCTGATATAATCGAATAAAAGCGGCTTTACAGATAATGAGTCAGGATGTGATGACATGCGAAAACCGTTCCGACCGACCCTGGCGGGATTGCTGGCTGCGCTGGCGCTGGTTTTGTGCGGCTGCGCGCTGCTGCCCGAGGAGGAGACGCTGCCCGACGCGCCCGTGCTGCGCGAGGACCCGGCGGCGGAGTTTGCCATGACCTATGTGCAGCGCGGCGACTTGTCGCGCACGCAGCGCTATTCCGTGACCTACCGCGCCGTGAGGCAGGAAAAGCTGTGCTTCGCGCAGGATGGGCTGCGCGTGGAGAATGTGTACGTGCAAAAGGGAGATAGCGTGCGCGCGGGACAGGTGCTGATGGAGCTGGAGCAGGAACAGCTGCGCACCCGTCTGAGCGAGGCGCAGGACCGGTGTGACGCTGCGGCGCTCGCATGCAAACAGGCACGGGAAAACCGGGAGCTCGCCCGCGAACAGTACGAGCTGGCGCTTGCGGGCATGGAGGAAGAGGAGCGAGAGGATGCGCCCACCATGGAGGAGAACCTGCGCGACCGGGACCGCAGCATCCAGCGTCTGGAGGACGAGCAGGCGCTCGCAAGGCAGGAGCTGTCCGCGGTGAGGGAGGAACTGCAAAAGCGCCGGCTGTGCGCGGGCATCGACGGCGTGGCCACCTTTGTGCGCGCGGTGCAGCCCGATGAGCGCAGCTCGATCAGCCAGATCATGGTCATACTGTCCGACAGCGAATCGGCGCTGTTCGTGATCTCCACGCAGGCGCCTGAATATTTCCCCGAGGGCCTTGCGGTGGAGGCGATCGTCAACCAGGCAGTCTACCCCTGTACGGTGATCTCCGCGCAGGAGGCGGGCGCGTCGGGCGAGGGCGAGGTCTATCTCCGGTGCAGCCTGCCCACTGCTGAGTTGTCCGACGGGGACAGCGGCTACCTCTACCTGGAATTGGAGCGCTGCGAGGATGTTCTCTACATCGAGCGAACTGCGGTCAAGAGCATGGATGGCAGGCAGTTTGTGTATGTGCAGGGCGAGGACGGCCTGCGCCGCATCCAGCAGGTGACGACGGGGCGCGAAATGAGCGGCTGTGTGGAGATCCTGAGCGGATTGGAAGAGGGAGACGCGGTGATATTGCGCTGAAGGGGCGGAGGAGAGAAAAATGAAGAATGGAAGATGCGCGCTGGGGCTGCTGATGGTCCTGACCGCGCTGCTTTGCGGATGCGAGCAAAGTACGCAGCCGGTTCCTGCGCTGCTGGACCCGGTGGGTTCGCGGCAGGAGACCGTGCAGGTGCGGCGCGGCGAGATCTGTGAGCTGGCCGCCTACGACTTTGCCGTGACACCCGAAACGCAGGCGGTGCTCTATGCGATGGACGGGCAGGTGGAGCAGGTGTGCGTCGCGCTGGGCCAGCGCGTGCAGGAGGGCGACGTGTTGCTGCGCATGGATGTGGAGGAAGCGCAGAAGCAGTTGGATGCGCTGGAGCAGCAGAAGGCATACGATCGGCAGGACGGCGAACTGACACTGCAGATGCTCCGGATCGATGTGGACATCTGCAAGCATGAGATGCTGGAAGAGAACCGCGATTACGCAGCCGGCGGGCTGAAAGAGCGGGAAAAACAGGAGGAACTCGAGCGGCTGGAGACGGCGCTGCGGCAGGAGCGAGAGCGGCAGGCGCTGCGGGCGGCGCAGCAGGAGCAGCAGCGTCAGGAGCTGTTGGCGCGCACGGAAAACGCGACGCTGTACGCGCCCTGTGACGGCACGGTGCTCTATGTGGCGCACCCCACGGGCGGCAGCGCGCAGATGGGCAGTACGGCGCTGATACTGGCGCGCGACGACGCGCTGGTGCTGCAGGGCCAGTATTTGCCCCAGGCGCTGGCGGAGAGCGCGGATGAGATCTGGGCCTTAGTAGGGGATTGTCGGGTGGCGGTAGAGTATTTGCCCATGGACGAGCAGGAGTATGTGTCGCTGCTGCTTTCCGGCGAGGAGATGACCTCGCGCTTTGCATTCTCGGGCGGCGTGCCCGAGGGGGTGACGGCGGGGGACTATGCCGCCGTCATCGTCAAGACGGCGCGGCGGGAAGATGTGCTCTATTTGCCGCAGGGCGCGCTGTGCCGGGATGCTGCGGGAGAGTATGTCTACATTCCCGGAGATAACGGCGGCAGGGTGCGGCAGGACGTGCAAAGCGGTGCGCGCACCACCGCTGCCGTTGAGATTGCGCAGGGCCTTAAGGAGGGGGATGTGGTGTATGTGCCGTAGAAAAATGCGGTTTGTCGCGCTGACGCTGGCGCTTGCGTGCCTTGCGGGCTGCGCCGCGCAGGTCCCCCAAGAGGCCAAGCTGCTCGCGGAAGGTCAGGAGGGGACGCCCTCCAACGTGCGCACGGATTCGCTTACGACGGGCACGCTCTACAAGGAATTCTCCATGTCGGCGGAGGTTGCCTATGTGCGCAAGACGGTGGTGCGCCTGGATGTGGACGGAGCGCAATACGTTGAAACGCGCGTCAGTTCGGGACAGGCCGTGCAGGCGGGCGACGTGCTGGCCGTTTTCCGCGGGCAGGGCGACGCGCTGCGGCTGACGGAGATTGCGCAGGAGCTTGATCGCCTGAAAACCGAGACGCAGGACGAGCTCTATGATTTGGAAAAGGAAAAAGAGCGGCTGCTTGAGCAGCGCGGGGAGGTCGAGGTTTCGCCTGACGGCTATTCCACCTATCGGGAGAAAGTGGCCCGCCAGGTGATCGACATGCGGCTGGAGCGCCTGGAACTGCAGCGGCAGCAGGCCGAGCTTCGGGCAGCCGAGCGCGAGCGCGCGCTCCGCGCCGAGCGCAGCGAGCTGCAGCGCACCGGGACGAGCATTGAGGTTGCCGCGCCGGTGGACGGCGTGGTGGGGCAGGTACAGTACCTGACGGTGGGCGCGCAGTACGCGCGCGGGCAAACGGTGGTCACGCTCTACGATCCCGACGCATTCCTGCTCATGGTCGGCGAGGGGCTGACGGGCGCGCTGCGCATGGGCCAACGCGTGGAGGTGGAGTACGGCCGCTTCAACCAACGCGCGCGGCTGACGGGTACGGTGGTCGCGGCGGACTTGGCGCTGTCCGCGCGGTATCGCACGGGGCTTTCCGCGGTGCAGCTGGACGAACCCGTCAATCCGCAGCAGCTGCTGAACGCCACCGTCTATTCGGCACAGCTTCAGCTGGACGACGTGCCCATCCTGCCGCGATCCGCTGTGCTCTACGACAACGGCACACCTTATGTAAACCTCGTGCAGGAGGGGGCGGTCGGCAAAAGAATCGTGCTCACCGGGCCCAACGACGGTTCATCTGTGATGATATTGGCGGGCCTTGACCCAGACGAGGCCGTCGCGGTCAAATAAAGGAGGGAAGGCGAAATGCTCCGGTTCGTGCTGCGCAAGATGCGCGCAAAAAAATGGATGATGTTCTGCCTTCTCATCGGCAATATACTGCTTGTCTCCATCGCCTGCGTCAATCCCATGTACACGCATGCGATGCTGCAAAAGACGCTGCTGGGCGACATGAAAACCATCCTCACAGAGAAAAACGTATACCCCGGCGGCGTGACGATTACTGCCTCCCTGCTGCGGCAAAAGGGCGCGATCACCAGCCAGGAAAATTACCGCGAAGCGCGGGAAGCGGCGCAGGAACTGAGCGGCCAAATGGGCATTCCGCTGCGCGAGTGCGTGGAGGAAACCATCATCCCCAACGTGCAGATGACCAGCCGGTCGCTGCGCGAGGACGACAAGGCGGGCAAGCGCATCAACGTGGGCTGCCTGTCCGGCATGGAGGCGCACAGCACGCTGCTGTCCGGCACGGGCATGGGCAGGCAGGCGCAGGACGGCGTCATCGACGTGGTGGTCAGCGAAAAGGCGATGCTCAACCTGAACCTGCTGGTGGGCGAGACGCTGGATACGGTGGAATTGACCGCGCCGGACGGACAGCCTCTGGCGGTGCGCATCGCGGGTGTGTATGGCGCCGCGCGGCCAGACGACCCCTATTGGGTGACGTCGCCCGCGGGCTATACCGCCACCGTGATGATGGATGAGGCGCTATTCCGCGAGCTGTTTGTGCGGGAGGGGGATGAGCGCTATCCGCTGCGTACCACCTGGAACTTGCTGATGGACTATACCCAGATGGAGAGCGACCGCGCGCAGCACTATCTGGACGCGCTGGGTGATCTGCGCGCCCGGTTTCCCGTCAGCCGCAATGTGATCGTCACCAACAACTTCGGCGTCGCGCTGGAGGGGTTTCTGGGTGAGGCGCAGCGCGTGCGCGTGACGCTGCTCGTGCTTCAGGCGCCCATATTTGCGCTGCTGGCGGTATTCATTTTTATGGTTTCCCGGCAAATGGTGGAATTGGAGGAGGGCGAGATTGCCGTACTCAAGAGCCGCGGCGCGGGCCGCGGCCAGATCCTGGGCGTGTATCTGGTCCAGAGCGCGCTGCTGGCGGCGATGGGGCTGCTGGCGGGCGTGCCGCTGTCGCTTTTCCTGTGCCAGGTGCTGGGCAGCGCCAATGCGTTCCTGGAGTTTGTGTCGCGCTCGGCGCTGCCCGTGTGGGTGGATGGCACGGTGCTGCTGTGCGGATTTGCTGCGGCGCTGCTGTCTGTAGGCACCATGTTGCTGCCAGTGTTCCGGTTCTCGCGCGTGTCCATCGTATCGCAAAAGCGCGCCAAGCGCGCGGGCCACGGCATGCCCTGGTGGCAGAAGAGCGGGGTGGACGTGCTGCTGCTGGCCGTTTCGCTCTATGGATGGTACACCTTTCACGCGCAGAAGGAGGCGCTGGCCCAGCGTGTGCTGGAGGGCCAGGCGCTCGACCCGCTGATGTTTTTGAGCGCCAGCCTGTTTATCATCGGCGCGGCGCTGCTGCTGGTACGCCTGCTGCCGCTGGTGGTTCGCCTGGTCTACCTCGTGGGCAGGCGGTGGTGGAGTCCGGCGCTGTTCGCCTCTTTCCTGCAGGTGATTCGCACCAAGGGCAGCCAGGGCTTCATCATGGTCTTTCTGATCTTTACCGTGGCCCTGGGCATGTTCAACGCGACCGCGGCCCGCACCATCGGAGACAACGCCGAGCGCAACACGCGCTACACCATCGGTGCGGACATCGTGCTCAAGGAGGCCTGGGCAGACAACAGCCAGGCGACGGGCGGTGGGCCGGAGGGCGCGGGGGAGACGGCGGAAAAGCGCTACGTAGAGCCGGAGTTTGAGGGCTATCGGGCGCTTGTGGGCGTGTCCTCGGCAACGCGCGTGCTCAATGACGGCTCCATCACGGTGACGCTGCCCGCGGGCGGCAGCGCAAAGGGCGTGCGCCTGATGGGAATACACACCAAAGAATTCGGGGAGACGGCTTGGTTTGACGAGAGCCTGCTGCCCGTGCACTGGTATGAGTACCTCAACGCCATTTCGCAGAACCCGGAGGCGGTGCTGCTCTCCGAAAACTTTGAAAGCGACTACGGCTACCGGCTGGGCGACGCCATCTCCTTTCGTAACAACGATGGCGGCTCCATGCGCGGCATTGTCTATGGCTTTGTTCCCTATTGGCCCACCTACGGGCGGGTGACCAGCGTCCGGGGCAGCGACGGCGTCTGGCGCGAGCAGGACGGCTATCTGATCGTGGCCAACCTCTCGCAGGTGCAGTCAGCCTTTGGCGTGACGCCCTATGAGGTATGGCTCCGGACCGACGGGGGCTCGACGCAGTTCATCTATGACTACATTGTGAGCAGCGGCAAAGCGCTGCGCTCCTTTAGGGACGCCAACGCCGAGATCATCGAACAGAAGCGCGATGCCGTGATGCAGGGTACGAACGGCATTCTCACCGTGGGCTTTATCGTGGTGCTGGTGCTGTGCACTGTGGGATTTTTGATCTACTGGATCCTGTCCATCCGTCAGCGCGCGCTGCAAATGGGCATTTTCCGCGCAATGGGCATGACCATCCGCGAAATTCTGACCATGCTCATCAATGAGCAGGTGTGGATCTCCGGGCTGTCGATCGCTGCGGGGGCGGGCGTCGGCTGGGCGGCTGCGCAGCTGTATGTGCCGTTGATCCAGATCGCCTATGCCGCGTCGGATCAGCTGATTCCGCTGCGCATTGTGATGAGCGGCGCGGACAATTTCAAGCTGTTCGCGGTGGTGGGACTGGTCATGGGCGTCTGCCTGTGCATACTGGCCGGTATCGTCCGGCGCATGCAGGTCGTAAAGGCGCTCAAGCTGGGGGAGGATTGATAAAATGGACTGCATACTGGAGGCAAGAAATGTATCGCGCGGGTTCCCCCTGCCGGGCGGTGGGACGTATATGGCGCTCAAGCACGTGGATCTGCAGGCCCCGACGGGCAAACTGACCATTCTCAAGGGCCGCTCCGGCTCGGGCAAGACCACGCTGCTCAACATACTCTCCGCACTCGACAAGCCCACGGAAGGCTCGGTGATACTGGAGGGCAGGGACATCACGCGCCTTTCCGAGGCGGAGTGCACGCGGTTGCGACGCACGCAGGTGGGGTACGTGTTTCAATCCGTGGCGCTCATTCCCATGATGACGGCGCTGGAGAATGTGGAGTTCTCGCTTCGACTGGTAGGGTACCGCGGCGACCGCCGGGCGCGGGCCGTGGAATGCCTGAACCTTGTGGGGCTCGCGCAGCGCGCGGGACACTTGCCGCAGGAGATGAGCGGCGGCGAGCAGCAGCGCGTGGCGGTGGCGCGCGCCATCGCTCACAGGCCGCGCGTGCTCTTTGCGGATGAGCCTACGGGCGCTCTGGACACCAACACGGGCCTGCAGGTGGTCAAGACCTTTAAGGAACTGTGCAGCGGCGAGGGCATTACCATCGTGATGACCACGCACGACACGGGGCTGATGGATATCGGCGACGCAGTATACGAGCTGGAGGACGGTGAGATGGTACATGCAGACAACGGCTAGGACGGTTCCGCCCATCATCGAGTGCGAAAACCTGGTCAAGATCTACAAAACGCGCGAGACGGAGGTGCTGGCGCTGCAGGGACTGGAGCTGACCGTGCAGCAGGGCGAACTGATGGCCATCATCGGCAACTCGGGCAGCGGCAAGTCCACCTTTCTCAACATGATCGGCGGATTGGACCGCCCCAGCGCCGGCCGCCTCTTCGTCGACGGCAAGGATTTGTTCAAACTCAGCGACCGCGAGCTGGTGCGGTACAAGCGCTCCACCGTCGGCTTTGTCTGGCAGAACAACGCGCGCAATTTGCTGCCTTATCTGACGGCGCTGGAGAATGTGCAGACCCCTATGCTTTTTGAGCGCGGCGGCAACCGGCGGCAGCGCGCGCAGGAGCTGCTGGAACTGGTGGGCATGGCGCATCGCAAAAACAGCCGCTTGGACCAGCTCTCAGGCGGCGAGCAGCAGCGCATTGCCATCGCGCTGGCGCTGGCCAACAAACCCAAACTGCTGCTGGCAGATGAGCCCACCGGTGCAGTGGACGCCAAGACCGCCGCCTACATACTGGACGTGTTCCGCAGGCTCAACGAGGAGCTGGGCTTGACCATCGTCATCGTTACCCATGATCCCAACCTGGCGCGCAAGGTCAACCGCGTGGTGGCCATCCGCGACGGCAAGACCAGCGCTGAGCGCATCGCCAAGGGCGACTACGCCGCACGCCTGGACGAGATCAGCGGGTTTGCGCAGGAGACGCACGACGAGTACGCCCTGCTCGATCGCGCAGGACGCCTGCAGATCCCGCGCGAGATGCTTGATGCGCTGAACCTATCTGGCAACCGGCTGCGCGTGGAGATGGCGGAGGGCCGCATTGTGCTCACCGCCCCCGAAGAGAGCGGGAATGAGAGTAAATAAGCGAATGATTCCAGCACGATGCGCGCATGCGCCTCTGGTAGTCTGATAGGCGAAGGAGGTGAAGCATCATGGATTGGAAACTGACGCTGGAGATTGCGCTTTTCCTGCTCCTGGGCATCGTATGCGCGCTGGCGCTGCCCTTCCTGCGCGAGCGGTTGGGCGCAGAGCGGCTTAAGGGCCTGTGGAAGTGGGCCTGCCTTTGCGTACAGGCCGCCGAGCAGCTCTTTGGCTCGGGCATGGGCGAGCGCAAAAAGCAGTACGCGCAGCAGGAGCTGGAGCGGCTGGCCCCCAAGGCCGACGCGCAGACGCTCGACGTGCTCATTGAGGCCGCTGTGCGCGAGCTGACCTAGG
>DKYK01000032.1 GCA_002492415.1 Christensenella sp. UBA7102
TCGTTGCGGAAGATGCGGCCCACCTCGTAGACGCGCTCCATGCCGCCGACGATCAGGCGCTTTAGGCACAGCTCCGTTTCGATGCGCAGATACATATCCATATCCAGCGTGTTGTGATGCGTGACAAAGGGGCGCGCAGCCGCGCCGATCTCGATGGGCAGCAGAATGGGGGTGTCTACCTCCAGGAATCCCTTCTCGTCGAGGTAATTGCGGATTTCCGAGATGATCTTGGAGCGCTTGACAAACACATCCTTGACCTCGGGGTTCATAAACAGATCGACATAGCGCTGACGATAGCGCAGATCATTGTCCTTGAGACCGTGATACTTCTCGGGCAGGGGGCGCAGGGACTTGGACAGCAGCGTGATCTCGGCGGCGTGCACGGAGATCTCGCCGGTTTTGGTGCGGAAGACCGCGCCCTTTACGCCGATGATGTCCCCCAGATCCCAGGTCTTGAACTGGGCATAAGGCTCTTCGCCCACGTCATCGCGGCGGATATAAGCCTGAATCTGTCCCTTGCCATCCTGGATGTGTACAAAAGATGCCTTGCCCATGATGCGGCGGGACATCACGCGGCCGGCGATGCTGACTGTCTGCCCCTCCAACGCGTCAAAGTTCTCCACAATATCGTTGGAGCAATGGGTCCGGTCGTAGCGGGTAATGGTAAACGGATCGCGGCCTGCCGCCTGCAGGGCCTGCAGCTTTTCGCGGCGGATGCGCGCCTGCTCGCTGAGCTGCTCCGGCGTCTGTTCCTGCGCGGGCTGGTTGTTCTCTGCCATGTTGAAAATCACTCTTTCTGTTTTTGTTTCGCTTAGGAACGGGCAATGTTCTCAATGCGCAGCGTGTGCACGCCTGCGGGCACCGTCACTTGCACGGTTTCGCCCACATGGCGGCCCAGAAGTTCCGCGCCGATGGGAGAATCCTGCGAGATCTTGCCCTTAAAGGGATCGGCCTCGGAAGAGCCGACCAAAGAATAGACCTGGCGTTTGTTGCGCGTCTCGTTAAAAACCGTGACCGTAGAGCCGACGTTGACCACGTCGTTGTTCAGGTCATCCTCACGAATCACCTGCGCATTGGACAGCGTGGTTTCCAACTCCATGATGCGGCCTTCCATGAACGCCTGTTCCTTGCGCGCCTCGTCATACTCGGCGTTTTCGGACAGGTCGCCGAAGGAACGGGCCACCTTGATTTTCTCGGCCACTTCGCCGCGCTTAACGCTTCTCAAATAGTCCAGTTCTTCCTCCATTTTTTTGATGCCTTCTGCAGTAAAGAACTTCACGTCGCCATTGTTCGCCATGAATATTGCCTCCTAGAAGAATTTCGTGGATAATAATCAAGCAAGCCCACGCTCTGCAACTCTCCGCTGCCGAACGTGCGCCGCCCTGTATCGAATTGTCCGGTGCTATTATAATGGAAACGGACAATGCTGTCAACCTGCCCGCCGGAGTGCGACAAAACTTTTGTAAATCCGCGCGAGACAGAACCGGGAACCGGTATACAGAGAAATAGTATTTGTGCTATAAGAATATGAAAGCGGAGCAATGCAGATAAACTGAGGTCTGCACGGTTGGTTGATGGATAAGGTGCTTTTCAATGATACTTGTACATGCGTTTACAAAAAGTTCGCTTTTCGCCGGTTGAAAACACCTCTATAAGATGTTAGAATACATGAGAATTTATCAGCGCAAATGCGCGCATCCTGTGCGCAAGAAAGAAGGAAATCCGTGATCAATACCCGCTGGAATTGGGAAGACATCAAGCAGCATTTCGCCTACACGTGGTGGGCCTATGTGCTCGTGGCCGCGCTTATGCTCTTTGGGTGGCAAATGGCCTATCACGCCACGGAATACGAGCCGCCGGCGGACAAAAAGCTGCAGATCACCATTGCCGGGGACTACGTTTCCACTACGGTTCTGGAGTATTATCAGCAGCGCGCCGCGGAGGAATTTCCGGAGATGGAACGCATCACGGTGGATAATATTCCGCTGGATTTTACCGGCGAGGGCGATTACAGCGGATACACCAAGCTGCAGGTGGTCATCGCCTGCGGCGAGGGCGATGTTTATTTGCTTGACCGCGAGATGCTGGGCATCTATGGCAACATGGGCGCATTCGAGCCGTTGGACGATCTGGTGATGGCTGAAGGTGCGCTGGAAGGAATGTTTACCGAAGAGGAGATTGAGCGAGGTACATTCGTTGCCGAAGATGGAGACGGTCAGGAGCATGTCTATGCGCTGCCGGCCGATCGTCTTTACGGGCTCGTCTCGCAGGGAGTGGATACTTCGGGCCTCTACCTGACCATTACTTCGTACTCCGGCAATCCGGAGTATGCGCGCAAGGCGCTCATCTGGCTGTGCGGGCAGACACAGGAGGAGCCCCCCGCCTGGATGAACGATTTGGAAGAACTTGAGGATGAATTGGGCGAGAATGCGGATAAACTGCCTGAGATTGGATAGAATAAGGGACGCAGCGATGGGGCTGCGCCCCTTCATTTTGCCTGAATTCTCAGGATTTTGAGAGACAGGAGGAAAAAGTGTCGAAATCGATAAAAAAGTTTCGAAAAAGGTATTGACATGCAAACGGATGCGTGCTATTATATACAAGCTGTCAGC
>DKYK01000060.1 GCA_002492415.1 Christensenella sp. UBA7102
CCCTCGCCGTAGCGGCCCAGGCGGAACTCCGCCACATGCGGATGGCGGCGCAGGTGCTGCCCGATCTCATTGCGCAGCACGCCGCTTCCCTTGCCATGGACGATGGAAACCTCGCTCAATCCCGCCATCATGCAGTCGTCCAGATACTTGTCCACGTTGTCCAGCGCTTCCTCGGGCAGCTGGCCGCGCACGTCGATCTCCAGCGGCACCGACCGCGCCGCCATGGACAGGGTCTTTTTGCCGGTCTTTTCCTTCTTTTTGGGCGCGCTGTCGGCGTCGGCCGCGCGCAGGGCGCTCATGGGCTGTTTCACTTTCATCAGGCCCACCTGCAGCTGCACCTCGCCCGATTTATCGGGCAGCGCAAGCACGGTTCCCGTCAGATTCAAACTTGGAATAAACACCGTCTGCCCCATCTTGACGGACGCAAGCGGCTTGCTCTGTTCCGCCTGTTCCTGCCGGGCAATGGGATCCTGCAGCTGATCCAGACCGCTTTGCAGTTTATGCTTGGCCTCGATGATCTCCTTATCGGAGGCGCTGTGTTCCTTTGCGGCCTTGCGCAGGTCGCGGATAATGCCCTCGGCTTCGGCCTGCGCGCTGTGCAGCACGCGGCGGGCGTCCTCGCGTGCCTTGCGCATCAGCTTATCGCGCTGCTCTTCCAGGTTTTTGCGCTCCTTTTCGGCCTGATCGCGCAGCCGAACGGTTTCGTTGTGGGCTTCCTCGGCCAGCTGACGCTCGCGCTCGGCGGTCTGCCGCTGCATCTGGGCGGTGGTGATGACGTCCTCGAACCGGATCTGCTCGCCGCTGAGCCACTCCTTGGCCGCGTCGATGATGGACTCGTCCAGCCCCAGCTTGCGAGAGATCTCAAACGCGTTGGATTTTCCCGGGATGCCGATGGACAGCCGGTAGGTGGGCCGCAGCGTCTCGACGTTGAACTCCACGGAGGCGTTTTCCACGCCCGGATGCGTCAGCGCATAGGCCTTGAGCTCGGAATAGTGCGTGGTGGCCAGCGTGCGGCACTTGATGGACAGCAGCTTATCCAGTATGGACATGGCCAGCGCGGCGCCCTCGGTGGGGTCGGTGCCCGCGCCCAGCTCGTCAAACAGCGCCAGCGACCAGGGCGTGACGTTTTTGAGTATGCTCACGATGTTGACCATGTGGCTGGAGAAGGTGGACAGGCTCTGCTCGATGGACTGCTCGTCGCCAATGTCGGCAAACACGTCGTCGAACACGGCAAGCTCGGTGCCCAGCATCGCGGGCACCTGCAGTCCGGCCTGCATCATCAGCGTAAAGAGTCCCACGGTCTTGAGCGTTACGGTCTTTCCGCCCGTGTTGGGGCCAGTGACCACCAGCGTGGTAAAGTCCTTGCCGATCCAAAGGTCGCTGGGCACCACCTTGTCCGGGTCGATCAGCGGATGGCGCCCGCGTTTGATGTTGATATATCCATTTTCATTGACTTTGGGCTGCACGGCACGCATCATGCGCGCCAACGCGCCCTTTGCAAAGATGAAGTCCAATTCGGCCAGTATGCGCTGATTTTCCAGCAGCGCGCCGGCGCTTCCCGAGATGGATTCCGAGAAGCGCGCCAGTATTTTTTCGATCTCCGCCTTCTCCTCGCCCATCAGGCCGCGCAGGTCGTTATTGATCTCCACAATGGCCATGGGTTCGATGAACAGCGTCGAGCCCGTGCCCGACTGGTCGTGCACGATGCCCGGCACCTGCTGGCGGTACTCCGCGCGCACGGGCAGCACGTAGCGGCCCTGGCGCATGGTGATCAGCGTATCCTGCAGATACTTTGCCATGGTGGCGTTGTGCAGATAGCTGTTGAGCCGGTCGCGGATGCGCTCGTTGGCCGAGCGGATCTTGCGGCGGATGGCGGCCAGCGCAGGGCTTGCGCTGTCGGCGATCTCCTCCTCTGAGAGGATGGCCCCAAAGATCTCATCCTCCAGGTCCCGCATGGGCAGCAGGGCGCGCGCCAGCGTGACAATGTGCGGCGTTGCGCTCTCCTCTTCCTTTTCATTGACCAGCGCCCTTCTGACGGAGCGCGCCGTCTGCATCAGCCGCGCACACATCAGCAGCTCGCGCGGCGAGAGCACGCCGCCTACGCGGGCGCGGTTGATCTGCGCCTCCACGTCGTCAAACGCGCCGATGGGCTGCACGCCGGTGCGCGCGATCAGCGTGGCCGCCTCCTCCGTCTCCTGCTGCATCCGCTGTATCTGCGCAAAGTCGCTCTCCGGCGTCAGCGCGGCACAGCGCGCCTTTCCCAGCTCCGATGCGGCGCGCTCGGTCAGCATCTCGCGTATCTTATAAAATTCCAGCACCCGCAATGACTTTTCCTGCATGCTTCTATCCTCAATTCTTTCATTCGACGCCCTTGTACAGGTGTCCAAATGTAGTGGCTTCTCTTTTCTTTTCTGCGCCGTGCCCTCGAGCGGCCGCTTTGGCCTGCAGCAGCTCCTGGCGCGTGCCGATGACGCGCACCGCGGCAAATCCTGCCTCCATGATGCGCGGCATCTCCTCCAGCGCGCTGTACGTGCGCCCCTGCCGCACCTGCATGCGGCAGCCGGTGCGCGCGTGATAGGGGCTCAGCACGAGCTTCTCGCCCTTGCGGTCGGTGAGCGCCGTGCCCTTGCGCCCGCACAGCGCGCAGTGTTCCCTGCCTCGCTCGTCCAATCCCTTTTCCGCGCGGATGGGACAGTGCCGCAGCGTCATCAGCGGCACATTGCCCCGCACGATGAACTCTGCCGGGCCTGCCTTGGCCAGCCTTTCCGCCTCGAGAAGCGTGCACTCGGGCGAAAGCGTCACGCGCTGCGCGCCCATGCCCGCCAGCACGCGCATTGTGTCGCTGTTGAACGCATTGAGTCCTGCGTCCGCAATGCAGCCGGGCCGCATCTGCGCCACGTTGTTGCACACGACCCGTCTCTCCCCCACGGCGTCCAACGCCTCCTCCAGCTCCTCCCCATTGAGCGCCGTGGGCAGCACCACCGCAGCTTTTTCCGGCAGAAGGGCCAGCGCCTCGCGCAGCGCGCCCGCCGTCAGATCGCGCGGTTCAAAGTACAGTTCATCTGCATCGCCCTGCGCGCACAGCAGCTCTTCCACATCGTCGCTCTGCAGTATGAACAGTGGTTTCCCCGCATGATACGCGGACATCTTACATTTTTCATAGGGCAGAACGGTCTGATCCGGCAACCGCTGCGCCAGCAGCGCGGCCGTGCACCGCTCCGCCGCCTGCCTGCGCAGCGCGTTGAGCGCCGCTACCGGCAAAAACGCGTCCGGTGCGATGTCGCAGATGAGGCTGCGCAGCGCAAGCACGGTGTCGCCCAGCTTGCCCAGCTGGCGGCGCGCGCTCTCCTCGGTCAGGGGCTTGCCCTGCGCCAGCTGCACCGTTTCGCCGTAGACCGTCTGACCGCCCAATTCCAACGAACAGGGCTGGCCGATGTGGGCGGTGAAGCGCGCGTCCACAGGAGTCTGGCGGTGCTCCTGCGCCCAGCTCTCCTGCGCGCGGCGCAGCTGCTCGGCGTCGGTGGTGCGGTAGAGCACGTCGCCCGGGCGCACGCCCTCAGGCACGCGCAGGTCGCCGTCCGGGTTCTGCACGAGGATACCCCGGTCGCCAGACGCGCCGCGCGCCTCCAGGCCGTCGCCCTTGTGCAGCGGCGCGATCAGGCGCACCTTGGCGCGGCCGCCCTTTGCGCCCAGCACCGTACCCACTTTGACGCCCCAGTGGTTGGGGCGCGCGGTGGCCATCACACCGGCGTCGTTTTTGCCCACGGCATAGCCGCGCGTAAAGCCGCCGCGGTTGAATATGGCGAGCAGCTCCTCCCGGTCAGGCGTGGTGTCCACGGGTTTGCCCTCCAGCACGCCGTCCAGAACGCGGCGATAGGCGGCGGTGACCACGGCGACGTATTCGGGGCGCTTTAGGCGACCCTCAATTTTAAGCGATGACGCTCCGGCGGCGACGATGGCATCCAGTTCGTCCAGCGCGCACAAATCGGCTGGGCTTAAAAAGTGCTTCTTTTTGCCGTCCATCGCATAGGGCAGGCGGCAGGGCTGCGCGCACCGGCCGCGGTTGCCGCTGCGGCCCCCGATCATGGAGGACAGCAGGCATTGGCCGGAATAGCCCACGCACAGCGCGCCGTGCACGAACACCTCCACCTCCAGCCCCAACTGCGCGATGGCGCGGATGTCCGCCAGCGTACACTCCCGCGCGGGGACCACGCGGACCATGCCCATCTCCCCTGCCCGCAGCGCGCCGGAGAGGTTCATCACCGTCATCTGCGTCGAGGCGTGCAGATGCAGGCCGGGGAAATGTGTGCGCAGCAGCCGCGCCACGCCCAGATCCTGCACGATGGCCGCGTCAATGCCCGCCGCGACCGCGTCGCGCACGAGGTCGTAGACCTGCGCCATCTCGTCGTCGCGCACGAGGGTATTGACCGTCATATACAGCTTTGCGCCGCGCGCGTGGCAGTAGTCCACCGCTTTGCAAAGGCCGTCCCCGTCAAAATTTGAGGCGTTCGCGCGCGCGCCAAAGCCTCGGCCGCCGACGTACACCGCGTCCGCGCCGTTTTGCACCGCTGCGATCAACGCGCTCATCTCCCCTGCCGGGGCGAGCAGTTCGACCTTTTCCATCCGTACCTCCGCGCCACAAAAATGCGTTTTCACTGTATTATAGCACTTTATGCCGCTCCCGCACAAGAAAAGCGGAAGAAAGTTCACAGAATCAATGAAAATTTGATTCCGATGAGCCCTTCTTCCGCTTGCGATCCCTGGATGGAGCGATTACCTGCCCAGCATGGCCGCGCCGATGATGCCGGCGTCGTTGCCCAGCGTGGCGATCTTGATGTCCGCATAGGGCAGATCCTTGTAGAACACGTACTGCGCGACCTTCTTCTTCAAAGGCTCGAGCAGGAAGTCGCCGGCCTTGGACACGCCGCCGCCCAGCGCGATGATCTCGGGATCGAACGCGTTGATGATGGCCACGATGCCGATGGCAAGATAGTAGATGTACTTATCGTACACCTCGCAGGCGATGGGATCGCCCTGACGCGCCGCGTCGATGACGGTGCGCGCCTCGATCTTGGACAGATCGCCGTCCACCATCTTGACGATGAGGCTTTCGGGATGACCCTCGACCGCCGCGCGGCCCTGACGGATCAGCGCAGTCGCGGAAGAATACTGCTCCCAGCAGCCAACGGAGCCGCAGGTGCAGGGCAGGCCCTCGCACTGTACGGTCATGTGGCCCAGCTCGGAGCCCACGCCGTGAGAGCCGGAGTAGATCTTGTGGTTGATGACGACACCGCCGCCAACGCCGGTGCCCAGCGTCAGGAACACGGAATTGGCAACACCCGCGGACACGCCTGCAACGGACTCGGCAAGACCGGCCACGGTGGCGTCGTTGTCGATGAAGACGGGCTTGTCGATGATGGACTGCATGATCTCGCGAAGGGGAACCATGTGCCAGCGCAGGTTGGTGCAGAAGATGACCACGCCGGTTTTGGGGTCGGCCAGGCCGGGCACGCCCACGCCGATGGCCTTGACGTCATCCGGCGTATAGCCCGCGTCCTTGATGACCTTCAGCGACAGGTTCGCCATGTCGCGGATGACGGGTTCAGGGCCGCGCTCGAGCAGCGTGGGCACGCTGTCCTTGTGCAGGATCTTGCCCGCTTCGTCCACCAGACCCACCGCAATGTTGGTTCCGCCCAGATCAACGCCTACGTATACCATAACTGTGACCTCCTGATGCTTTTTGCAAAGCATGTATTTTTATTGAGAAGAAATGGTTTAACTGTTTAGAATTTTGGCCGTCACGCGGTCATTGAGTTCCTGCGCGCCGTTGTAGCCCATCTTCTTGAGGCGATGATTGCTCGCCGCCACTTCGATGACAATGGCCAGGTTGCGCCCGGGGCGCACGGGCAGCGTCAGCTTTGGAATCTTGACGCCCAGCACCGCCGTGAAGTCCTCGTTGAGGCCCATGCGGTCGTATTCCTTGTTCTGATCCCACAGCTCCAGGTGAATCACCATGTCGATGGACTTGGAATTGATGACCGCGCCCACGCCGTACATGTTCTTTACGTTGATGATGCCCACGCCGCGGATCTCCATGAAGTGGCGCACCATCTCGGGCGCCTCGCCCACCAGCCGCGTATCGGACACCTTGCAGATCTCCACCACGTCGTCGGCCACCAGGCGGTGTCCGCGCTTGACCAGTTCCAGCGCCGCCTCGCTCTTGCCCACGCCCGACTCGCCCGTGATCATCACGCCGATGCCGAACACGTCCATCAGCACGCCATGGCGCGTGATGCGCGGCGCGAGCTTGGCGCCGATGTAGGCCGAGGAGAGCAGCGTAAAGCGCGTGGTAACCAGCCGGGAGCGCAGCAGCGGGACATTGCAGCGCTGCGCGGCATCCACCATCTCCGGCGGGCAAGGCATGTTGCGGCACACCACCACCACCGGCACGCCGAAGGACATGTATTTATCCAGCCGCTCCTTGCGCATCTCCGGCGTCAGCGACATCAAATACTGCATCTCCGCCTTGCCCACCACCTGCAGGCGGTCGGCCGCGAAGTAATCGAAAAAGCCCGCGAACTGCAGTCCCGGGCGGTTGACGTCGCTGGTTTCCAGGTCCAGCTCGTCCTTATCCACCATCACCACGGGCTCAAGCTCCATGTTTTCGATGAATTCCTTGAGCGAGATCACGCTTCTGCCTCCTCAAGCACGTATTTTTCGATGACCTGCGCCACGCCCTCGAGGCTGTTTGCCGGTGCGATGAGGTCGGCATGCTCCTTGATTTCGGGCTGCGCGTTGTCCATCACCACGCCCACGCCCGCCGCATCGATCATGCTCAGATCGTTGCCGCTGTCGCCAAAGCACATGGTTTCTCCCGGCAGCAGGCCGAAGCGCTCGGCCAGCGCCAGCACCGCCGCACCCTTGGTGGCCGCAGGGTCGGTGATTTCCAGATAGAAGGGCTTGGACACGAACATACATATCTCCCGCCCGAACAGGGGAATGGACCGCGCCTTCAATTCGCGCATCTTTTCCATATCGGTTTCCACAAACAGCAGCTTGAAGGGCGGCTGCGTGAGGTAGCTTTCCAGGTCGCCCACCGCGCGGCCCCTATGGCCGGCCAATCTGGCGTAAAGTCGGCTTTCGTCGGTCTCGCGCTCAAAGTAATAGTCGTCGGCGCCGTAGCCCTGCAGGTACCAGCCGTTTTCCTTCGCAAAGCGCGCCACGCGCTGCGCGGTCTCCAGCGGCACGGGGTGCTCGATGATGAGCCTGCCCTCGCCGTCGTAGACCTGCGCGCCGTTGGTGCAGATGGCGGCGTCCGCGCAGCCGATCTGCTGTACATAGTTCCACATCGAGTGCTTGCCGCGCCCGGTGGCCGGGACGATGCGCACGCCCCTGTCATGCGCCGCATGCAATGCGCGCAGCGTGCGCGCGCCAATGGTGCGGTCGTCCAGCAGCAGCGTGTCGTCCAGATCAAATGCGATGAGTTTGATTGCCATTGCGTGCTCCTTCGGTTCATTTCCTCTCTTATTATATCGTCAGAAGCGATATTGCACAAGTCCATGCGCCCGAATTATTTGTCATGAAAAAAGGCGAACACGGCCTCGGCCGCGGGTCGGTTCATGCCGGGCGCCTCCATCAGCTCCTCAAGCGATGCGTTTTGCATTGCCTCCAGGTTAGGGAAGTGCGTCAGCAGCGCACGCCGCCGCGTGGCGCCGATGCCGGGAATCTCCTCCAGCCGGCTGGCGACGGAGCGCTTTGCGCGCAGCCCGCGGTGGTGCGTGATGGCAAAGCGGTGCGCCTCGTCGCGGATGCGCTGGATGAGCCGCAGCGCCTCGGAATGCTCGTCCAGGCGGATGGGGTCGTCCCGGCCGGGCAGATAGATCTCCTCCAGGCGCTTGGCCAGGCCGAACATCGCGGGATATTTTTCCATGGGTACCGCGTGCATCGCGTCCTGTGCAAAGCGCAGCTGCTCCGGGCCGCCGTCGATGAGCACCAGGTCGGGAAGGTCTGCGAAACCGTCGGGCAGCACGCCCTTTTTCTGCGCCTCCAGCCGCTCGCGCTCGCCGCGCGTAAACCTGCGCCCGATCACCTCCGCCATGGAGGCAAAGTCGTTCGCTCCCACCACCGTTTTGATGCGGTAGTGCCGGTACTGCGAGCGCGCGGGCTGCCCGTCGATGGCCACCACCATGGAGGCCACGGACAGCGTGCCCTGCGTATTGGAAATGTCATAGCCCTCGATGCGCCGGGGGGTGAAGTCCAATCCCAGCGCGTCGGCCAGCTCCTTGCATGCGCCCACGGTGCGCGCTTTCTGCTTGACAAACTGCTCGCGGCGCTTCTGCGCGATATCGCCCGCGTTCTTGCGCGCCATTTCCACCAGGCGCACCTTCTCGCCGCGCTTGGGCACGGCAATGTGCACGCGGCTGCCTTTTTTTTCACTGAGCAGCTTTTCCATCACTTCCAGATCCTCGCATTCTTCGCCCAGCAGGATCTCCTTGGGGATATAGGGCGCGTTGTCATAGTACTGCAGCAGAAACATGACAAGGCTCTCTTCCTGCTGCGCCTCGGCGCGCTGCATGATGAAATGGTCGTTGCCCAATATCTTGCCCTCGCGCATGAAGATGACCTCCACGACGGCGTCCACGCCGTCGCTCGCCACCGCAATGACGTCCTGATCGCCGCCGGCCACCGCGATGGCCTTCTGCTTCTGCAGCACCTGCTCCATGGCCGTGACGCGGTCGCGATACATCGCGGCCCTTTCAAACTCCCAATTCTTCGCGGCCTCCTCCATCTTGCGCCGCAGGTGCTCCACCACATCCTCGTGGCGGCCGTTGAGAAACGCGATGATCTCATCCAGCATCTGCCGGTACTGACCGGGCATCACGTTGCCCGTACAGGGCGCCAGGCACAGCCCCATCTGATAGCGGATGCAGGGGCGGTGCTTTCCACCCACTCCTTTGCCAAAGGAAAACTCGTGTCGGCAGGTGCGCAGCGGGAAGGAATTGTGCAACACCTCCAGCACGTCGCGCACCACCGTCGCGCCGATGTACGGGCCAAAGTACTTCGCTCCGTCCTTTTCGATGCGCCGCACCAGCTCCACGCGCGGGTAGTCCTGCTTTAAGTCAATGCGGATGTACGGATATTGCTTATCGTCCTTGAGCAGTATGTTGTAATACGGGCGATACTTTTTGATGAGATTGCACTCTAAAATCAGCGCCTCCAGCTCCGTGTCGCACAGGATGATGTCAAAATCCTCAATATTGGCCACCATCGCGCGCACCTTGGGCGTGTGGTCGCGCGAGGAGTGAAAATACTGGCGCACGCGGTTTTTCAGATTCACCGCTTTGCCCACGTAAATGACCTCGCCGCCCTTTTTCATCTGATAGACGCCCGGGCTTTCAGGCAGCTGCGAGATCTTGAATTCTAGCGTCTGGTTCATGCTTCCTCCGTATCCGAAACATTTCTTGGCGTTTATTAACCCACGATTTCAGGCAAAAAGCATGGCTGTTCAGCCCTTGAGGTAGCTTCGGTAGGCTTCCGCTTCCTGCTCCGTTATGTCGCTGTCGGAATAGCGCGTGCGGTTATAGAGACGGGCAAAGGCCTCGTCCTTCTGCGCGCGGACGCACAGTTCCTCGGGTGTGAGATTTCCCGCGTCGGGCGCTGCGCGCTGCTGCTGTTCGAGCAGATGGCGGTAGACCGCGCGCACGCGCTGGTCCGGTGTGAGCGCGCCCCAGCGCCGCGGCGGCGCAAACAGCCTGCGCGCCCGGCGCTTCATTTCGTCGCGCAGCTGCCGGCCCATGCTCTGCGCGGTCATCAACTGCTCGCTTTCCTCGGCATATTCCTCCCCCGTGCCCGAGCCGAAGCCGTACAGCCACTGCGTCAGCGCCGCGCCCAGCCGACGGATGCCCTTCCAAACCGCCCAGCCGACGAACGCAGCCAGCGCCAGCAGCGCCGCGATGGCCACGGCATAGAGCAATATGTTGCCCGCCATCTCCAGCCAAGGAGGCAGCGTCCTCTCCTGACCGCCCAGCGCACTCAGGTCCATCCGGCCGGCAGCCTGGTCGGATGGCGCCGTCTCGGACACGGCGCCCTTGCCGTCAAACAGGCTGAGGATGGCCGAGATCAACCAGCGCAGGCCATTCCAGACGGCGCTTTGCAGCGGGCGGAAGAACACCGCCAGCGACAGCACCGCCGCAAAGCCCCACGCCAGCGCCTGGTTGCCGCGCATCATGCGCCCGGTCTGCCCGCCGGCGTTCTCCTGAACGGACTTGCGATTCAGGAGCAGCACGCTGAGAATCAGGTAGCCGTATGCCACATAGCCGATCTGCTGCTTGGCACTTTGGCACAGGTTGATCAGCGCAACCAGATAGGTCAGCCCGCAGGCCGTCAGCCCGACGGGCAGCAGGCGCGCGTCCACCAGCTTCGTTTCGGGGTTTGACCAGTCGTGCCGCGCGCCCAGCACCGTCGCTGCGGCGCCCAGCAGCGCCAGCAAAGCGTTCCAGTTTCCGTAGGGCAGCAGCATGCTGGCGGCCGCCGCCAGCGCCAGCGCCGCCAGCAGCCCGACGAGCGCCCTGCGCTCCTTGACATATCCCGAAACCGCATAGCCCGCGGCACAGCTGAGCGCGAGCATACCCGCCCCCGCCAGCGGCGAGCGCCCCGCAAAATCCGCCGCGAGGAGCACCACGCTGGCGCATGTCAGCGCGAGGGTTCCCGCGTAAAGCAACAGCCGCAATGCCTTTTTCACGCCGCCGCCCCCTTTTCGATGGGCACAAGGCTGACCGTGTTTCCCTGAGCCCGCAGCGCATCCAGCTGCGCGCGCAGCAAATCGTTTTCATACCCCGTCAGAATTACCACGTCCGCGTCCTGCATCAGCGGCATGCGGCTCAAAAACACATGGAAGGGCAGCACGCGCTTGATGACCAGCCGCGCGCACACCTCCAGCAGCAGCTCGCTCTGCTGCGCGCCCGAGGCGGGCTGCAGAAACACCGTGTTCTCCTCATAGGGCCTGGCGCAGCCATTGGAGCCAAAGCCCACCTCCAGGCCGTCCTCCAGCGCATAGCACATGATGGACGCGGCCAGGCGAATGCCCTGCTCCACCATTGCGCGATCCCTTTCATCCGCGCCATCCCATTGGTTCTCGCGCGGCACGACGTTGAGCAACACCACCAGGCGACTGGCCGCGGTAAAGTCGTGCTGCTTGACCTTGAGCTGACCGGTGCGGGCATACGCGCCCCAGTGCACGTCGCGGATGGCGTCGCCCGGATGATAATCGCGGATGCCGTTGTAAAGAAACAGATCGGGATGGATAAAGCGCTTGACGATGGCTTCGCCCTGCCAGCGCGAGGCAGGCAGCTTCACCTGGTCGCGCGGCAGCAGGCGCGGGTAGACGATGAGCTGCCGGTTCATGCTGCGCTCCACCGTGGATTGGTTGAGTCCCAGCAAATCTCCCACCGTCACCGCGTAGGAGTTGAAGGCATAATAGCCCCGATGCATCGCCCGCACGCGGTGGACGCGGCGCACGCGCTGCCACGGCCCCATAAAAAACACCGACCGGTGGTACCGCTGCGCGCCGATCTCCAGATTCTCCTGCTTGCCAAACAGCAGCTCGCTGGGCATGCGCGTCTCGATGCGCAGCAGGGGCACGGGCAGTATGCGGCGGTTTTCGATGATTTCCACCATCTGCGTCTCCTCGCCCTCGAACAGCCTCGTGCGGGCGAACTGCCGATCCACCGTAATGCCGCGATGTCCCGCGCGCTTGAAGAGCAGCATCTGCCCCAGAATCAGCGCGCCGGCCATCAGCAGCACAAAGAACACATTCATGACGCCACCGCCTTATCGATCGATCGTTTCGGTGGGCACGGGCACAGAGGCCAGCGCCTGCTGCACCGCCTCGGCCGCCCGACCGCGCTGTCCGTAGGCCGTGCGCAGAATCATGCGATGGGCGAGCACGGGCTCCACCATGCGCTTGACGTCCTCGGGCGTGACGTAATCGCGCCCCTCCATCGCGGCGCGGGCCTGACACACGCGCATCAGGGCCAGCGCCGCGCGCGGGCTGGCGCCCAGCAGCACGTCGTCGATCTTTCGCGTCTTTTCGCAGATTGCGCCGATGTAGCGCAGCAGATCCTCATGGACGCTCACCTGCCGCACCGCCGCCTGCGCCTGCAGAATGCGCTCCGCGCTCGCCACGGGCGCGAGCTGCTCCTGCGGCACGTCCTCCTTAAAGCGCGCCAGTATGCGCGCCTGCTCCTCCACCGTGGGGTAGCCCATGCTCAGCTTGACCATGAAGCGGTCCAGCTGCGCCTCGGGCAGCGGAAAGGTGCCCTGCGTCTCGACCGGATTCTGCGTGGCGATGACGAAAAAGGGCTGCGGCAGCGGATAGGTCACGCCGTCGCAGGAGACCTGCTTTTCCTCCATACACTCCAGCATGGAGGACTGGGCGCGGGGCGTGGCGCGGTTGATCTCGTCCGCGAGCACCACGTTGGCAAATACCGGGCCGGGCTTGAATGTGAACTCCGCCGTCTTGGGGCTGAACACCGACATGCCCGTCACGTCGCCGGGCAGCAGGTCGGGCGTAAACTGGATGCGCGAGAACCGCGCGTCCAGCGAACGCGCCAGCGCCCGGGTCAGCAGCGTCTTGCCTGTGCCGGGCACATCCTCCAGCAAAACGTTCCCTCCCGCGAGCAATGCCGCCAGCACCTTGTCCACGACCTCCTCCTTGCCCACGATCACGCGGGAAATATTGCCGCGCAGGCTGTCCGCCAGTGCCTTGATGCTCACATCCATGTTCGTGCCCTCCTGTTTTTTTGTTTATTCCACGATGTCAATGGCTTTTTTCATGATCTTGCCTGCGAGCCTGCCCGCAACCGAGCCGCCCGAGCCGCCGTTTTCCACCACCACGGCGATGGCGTAAGGGTGCTCCTCTTCCGCGCAGTAGCCCACGTACCAGGCATGGGGGCTGTATCTTCCGCCCGAAGAGTTGACCTGCGCGGTGCCCGTTTTGCCCGCGATGGAATGGCCCTCCACCGCGGCGCGCGCACCCGTGCCCTCCGCGACGGTGGCCAGCATGTACTCTTCGAGAATCGCCGCGTTCTGCGGACTGAAGCACTGCAGGTAATTCTTCGTATTCAGGCTGTTTTTGACGCCGCCCGCGCTGTCGGACACCGTCATGACCAGCTGCGGTTCCACCATCCAGCCGCCGTTGCCCACCGCGCCCGCGATCATGGCCATGTGCAGCGGCACCGCGGTCAGGCGGCCCTGCCCCACGCCCGTCCACGCCAATTCGCCCGCATCGGGAATCTCGCGCGGGAACAGCGATTCGTAGACGATCAGGTCGTCAAACAGAAAGTTGCCGTTGAAGCCCATCTTTTCGGCGGTGGCGCGCAGCTTGTCCTCTCCCAGCTCCATCGCCAGCTGGCCGAAGGCGATGTTGCAGGACTTGGTGAACGCCTCCTTGAGCGTGATGGTGCCGTGACCCTCGCCGTCGGTGTCGGTCAGGCGGTTTTCCTCGTCGATCTGGTAGGTGCCCTCACAGGTAAAGGTGCGCTCGGTGACGCCTGGAATGTTTTCCAGCGCGCAGGCCAGCGTCACGATCTTAAAGATGGAGCCCGGCGCGTACCGCCCCTGCGTGGCGCGGTTGAGCAGCACGCCGTTGTCCTGCTCCAGATCCTCAAAGTTTTCCGGGTGTTTGGCGTCGTACTCCGGGCTGGAATACAGCGCCAGCACCTCGCCGGTCTCATAGTTGATCACCGCGACCGCCCCATCGTTTTCGTCGGGAAACACCTCGGCAATATAGGTCTGCAGCGCCGCATCGATGGTCAGCGTCACGTCGCTGCCCTTGCGCTTTTGCTGGAAGATCTGCGCCGCGCGGTCGAATATATTGGCGTTGAAACCCAGCAAGTCCGCTGCCAGGAAGGTTTCCGCGCCGGTGGGCACCTGCGCGTTGGCGTCGCCGATGACATGGGACACGGCCTTGCGGGTATCCCGGTCGGTGGGATAAACGCGCTCGCCGTCCGCGTCGCTGGTGACAAGCACGGCGCCGTTGCGGTCGAGGATGTCGCCGGCGATCACGGTCTTCTTGGCCGCGCGCAGGCGGGTATTGTAGGGCGTGGTGAACCACCGGCTGCCATAGTTATACACCGCATAAAAGAAGTAGCCGCCCAGCGCAATGAACATCACCAGCACCGCGCACAGTACCGCGCGGGCGTTCTTTTTGATCTCCCTCACGGCTGCCACGCCTCCCTCCGGCGCGCCATGCGCCACTGGCTCTCGTCCTGTTCGCCCACCACGATGGACACGCCCTGCAGCATGCCCAGCATCAGCATACAGCTGAGCATGGAGGATCCGCCGTAGCTGATGAAAGGCAGCGTAACGCCCGTCAGCGGCACCATCTTGATGACGCCGCCCAAAATCATGAAGGTCTGCAGCGCAAGGGAGGTCACCGTGCCCACCGCAAGCAGCGCATGGAAGGAAGATCGCGCCCGCATCGCCAGCAGCATGCCGCGGATAAACAGCAGCACGTACAGCGCGATGACCGTCAGCCCCACGATAATGCCAAACTCCTCGCACACGGCAGAAAAAATGAAGTCGCTCTCCACAACGGGCACGGATTTACTCGCCGAACCCAGGCCCAGCCCCAGCCCCGACATGCCGCCCGAGGCGATGGCGATGAGCGACTGCACGATCTGGTAGCCGCCGTCCTGCGGCGTCGCCCAGGGGTCCTGCCAGATGGCCACGCGCGTCTGCACGTGCGGAAAGAGCTTATACATGACGACCGACCCGCCCGCAGCCGCCAGCAGACCGGACAGGCACAGCAGCCAGTTGCTTGTGGCGGTAAAGTACACCACGATGCACACGATGAAGCAGATGAGCACCGCGCCCAGGTCCTTTTGCAGCACGATCAGCCCGACGCACGCCACCGCGAACAGGCCCACCGGCAGCAGTTGACCGATGGTGCGCTTTTCACTCAGATCCATCGCCAGGCACAGAATCAGCGCCACCTTGACGAACTCAGAGGGCTGCAGGGAGAAAAATTTCAGATCAATCCAATTCTTCGCGCCGTAGGTTTCCTTTCCAATGACCAGCGTCAACGCGAGCAGCAGTACCGATACCCCCATAACCGGCAGCCGTAGCACCCGCCAGTGCCGAAAGCGCGCCACCAGAAAGGTCATGCACACCATCGCCATCACACCCACGCCGTAGAACAGCAGCTGCTTGAGCGCCTTGTCCGGCGCCAGCCGATAGAGCATAATCAGCCCCACGCCGCACAAAAAATTTGCCACGATCAGTATGTACTTATCCATGTGCGGAAAGGCCCTGCCCAGCAGCAGCACCTGCGCAACCAGGATCAGCGGCACCGACACCGCCAGGATCAGCGACACCGGGTCGAACCCATCGTAAAGCGCCAGCAGAATGAACGCCGTCGCCTCAAACAGCGTCATTGCCAGCAGAATCCAGTCTATATCGGGTTTTTTCAGCGCCCCTTGCTTATTCTGCGTCATTCGTCTCCTCCAAGCACAGGCGAAACACCAGTCCGCCCATCTGTATCTCCGATCCCTCCTGCGCCGTGGCTCGGCGCTGCACGACCTGTCCGTCCACCACCACAAAGGCGCGACCCACCGGCACAACGCTCATGCCGTCTCGCTCCATGTTCAGTATGCAGTGCACGCGCTCGAGTGAGTGTGCGCGCAGCGTGACGTCGCATCGCCCGGCGCGTCCCACCGTCGTCTCCCCCTGCACGGCATATCGCTTGCCGCGCTTGATCTTCCGATCCTCATCCGAGAGCAGCACGAGCGTGGCGTTAATGCCTGTGCCCGCCTGCCCGATCTCAGCCTGCACCTGCCGCTCGATGCGGATCTCCCGCGTCACCGACAGCACCATGCGCGCCAATATAAACAGCGCCAGCGCAATGAACCAATACTTTGCGATGGCGGAAAGCAGTTCATATGCCGTTGCATTCATATCCCCTGACTCCCTCCGTTTTCCTTTATTTATTATAATACAAATCCCCCGTCGTTGACAAATGCTTTGCCCCGGCAAAGGAATAAATAAACTATGAACGGCGGGGCGGTGATTGCCTTTTTCGTCCCCTTACTCTATAATGAGGACCGGAGGGATGTTTCCATGAATTATCCTATTTGTGCCGATCTGCACACGCACACGCTGGTCAGCGGTCATGCCTACGGCACCATCCGCGAGATGGCGCGCGCTGCCGCCGGCTGCGGGCTCGCCCTGCTGGGCCTGACCGAGCATGCGCCCGGTATTCCCGGCACAGCGGATCCAATGTACTATCGTAACCTTGCCGCCGTGCCCCGCGAGCTGTACGGCGTGCATCTACTGCACGGATGCGAGATCAATGTGCTCACCGGCGGGCGCCTTTCGCTGGAGCAGCGGTACATCGATCTGTTGGATTATGCCATCGCAGGCATCCATCGCCAATGCTATGAAAACGAGGGGATCGTCGGCAACACCGATAATCTGATCGCTTGCATGCGCAACGAAAAAGTGTGTCTTGTTTCCCATCCCGACGACAACACCACGCCGCTGGACTATCCCGCGCTGGTGCAGGCTGCCAAGGCGTATCACGTCGCGCTCGAGGTCAACAACAGCTCGCTGCGCAAGCCGCAGCGCCGGCTGGGCTGTGTGGAGAACTACCGCGCCCTGCTCGCGCTGTGCGCCGAATATGACGTGCCCGTGGTGGTCAGTTCCGACGCGCACGATCCCAGCGCAGTGGGCGGCTTTTCGCTGGCCCTTGCGTTGTTGGAAGGGGAAGAGTTTGATCCTGCGCTGGTGCTCAACACCGACGCGACAGCGGTGCTGCGCTTTTTCGGTCTCTCCGCCTAAGTTTTCCGCGCCCCGGAGGTGATGATCATGATCGTCAGTGCGAGTCGGCGCACCGACATTCCCGCCTTTTTCATGCCTTGGCTGGTGGGCCGGCTGCGCGAGGGCTTTGCATTGGTGCGCAACCCGTACAATCCGCACCGCGTCTCCCGTATCCCGCTGACGCCCGATGTGCTGGACGCGATGGTGCTGTGGACCAAGAACCCGCTGCCCATGCTGCCGCACCTGGACGCGCTGCGCGACGTTCCGTACTACATCCAGTTCACGCTGACGCCCTATGGGCGGGATATTGAGCGCAATCTGCCGGATAAGACGGCGCTGCTGGATGGTTTTAGCGAGCTATCGCGACAAATCGGGCCGGAGCGGCTGGTGTGGCGGTACGACCCCCTACTGTTTAACGCGAAATGGACGCCTGATGTTCATCTTGCGGCGTTTGCACGCATGGCAGAGCGGCTTTCCGGGTGCACAGATACCTCTACCGTGAGCATTCTCGATCACTATCGCCGTATGGAGAAGGCGTGTGCGCCGTTGGGGCTGCACACGCCCGTGCCGGAGGTGCTGAGCGAGCTGCTCGCCCGCATGGCGGAAGTCGCCGCGCAGCACGGCATGCGCCTGACCACCTGCGCTGAGGATCCCGCGCTGCTGCCACCGGGTGTATTTCCTGCACGCTGCATCGATCCGGTTCGGTTGGAAAAGCTGGTGGGAGTTCCGCTGTCGCTGCCGCGCGACGCCAATCAACGCCCCGCCTGCGGCTGTGCACGCAGCGTGGACATCGGCTGCTACAACACCTGCTCCAACGGCTGCCTGTACTGTTACGCCAACTGGAGCGATGCGTCCATTCAGCGGCAGCGCGCGCGTTACGACCCGGATTCCCCGCTGCTCTGCGGACAGCTAACCGATGAGGACATCGTCACCGAAGGAGCTTTTTCCTCCGATAAACTGCTGCAAACCTCGCTCTTTGATTGATTTTTGAACGCGCAAAAACAAAGGCCGGCCACTTTGGGAGCTTTCCCCGCAAAGCGGCTGGCCTTTCGTCTGCCAATTCTGTCTGCATGAAATCAAACAGCGCCCGAAATAACGGGCGCTGTACAAGGAAATGGGAACCGGCGACGACCTAACCTTCCGGG
>DKYK01000085.1 GCA_002492415.1 Christensenella sp. UBA7102
TGTCGATTTTTGTCAATAGGGAGATGTTGAACAAACAACAGCATGACCGAATCGCTTCGATCATGCTGTTGTTGGGCTTATTAAACTGTGCGATGCGTTATGGCCTCCAGAATGAGCAGCCAGTCGCAGCCCTTGCCCTGGGTGGGCGGCGCAAACAAATTGCGGCCCTCGGGCGGCAGTATGGCGAACGCCCGCTCTGCACCCGTGCGCGGATCAAACCACAGCGCCCGCACCTGTACGGCTGTGGGGAACAGCGAAAGGTCCAGGGTAAACGGCACGCCCAGCGGGCTGTAGACGTAAGCGTACCCATCCCCGCGCGCCGCCGCCATGTGTCCCATTCCGGCCAGGTCTTCCTGCAGCAGCTCGGGAGCGGGACGCAGCGAGAAGTAGTCGCGTTCCAGCCGCAGACGCTTTACATAGCCCATCTGCCGCGCGCCGGGATGCTCCAGCGCCGTGCGCCAGGGGTAGGGGAAGTAGGAAGAGGGCTCCGTCGTCATGGACCAGATGCAGTGATTGCCGTAGGTGTGCCCGCACGCGCCTGCCAGCACGTCCCAGTAGGCGTTCTGCCGCACGTCGTCCTCATTCCAGAACCAACCAATTTGGTCATTGAAGCAGGCCGGATGATCCTCGTAGCGCGGCTCGGAATCCAGATAGGGCTTGTCCGACGCTGCAGCCATTTTGTGCATCACCGCGTCGCTCTGATAGCATTGCTCGATGCCGTGTCCCGTCTGCGCGGTGTGGAAGTCAATGTAGTCCGCGTCGAGCAGGAAATCCGTAGAATCCCGCGCGCCCGGGGGATGGAAGGTGATCAGGTGGTTCGGGTCCACCTCGCGGATGCCGCGCGCCATTGCGTCGACCACGCGGCGATGCGCAGCCTCCAACGACCGATCACCGCCCAGCATCCAGATCAGGTTCCAGCGGTCCCGATACCGCGCCGCGATCCACTTACCGTAGAGATACGCGTTCTCCTCGTTGAACACCACCGGGCCCTTACCCCAGCACAGGTTGATCTTATCTCCCCAGGTGGGCAGCAGCGCGATCACGATTCCGTGCGCTGCTGCGATGTCCAGCGCGTGATCCACATGCGCCCAGTAGGAGTATTCGCCGTCCGTGTCGGGCTGGGTGGGATCGGGCAGCCCGTCTGAAAACTTCAGCGGCAGACTTCCGTGTGCATTGGGCACCGTCAGGCCCTCAAATTCCGCCAGCGCCACGCATTGGCTCACCGTGAAGCCCTGCGCCGCGCGCACGGAAAAATAATGCTCCAATTCGTCTGCATGCAGCCGATGGAATAGCTCCCATGCCGTGTCTCCCAAGTAGAAAAATGGTTCGCCCGTGTCCCAGGCAAGATATCGTCCGCGAACGGTAAGTGTCTTCATCTCTGTGCACCTCTCTTTATTTTTGTGACTTTCTATATCAATACAACAAACCCCCTGCGTTTTCCTTCCGCCTTAGAAGCCGCAGGGGGCTGTTTATTTTTTCAGCATATTTTCCGCGTCGGAGAGGAAGCCGCGCAGCGCGGCCATCTGTGTCCGCGCCTGCGCTGCGCCCTCTTCGTACACCGCATGCAGTCGCTCGGGCTTTTTTTCAAATACATCCACATCCATTTTTTCAGGATAAAACACCAATGCCCGTCCCTCTTTTTCCAGCGTGGCCAGACGCTTGCGCTGCGCATTGTACACCTCGTGGCGCAAGCGAATCGTCTTGACCATATCGGGATATGTCCGCAGCAATCGCCGGTATAGACCCATTATGGGCACGGCGGACTTCACGTAATCGCGCGGGCGCGTCAGCACCACGACCACTTTGTCGCAGTGCCGCAGAGCTTCGTCGAACGGGATGGGATCGGACGTCCCGCCGTCCAGATAGTTTCCGCCCTCCACCGTGACGATGGGGGAGAAGAGGGGGATGGAGCTTGATGCACGGAAGTAGTCGTTGAGCACCTCTCGCCTTGGGTTTTCCACATATCGCGCCTGGCCCGACTGCACATCCGTCACGCCGATGACCGTTCGCGTGCCCGCACCATAAAAGGTATCGTAGTCAAACTGCTCATACTTCGCAGGAATCTCATTGAATATGAAGTCCATGCCGAACATGGAGTGCTCTTTGCGCAGCAGATTGCTCAAGGAAAGGTATCGACGATCAGGCAGATAGGTTTCGACTATGCGCTGTCCGCGTCCAGCTTGACGGGAGGCGTAGGACGCCGCATTGCATGCTCCCGCCGATACCCCGATAACATAAGGAAAGTACAGCTTTTCCTCAAGCAATACATCCAGAATCCCCAGCGTATACGACCCGCGCATCCCGCCGCCTTCCAAAACCAATCCCACTCTCGCCACTGTGCACCACCTGTCCTTTTAGCACAACCCATATCCGCTTTCTTTTGCAGCTTATCTTTAAAGAAAGAAAAGCGCGTGCCCCCGTCCCTAATGCAGCACCTTGCCCAGGAACTCGCGCAGGCGGTCGCTCTTGGGATGTTCAAAGATCTCCTCAGGGGCGCCGTCCTCGGCGATGACGCCGTTTTCCATGAAGAGAATGCGGTTGGCGACCTTTCGCGCAAAGCCCATCTCATGAGAGACCACGACCATGGTCATGCCGTCGGCGGCGAGCTGCTGCATCACGTCGAGCACTTCGCCCACCATTTCGGGGTCCAGCGCGGAGGTGGGTTCGTCAAAGAGCATCACGTCTGGGTGCATGGCCAATGCGCGCACGATGGCGATGCGCTGACGCTGACCGCCGGAGAGCTGCGAGGGAAAGGCACGCGCCTTGTCCTGCAGGTTTACACGGCCGAGCAGCTGCATCGCTTCCTGCTCCGCCTGCTCCTTGGGCGCGCCCTTTACGATGACAGGCGCCAGAGTAATATTGTCCAGAACGGTCAGGTTACTGAACAGGTTGAACTGCTGGAACACCATGCCCATGCGTTCGCGCAGCTCGTTGAGAGCCTTGCCCTTGGCATGTACAACGGATTGCCCCTCAAACAGGATCTCGCCGCCAGTGGGGGTTTCCAGCCGGTTCAGGCAGCGCAAAAAGGTGGACTTACCCGCGCCGGACGCGCCGATTACGACGATGACCTCGCCTTTGCGGATTACGGTGTTGACCCCTTTGAGCACCTCCAGCTTGCCAAAGTGCATCTTGAGGTCCTGTACGGTCAAAATAATATCATGTTCAGCGGGCACTGCGCTTCATCCTCCCTTCCAATACGCCCAGCAGGCGCGAGGTGGTAAAGGTCATCACAAAGTAGATCAGCGCGCAGACGATCAGCGACTCAAAGTAGCGGTAGGAGCTGGAGTACACCTGCGAGGTGTTGAACATCAACTCAGTGATGCCAATGACCGTGACAATGGATGATTCCTTGATGACGGTGACAAATTCGTTGCCCAGCGCGGGCAGTATGTTCTTGAACGCCTGCGGCAGCACCACGCGGCGCATGGTTTGCCAGGAAGTCATGCCCAGCGAGCGGGCGGCCTCGGTCTGCCCCTTGTCCACCGCCTGGATGCCTGCGCGCACGATTTCACCCACGTATGCACCGGAGTTCAGGCCCATGGCCAGTATGCCTGAGGCAAAGCGCGGAAAATCAAATCCCAATCCAGATATGTTCGGAATTTTGACGCCGATCTGCGGCAGCGCATAAAAGATGAAAAAAATCTGCACCATCAGAGGCGTGCCGCGGATAAACTCCGTATAGGCTGCCGACAACAGCGACAAGGGCTTGAACTTTCCCAGGCGCATCAGCGCAAGAAAGATGCCCAGGATCAGGCCCAGCACCACCGTGAACAGGGACAGCACCAGCGTCGTGCCTGCGCCGCGCAGGAACATCGGCCAGTATTTGCTCAGAAAGCTGAAATTCAGATTCATTTGACGAACCCTTTCTGTTTGGTAAGGAGGATAACTCCATCCATAGGGAAAGACGCGGATCAGTTGAAACCAATCCGCGTCCTCGCGTCAGCGTAAAGCAATCAGGATCTTAGTCCTCAATGATCTGGTCGATGGCCAGCGCGACGGCCTCGTCGTAGATCTTCTGCATTTCGCCGTTCGCCTTCATCTCCTCAATGACCTCGTTGATGAAAGCCACCAGATCCTCCTTGCCCTTGGCAACGGGGATGGCCACGCCGCCCTCTTCAACGGGCATCTCGAAGGAGCAGACCACCAGCTCGCCGGCATAGGCCGCAGCATAGCAGTCGGCAACGGGCTTCTCCAGGCAGATGGCGTCGATGTTGCCGGTTTTGAGCTCCTGAATCAGCGTGGAGGTCTTGGGCAGAATCAGGGAAGTGGCGTTGGTCATTTCCTCGGTCAGCAGCGTGTTTTGCGCGGTGCCCTGCTGCGCGCCGATGGTCTTGCCGTCAAAGCTCTCCTTGGCGGTGAAGGAATCCACCTCGTCGGCGCGAACCAGGAAGCAGTTGGTGGTGTCGTAGTAGTTGGCGGAGAAATCCACTACTTCCTCGCGCTCGGCGGTGGGGGTGATGGAAGCTGCGATGTCCACGGTGCCGGCCTGCACAGCGGGGATCAGAGAGTCGAAGGCCATCTCGGACTTGACCAGCTTGACGCCCAGCTTGTCGGCGATGGCCTGCGCCAGCGCGACATCCATGCCCACGCCAACGGATTCGCCGTTCTCAATCACGATGAACTCAAAGGGCGGGTAGGTGGACTCGGTGCCCAGAATCAGCTCGCCGCGCTCGCGGATGGCATCCAGCGTGGGGGTGGCTTCCGCACTTTCTTCGGGCGCGGGAGTTTCGTCAGCCGTCGCGGTTTCATCAGCAGGGGCGTCGGTCGCAGCGGGGGTCTCGGTCGCCTCGGGAGCATCCGAAACGGCGGGAGTTCCGGTGGAAGAGCAGCCCGCGACTACCGCGACGAGCATCATCATCGCGCAAACGAGCGCCAGCAGTTTTGTCATCTTTTTCATCTCAAAAAACAACTCCTTTTGCAAGGTAAAATCACAAATCCGATTATAACCACATCTGCGGGGTTATGCAAGCAATAACGCATAATTTTACAGAAATTCGCACTGTAAATGGATATATACATGCGTTATGCAATCCGACAGCCTATAAAATAAATTTTTGCGCTTCATGCCACACTTTTTCAGCGGCGGCCTGCGCCCGTTCGGCCTCCTGCCGCATCTGCGCGCAGTCATGCTCGCAGACGCGTCCGTCCACCATGCGCAGCGCGATGTCGCGGCATTGTCCACGGTATACCAGCTCGATCAACGGGTAGTTGTGCGGCGCAAGGCAGCACGGATCCACCACCAGCAGGTCCGCGCAGAATCCCGGCTCGATGCGCCCCAGTTTGCGGTGCAGTCCCTGCGCGCCCGCGATCGTCGCCGCGTAAAAGGCGTCGCTGGCCTGGAACTGCGAGGCGTTGCTGTCCAGCTTGCCGGCAAAGGCGGCCTGACGCATTTCGTCCAGCATGTTCATGCCGTAGTAGCCGGTGCCAAGGCACGTGTTGATATCCTGGCGCAGATTCGTCACGACGGGGAAGGGCACGCCGTCCTGCATCGCCGTCACTGCGGACATGGCCACGGTAGCGCCCGCCGTGCGCAGTCGCTCGCGGTCGAAAAAGTCTGTGTCGTAGCCGCCCACCACGATGGTGCGGTCGCACAGCACGCCCTCCTGCTGCAGCTTTCCCACAGGCGACACGCCGAACGTCATGCGGCTGAACTGCTTTTCGTATTCGCAGTACGCAGCGCGCACCATCAGGCCGTCCGCCGCGCGCGCGGCGGCGTACATGTCCTGCGAGGTAGTCTCCACAGAGTAAAGCCCCTCGCCGGGCTGGAAACGGCCGCCTGCAAGCCCCGGGTTTTGATACAGGCCGCTGTGCTCCGCATAGGGGTAGCCGTTTGCAGTTGCCTCTTCCGCGACAAAACAGCGCAGGCCGAGGCTTTGGGCCTCTTCCTTCACAAAACGGCCAAAGGCGGGGTGCGTCAGTTCCGCCAGCGTGGTTACGCCGGAATCCAGCGCCTGCCGCAGCGCCCAGCGCACGATCGCGCGCTTGTCCGCATCATTGAGCAACTGCGCCGCGATTTCCAGCATGGGAAGCACGCGCCCATGGATCATGCTTCCCTGCCATCGGGCGCGGGAATAATCTGGGATCAATCCGTTGCACAGCACGGAAGCCGCGCACGAGGAGCCCACGTCCACAAAGCCCGGCAGTACCCACTTGCCCTCCGCGTCGATGATCTTCGCATCGGGATCGTGGATTTCCTCCTTGATGTCGGCAAACAAGCCGTCCTCGATGAGCACATCCGCGTACTTCATCTTGATGGAATGGTAACCCTCATGGATGAAGGTGATGACCAGCCCGTTCTTGACCAGAGTTCTCATGCGCGCACCTCCCCGTCGTACAGCGCGTTGAGCACCGCCAGATTCTCCCGCGCCTCCGAGAGATTGGCCACGCCCAGGTTGTATACGTCGATGAATTCGCGCCGCGCAAACGCCCAGCGCAGCGCGCCGGGAATGTCGTAGGTCAGCTCGCCCTTGCCCAGCACCTTGATGACGTACACGCCCTTGCCCTTGTCGTGCGCCTTGCGCAGCGCCGCTTCCATGTCGGAAAGCGTGCCCTCCTCAATGCGGGAGCCCTCGCGGTTGAACGGCGCGCATACGATCTGGATTTCCGGAATATCCGCCGCGGCCGAAATCACCGGCGCGCAGTGTGTCGACAGTCCCACCGCGCGGATCACGCCTTTTTTCTGCATCTCCAGCAGATATTCAAACGCCGGCATCTTCGCCTTGAGCGTCCCCGCCGCCACCTCGTGCAGCAGGAAGATATCGATATAGCTGAGATTCAGCTCGCGCAGCGTGCGCGTCAGGTCGTATTCCGCCTCCTGGCGCGAGCGCCCATAGGTCTTGGAGGTGATCACAATTTCCTCCCGCCCAAAGTGCTTGAGCCCCTCGGCCACCTGCGTGTGGCTGCCGTAGGCGTTGTCCGTGTCCCAGAAGTTGATGCCGTGCAGCCGCGCCGCGTCGGCCAGTATGTTTCCGCCGAATTCCGGCACGCTGCGGTTGATGTGCTCGGTGCCGAAGCACACCTGGGAGACGCGCACCGGTCCCAGCATCACCTGCCGTGCGCGCACATTTTGTTCAGCCGGTATCATGCGCCCCTCCTATCCGATGTACTTGATGACCACATCGGAGATCCAGTCGGCGTACAGATCGAAGCAGGTTTCGCCCGCCTCAACGGTGGCATCCGCGGGGTCGCCCACATAGCCGGGGCACTGCGCTGTGCCCTGCGGCGCGTATACGCCCACCGCGCCGCCGTAGTAGCCCAGTCCGTCCAACTTGTAGTGCTTGTCCGACTCCGGAGGATACCAGCCCGGCAGATCATTCAGGTTCACCAATTTGGGCGCCGCGACCATCGTGCAGCTCGTCTCGTCCTCGCCGCCATGACCCTGATGTTCGGGATTTTTCAGGAATTTGGGCCACTCGTCGTTCATTGGCGGGATCCAGTTGCACACGATGGCGGTCAGCCCGTGCTCCTCGTAGAGATCCTTCGCCGCCACGTTCATGCTGGCCAGGTTTTCCGCATGGCTGACGCAGAACACGAAGCGCTTAAAGCCCGACTTGGAAAGCGACACGCACAGCTCCTTGGTCAGAGCGATCAGCGTCAGCTGGCTTACGTAGCCGTTGCCGAAGTTTTCCGTGCGCTCCCACTGGTTGGTCTGCACGCCAAAGGGGAAGGCAAAGCCCGGCACCGCTTCCATGCCCTTTTTCTCCAGGTATTGCGCCACGCGCCGCACCAATACGTTGCCCTGAAAGGTATCGCATCCCAGCGGCAGGTGCTTTCCGTGGTTCTCCAGCGCGCCGAAGGAGAACACGATGGTGTCACAGGTTTTCAGCTTTTTCGCAAGCTCTGCCGCGGTCAGTTCCGTAATGTTCTTGGGCCCGTGTACCTCGTAGAGCAACTCTTCATTTGCATACATATCGATCTACCCCTTTTTACATATATTTTGTGGTTTTACTGTGCGGTAAATCCGCCGTCAATGACCAGGCAGGTGCCCACCACGCCGCTGGCCTCGTCCGACGCCAGGAAGATGATGCCATTTGCCACTTCGTCCGTCGTAATGAGCCGGCCGATGGGCTTTTCCACCTTCACCTGCGCAAGCATCGCGCGCTTTTTCTCCGGGTCGGTTTCGCCCTCCCAGAAAATAGGCGTATCTGTCGCGCCCGGGCACACGCAGTTGACGCGCACGCCGTAGGGGATGGCCTCCAGCGCCGCCGAGCGCGTCAGGCTGACCATCGCGCCCTTGGTGGCCGTGTACACCGCCAGCTCATGATACCCCACAAACGCCAGCTCTGAAGCGCAGTTGACGATGGCGCCCGATCCCTGCGCCTTCATCAGCGGCAGGATCTTTCGCATCAGCAGGAATGTGCCCCCGAGGTTGATGTCCATCATCTTGTCGTATTCCGCCTTGGTGGTGTCCACCAGCAGCTTGGTCACCTGCACGCCCGCAACGTTAACCAGCACGTCGATGCGCCCAAATCGCGCCAATGCCCGCTGCACCGCCGCATCCACCGCGCTCTCGTCCGATACGTCGCAGGCGCAGCTTTCCGCCTCGCCGCCCGCCGCAGCGATGCGCGCGCGCGTCTCTTCCAAGCCTGCACGGTTCACATCCATCAAAAAGAGCTTCGCGCCCTCGCCCGCCAGCCGCACCGCCGCCTGCGCGCCAATGCCGGACGCCGCGCCCGTCACCACCGCGATCCGATTTTCCAGTCTCATGTCCATCCCTCCGTTTTTCTGTGTATAAAGATTCAGCGGATATGATTATACATCAACCCCACCGAAGGACGCAAGGGCGCGTGCGTTAAACAAGCAGCCGCTCGTCCAGCCTGCGCACCGCAGAATACGTAAACGGAGAAAAATGCTTGCGCCAATACCGGTACGCCGGTGGGTTGAGCGTCTCGCAGTCCACGCCCAGCCGCGCAACGCCCTGCTGCGCAAGGTCGCGCAGAGCAGCGGCCATCAGCGCGTCCATCGCGCCGCTGCCCCGAAACGCCGGTTCGCAGTATGTCTTGCCGATGTGCATCGTGCCCGGCAGATCGTCCACGAAGGTTTCGCCGCTGCTCTCAAGCGTCAGCAGCGCAAAGACCCTGTCCCCATCACAGGCAAAGTAAGCGATGGATTCACGATCTGCCGCCATCTGCTGCGCCGTTACCCGTGCCTTAGGCATCATCACGGGCGCGCTTTCCATGTGGGCGGCCAGGGCGTTGGACAGCCGCGCGGCCTCGGCTTCCTGACCGGGCAACATCCTGCGCACCGCAAAGCGCGGCGCGGGGGAGGGGATAGGCGTCGTCATTCGCATCAGATCACAGCACCGGATGCCGTATCCGTTTAGGGCCAGCCCGCGCAGCGTCGTCTCCTCGTGCGCGTACCGACTGATCGCAAGGGAAGTCACGCCCTGTGCGGGCAGCGCAGCCGTCGCCTCGGTCAACAGCGCCGTCAGCGTCCGCTCGGGGTCGCTGCCCCCAAACGCCGACGCGTGCACCGGCGAAAACACCCCGCGGCAGTTCCCGAACGCCCCGTCAAACGGCGGAAGAAACGCCAGAAATCCCACCGCCGCACCGCCCTCCAGCGCTAGCCAGCCCAGTCCTTGTTGCAGCACCCGGGTGAGCGGTTCGGCAAGATCCTCCGGCTGCACGGCAGGCAGCACGGGATTTGCCGCGCGCTCGCGCCGGTATGCGTCCAGTGCCAGCGTCGTGCACGCGGCAAGGTCAGAAAATTCTGCAGTTCGTGTCAAAACCATGTTTGTCCTCCTGAAATTAACATCGCGCGCGTTTACAATCCCGCGCTGAATATGGTATCATTATAGTCGGAATTAACGGCTGTTTCCAGAACAGAGAAAGGAAGAAAAAGATATGAAGCTGCGTAATTTTGGCAAATTGGGCATTCAAGGCTCTGCTTTCGGCCTGGGCTGCATGCGATTCCCGATGAAAGAGGTGGATGGGAAGAAGGTTGTCGATGAGGAAAACGCCATCAACATCATCCGCACGGCCATCGACGGCGGCGTGACCTATCTGGACACCGCCTATGTCTACCTGGGCCAGCAGTCCGAGGTTGTGGTGGGCAAGGCGCTGCGGGACGGCTACCGTGAAAAGTGCACCATCGCCACCAAGCTGCCCATCTGGCTGGCGGAAAAGCCCGAGGATATGCAGCGCATGTTCGACGAGGAGCTGGCGCGCCTGCAGACGGACCACATCGACTTCTATCTGGTGCACGCGCTGGGACGTGAGCGCTGGGATAAGGCCAAGGCGCTGGGCGTGCGCGAATTCCTCACGCGCCTGAAGGCCGAGGGCAAGATCCGCTTTGCGTGCTTTTCTTTCCATGACGATTACGATGCGTTTGAGTATATTCTCAACGATTACGACTGGGATATGTGCCAGCTGCAGTTCAACTATATGGACGTCGCGAACCAGGCGGGGCTCAAGGGCGTCAAGCTCGCGGGCTCCAAGGGCATTCCCGTCGTGGTGATGGAGGGCCTGCTGGGCGGCCGCCTGGCCAACGCGCCGGACAACGTTCAGGCGCTCTACGATGCCTTTCCCGTCAAGCGCTCGCCCGTGGAGTGGGCGTTCCGCTGGTTGTGCAATCAGCCCGAGGTCGCAACCGTCCTCTCCGGCGTGACCACCGTCGAGCAGACTAAGGACAATCTGCGGATCTTTGACACCGTGGAGCCCGGCTGCATGGACGCCGACGAACTCGCGCTCATCGACCGCGTGCGCGACGCCTACAACAGCCGCATCAAGGTGGGCTGCACGGGCTGCGCCTACTGCATGCCCTGCCCGCAGGGTGTGGATATCCCCGGCGCCTTCTCCGCGTGGAACAACGCTTCGCTCTATGGCGGTCTGGAGAAGGGAAACAAGGATTACCAGCGCCTGTGCGCCGAGGGCAAGGCGCCCACCCAGTGCGTCGAATGCGGCGCGTGCATGGCGGTCTGCCCCCAGCATATCAACATCATCGACATGCTCAAAAACGTCACCGCGGATCTGGCGTAATCCTGGAGATTTTTCTCTCCGCTCCCATCTTGCGGGGGCGGAGAGTTTTCATTTTGTCGGAAAGGAAGACGCGTGATGACGAATTGTATGGTGATCTTGCTGTATTTGTGGGAAGAGAAGGTCGCGCTTCGCTGTCAGCAGCTGCCGCCGATGCAGCTGCCGCAGCAGCTGCTGCCCGAGGGCGCGCGCTTTGCCGGCGTGGGCCTTTTGGGCGAAGCGGACGTCTACCTCTATGCGGTAGAGGCGCCCTTTTCTGGCCCCATGAAGCCCGAAGCCGCCGCTGAGGGTGCGCTGCGTCATCTCATCGACCTGGCGCATCGTCCGGATCCGCAGGATTTTGCGCTCCTGCATGAGGAGGGCGTCTGGACGCTCACTGCGCAGAACCTTGATCAGGACGTCTACTAGCGCAACCCTTTTGCAATCTCTTCGAGCATCTTTGCGCGGAAGGCGGAAAGCTCTTCCAATGGGAAAGTCTGCGCTTGACCGCCCTCATATTCCGCAAGCGCCCGGCGCAGAAGGTCTGCATACTCCGGAAAGGCGTCCATGCCCCAGCGCCCGCCCTGCGCCTTGGTCAGCACCCGCCGCAGGTGCGCAAAGGACAGTATGCGCGGCAGCGTCAGTATGTTGGAGGCGAACAGTCCGTAGTCCTCAAAGGAACAGTCCTCGATGCCATCGGTGATGGAGCGCCAGAAGACCTCGTCGCCCACCTCGGGCAGCAGCTCCGCGGGCTTTGGCCCCAGCAACGTCACGCCGCTTTGCCGCGCCACACGGTAGTATGCCGGAATGTCTCCATCGGGGAAGTCGCCCGCAAGCAGCGGATTGTCTGCGTCGTGCGCCGCATATCGCCCCGCCCACATCTGGCTGAAGTGAAAGCAGCACACCGGCTGCGGCCGCAGCAGTCCCGCGCGCGTTACCACGGACAGCTCCACTGGGCAGGGCGCGCCGTGCAGCGGCAGCAGCGCGTCGGCAAACACGGTTCGCTCCGCCCTCGTCATGGAACCCTCACTCACCAGCAGCAGGTCCAGGTCCGACCGCCCGGGCACATAGCCGCCCAGGCAGATGGAGCCGTGCAGGTACGCCGCCAATAGACCGGGACAGTGCGCCCGCGCGATGCGCGCCACATTTTGTGCCTGCGCGAGCGGAGCATGGGGGAGAGTATCCATAAAAAAACCTCCTCAACTGAACAAAATGTATTTTCAAACCCTTCGAAGATATGCTATAATCAGTATGATCGAAATCCCAAAGGATGGTGACAGCATGGCGGGTACGACGTTTGGAGATCGCCTGCGCGAGTTGCGCAAGGAGCGCGGTATGCAGCAGCGCGAACTGGGTGAGAGATACGGCCTGTCCTCCAGCGCCATTGGCTCCTATGAGCGCAACCTGCGCGAGCCGACGCTGGAGCTGTTGCTGCAGTTGTCGGAGTATTTTGGCGTATCGGTGGACTATCTGCTCTGCCGCACCGAGGAGCGGCTGACCGCCAAAGAGTACAAGGAGAAGGATGCGTATGAGCTGACTGAGTTCATGCGCGATCACACCGTCACCGTCGGCGGCGTCGTGGTCACCGAGGCCGACAAGCGGCGCATCTGCGATATGGCCACCGGTCTGTTCTGGACGCGCATCACCCACGAAGAAAAGAAGTGAGCAGACCACAGTTCCAGTATAACAGAAAACACGCAAGCCCGCAGCAAATGATTCGTGCGGGTTTGTTTTTATTTGATTTCAAACCGGAGGAAAGATGATGAACTGCGAAATTCCCTTATTTGCCCATGACGGCTATCTGCTGCGCCCTGCTCGCCATGCGGATGCCGACGCCTATTATGAGCACAACTTCTGCCCGCTCGATCCCAAGGTCGCGCGTCTGACGGGCTGTCGGCCCAACTTTACCCGCGAGGAGGTCGTGCCCTTCTTCCACGCCTGTATAAGCGACGAGGATCGCCTGGATCTGCTGCTCATCGCTCCGGATGGCGCCATCGTCGGCGAGAGCGTGGTCAACGAGATCGACTGGGACGCCCGCTGCGCCAACTTCCGCTGCGCCATCTTCCATCCTGAGCATCGCGGCCATGGCCTGGGCGCCTTTCCTCATCGACAGCGCCTGCGCCGCCGCCTTTGATCACCTGCACCTCCACCGCCTGGAGCTGGACGTGTTCTCTTTCAATTCCCGCGCCCTACGCGCCTATGAGCGCGCCGGCTTCGTCCGCGAGGGCACCCGCCGCGCCGCCGTCCCCGACGGAGAGGGGTGGGCCGACGATATCCTCATGGCGATGCTCGACACTGAATGGCGTGCCCGCAGCGAAATTTGCTGAATATCAACTGCACAGAAAGGCAGCCCCGGAATTGTCCCGGGGCTGCCTTTTGCCTGTCTCAGCTTAGCGCAGAGCGAAGGCGGCCAGAGACATCACGACGCTATACACAGCAAACCAAGCCAGAAACCACATCATCCCCCCTCCTTTCCTGTTGTTCTTTCCAACTTTAACTGTAATTTGCAGTAAAAGTTAATACAACAAAATGCGGTATGGCAACATTTCTTTCGCGAAGTGATGAAGGAATGTATCAAAGGATCCGCGAACTGAGGGAAGACCACGATCTGCTGCAGCGGCAGGTCGCGGACAGGCTGTATTGCTCGCAGCAGGTGTACAGCAATTATGAGCTTGGGCAAAGGGACGTTCCAACGGAGGTACTGATCCGCCTTGCCGATCTTTACCGCGTTTCCATCGATTATCTGCTCGGCCAGACGAATAATCCCGTCAGAAACCAATAAAAACAAGCCGGTACAGCATCAAGAAACCGTACCGTCTTGTCCTTTTTATGAGGGAATCTTTACACCTTGGCCAGCGCCTGCTCCACGTCCTTGAGGATGTCGCCCAGGTTCTCCAGACCCACCGAGAAGCGAATGAGGCCGGGGGTGACGCCGCCCGCGCGCAGCTGCTCGTCGGTCAGCTGGCGATGGGTGGTGTTGGCGGGCTGCAGCGCCAGCGTGCGGATGTCCGCCACGTGCGTGACGGTGGAGGCGATCTTAAGCGCGTCCATGAAACGCGCCGCGTTTTCGCGCGGACCCTTGATCGAGAAGGAGATGACGCCCGAGCAGCCCTTGGGCAGGTACTTCTTCGCCTTCTCGTGCTGGGAGTTACCGGGCAGACCCGGGTAGTTGACAAACTCCACCTTGTCGCACTTTTCCAGGTATTCGGCGACGGCCTGCGCGTTCTTGCAGTGCTGCGCCATGCGCACCGGCAGCGTCTGCAGGCCCAGATCCAGCAGGAACGCGTCCTGCGCGCTGGGCAGCACGCCGAAGTCGCGCATCAGCTGCATGCGACACTTGATGATGTAGGCCGGCGCGCCGTAATCGGCGTACACAATGCCGTGATAGGTGGGATCCGGCTCGGTGAACTCCGGGAATTTGCCATTTTTCCAGTCGAACTTGCCCGAGTCCACGATCACGCCGCCCACCACCACCGCGTGGCCGTCCATGTACTTGGTGGTCGAGTGCGTCACGATGTCCGCGCCGAACTCGAACGGGCGGCACAGCATGGGCGTGGCAAAGGTGTTGTCCACGATCAGCGGAATGCCATGCGCGTGCGCAAAGTTTGCGAATTTCTCAATGTCGCATACCACGAGCGTGGGGTTGGTCAGCGTCTCGGAGAACACCAGGCGTGTGTTTTCACGCACCGCAGCGTTCAGCTCCGCTTCCGTCGCGTCGGGGGAGACGAAGGTGCAGTCAATGCCGAAGCGCTTGAGCGTCACCGCAAACAGGTTTACCGTGCCGCCGTACACACCCGCGGTGCAGATGAAGTGGTCGCCCGCCTTGCAGATGTTCAGAATCGACAGCAGCGAGGCCGCCTGACCGGACGTGGTCATCAGCGCGCCCACGCCCCCCTCCAGCGCTGCGATCTTCTCCTCCACAAAGCCAACCGTCGGGTTGGAGATGCGGGAATAGATGTGGCCCTCGGTGGGCTGATCGAACAGATGCGCCATGTGGTCGGCGGAGGTGTATTCATAAGTGGTGGACTGATAAATGGGCATGGTGTGCGTGTCGCCGTTGCCGGGCTTGTACCCGCCGCGCAGCGCGAGAGTTTCGAGTTCCATGGACTTGTAACCTCCTAAAATAGAACTGTTTTGAGTATCAGTTTACAACTTTTCTTCGTCGGTTTCAACCGTGCGTTCCCGTAAGATGGATTCGTAAAAGCTCGCCGGCGCCAGCTCTCGGAATCTTCCCGGGAATTTTTGATACAGGAACAGCCGCATCTCCTGGCACAGGTGGCAGCGGTTGTAATAGCTCGGCCCCGGTACGAAGCCCTGTGATTTGCAGTAGTCCAGCAGCAGCCGGGGCTCCTGCGCCAGACGCGTGTAGATGGGGTATTCCTCCGGGTCCAATTCCCGCCCCAGCGCGTCCAGCGGCAGCGAAAGCCCCGGACACCCCGGCGGAATGTACCCGCCGTAGCAGTCGATGTGATAGTGCGACCGCCCCGCCAGCTCCGCGCAGGAGCGCCCCATGTGCGGGATGCGCGCGGTGGGGAAGGTGGGCATATCGTCGCGATGCGTCAGCACCGCGCGCCCCATGCGGTAAAGCGCGTAGCGCGGCGGCAGCTGCGCCCAGTAGTTGCGGTTGAAAAAGTCGATGTACTCTTGCCTGGAATGCACTGCGTCGGTGGGGAATACGGACATATCCGGCAGAAATTCGTCGATCCACAGCGGGGCGTCCAGCCCCATTTCGGCGCATAGCCCCATCAGGCGCAGCACGCGGTCCAGCGGAATGTACTCGTTGTGGTAGGGGGAGATGGACACGCTCAGCGTCGTCACGCCGTAATCCAGCACGCGCTGCAGCACCGCGCGGGTGTCCTCGTCATCCGTCGCCCAGGACGCGCTGGTCTCGATGTAGTCGATGGGCATGCCTTCATCGCGCGCCGCGTCCAGCACACGGCGGAGCTTTTCCGGCTCCAGAAAGGGCTCGCCGCCGCTGATGTGCATCGAGGGCGCGCCCAGCACCTTTACGCGGGAAAAGACGCGCCGCGCAGCTTCATAGGATATATAATCCGCCTCCCGCTCCGGGGAGCAGCAGTACAGGCAGTGTCCGCACCGCGCCTGACAGCGATAGTTCACCATCAGGCCGCCGCTGGTCAGCTTGGAGATCCCTGCCATATCGTGATCGCTCCTGTTCGCTTGCATTGGGGCAGAAAACCCCGGTCGCGCAAGAGCGTCCGGGGTTGAAAGACCGCGTGCTGTTCCAAGCCTCAGTTGGCCGTGACCTCCACCCAGATGCGATCGTACATGTCAATGACGTCCGCAACATCATGGAAGAAGGTACACCGATCGATCACATCCTGCGAGGGGTTGAAGGTCGGATCGTCCACCAGCTCGTCGTCCAGCAGCTCCAGCGCGCCCTGATTGGGCGTGGAGTAGCCGATGTATTCGCTGTTCATCGCGGCAATGTCGGGGCGCATCATAAAGTTGATGAACTTGAGCGCGCCCTCGTAGTTCTTTGCCGTCTTGGGAATGACCATACCGTCCACCCAGATGTTAGAGCCCTCTTGGGGTACACAATACGCCAAATCGGGATTGATGTCAATACTGGTGATGGCGTCGCCCGACCAAACCAGGCCCATCGCGGCCTCATTGTTGGCCATTTTATCCTTGATCTCATCCACGCCGTAGGCCAGCAGCACGCCGCTTTCGCGCTGCTCGACCAGCTTGTCTCGCGCCGCCTCCAGTTCGCTCAGCTCGCGGGTGTTCAGATCATATCCCAGGTAGCACAGCGTCACGCCCAGCGAATCGCGCACCGAATCCATCATCAGCACATTGCGCTGGTACTGCGTGTCCCACATCGCGCCCCAGGAGTCGATGGAGCCGCCCTCCACCATTTTTGTGTTGTAGAGGATTCCCACTGTGCCCCACATGTAGGGCGCAGAGTACCGGCTGCCCCGATCATAGTCGGGATCCTGCAGCCACTGCGCGTTCTGGGTGAAGTTGGAAAGCGCGCTGTGATCCAGCTCCATCAGCATGTCGTTTGCGATCATGCGCTCGATCATGTAATCGGAAGGGAAGGCCACATCGTAGCTGGAACCGCCGCGGGAGAGCTTGATGTACATCTCCTCGTTGGTGGTAAAGCGCACGTACTTGACCTCAATCCCGGTCTCCTCGGTGAACAGATCCAGCGCCTCGGGGCAGATGTAGTCCTCCCAGTTGTACACCGTGATGCTCTCCTTGGCGCTTGAGCAGCCCGTCAGAGCCAGGGTAAGCAGCAGCGCGGCCAGCAGCAGGGACAGTTTTTTCATTTTTGTCTGTTTCCTTTCGTGTGTGTGATGTGTGAAATGGTTGGATAGAAGGGAACTATCGCTTCTCAATGAGCGAGGAGCGCTTGTTGAGCACCAGCAGCAGCACCATCACCGATACGAACATCAGCGTGGACAGCGCGTTGATGGTGGGGTTGATGCCGCGCTTTGCCATGGAATAGATCATGATGGACAGGTTCTGCACCTCGCTTGTGGTAAAGAAGGAGATCACAAAATCGTCCAGCGACAGTGTAAAGGCCAGAATCGCGCCCGAAACGATGCCGGGCATGATCTCGGGCACTACAATCTTCATCAGCGCCTGCCCGGGCGAAGCGCCCAGATCCAGCGCCGCCTCATACGCATGCGCGTTCATCTGCCTAAGCTTGGGCAGTACCGAAAAGATCACATACGGGATATTGAACGTCACGTGCGCCAGCAGCATGGTCAGGAATCCCAACTCCAGCTTGCAGAAGATGAACAGGATCATCATGCTCACGCCAATGACGATGTCGGGCGTGAGCATGGAAAGATTCGCCACGTTCATCCACAGCCCCTTGCCAAAGCGTCCCATCGAATGGATGCCGATCGCGCCCATCGTGCCCAGAATCGTGGCCAGCACCGCGCCCAGCACCGCCACCGCCAGCGTCACGTACAGCGCGCTGAGTATGTCGGAGTCCTGAAACAACTGGATGTACCAGTCCAGCGTAAAGCCGTCCCACCGCGCGCGGGATTTGGAGGCGTTGAAGGAAAATACGATCAGCGTCAGGATCGGCGCGTATAGGAACAGCAGCACCAGCCCCAGATACGCTCGCTTGAAAAAGCCGCCCGCGCCCGATACCTTCTTTTTCACAGCACGCCGCCCCCTTCCTTGTCGCCAAAGCGGTTCATAATGCCCATGGACACCAGCAGCAGCACCATCATCACCAGCGACATCGCCGAGCCGAAGTTCCAGTTGCCCGTAAACAGGAACTGCTGCTCGATCAGGTCGCCAAAGAGCTTGAACTGCGCGCCGCCCAGCAGCCGGGAGATGACAAAGGTCGTCACCGCGGGCATGAACACCATCGTGATGCCGCTGGCTACGCCCGGCAGCGAAAGCGGGAAAACCACCCGCGTAAACACGTGCGCGCGGTTCGCGCCCAGATCCTCGGCGGCTTCGATCACGCTGCGATCCATCTTGGACAGCACCGTGTACAGCGGCAGCATCATAAACGGCAGATAGTTGTACACCATGCCCATCAGCACCGCGCCGTAGTTGTACAGCAGCCGCACCTCCTGCTGGACGCCGAAGAGAGAAAGCACCCGATTGACCGCCGAGGTGATCAGCCCGTTGCTCTCCAGCAGCGTCAGCCACGCATAGGTGCGCAGCAGGAAGTTCATCCACATCGGAATGATGAACAGCAGAATCAGCACGCCCTTTTTATCGATGTCCTTCTGCGAGAGAAAATAGGCGGCGGGGTATGCGATCAGCAGACAGATCAGCGTGCACAGCAGCGCCATGCCGATGGAGCGCAGCAGCACGTTGATGTAGATGGGGTCGAGAAACGCCGCAAAGTTGTCCAGCGTAAAGGCGCCCGAAGCATCCGTCAGCGAGTAGATCAGCACCAGAACGATGGGCGCCAGCGTGAAGATCACCATCCATACGATAAAGGGAGTCGCCCATATCTTGCGATTCATGCGCTACCCCTCCCTTTCCACCGGGGTCACAGAGCGCCTCATGATGTGGATGTCAAACGGGATCACCGAAAGCCCCACGCGCTGCCCCACCTGGCGGCACTGCGTGGAGTGCACCATCCAGGTAAACGCATCGGTCCTGATCATCATCTCATAGTGCACGCCCTTGAACACCACGGACTGCACGACGCCTGCCACCTGGCCTTCCTCCGGCTCGGTCAGCTTTACATCCTCCGGGCGGATCACCACGTCCACAGGCGCGTTTTCGCCAAATCCCTTGTCCACGCAGGGGAAGGGCCGTCCCTCAAACTCCACCAGCTCATCGCGGAGCATTGTGCCGCGCATGATGTTGCTCTCGCCGATGAAATCCGCCACAAATGCGTTCTTGGGCTCGTTGTACACGTCCGTGGGCGTGCCGATCTGCTGGATGAAGCCGTCCTTCATCACCACGATGGTGTCCGACATGGACAGCGCCTCTTCCTGGTCGTGCGTTACATAGATGAACGTGATGCCCAGGCGCTGCTGCATGTTCTTCAGCTCCACCTGCATCTCCTTGCGCAGCTTCAGGTCCAGCGCGCCCAGCGGCTCGTCCAGAAGCAGTACCTCGGGCTCGTTTGCCAGCGCCCGCGCAATGGCCACGCGCTGCTGCTGCCCGCCCGAGAGCCGGTCCACCGTGCGCTTGCCAAAGCCGTCCAGCCCCACCAGATGCAGCAGCTCCGTCACTTTCCGGTCCACCTCCGCCTGCGGACGCTTTTTCAGCCGCAGACCAAACGCGATGTTCTCATACACGTTCAAGTGCGTAAACAGCGCGTACTTCTGAAACACCGTGTTGACGCGGCGCTTGTAGGGCGGCACGCCGGTGATGTCCTTGCCCTCAAAGAGGATGCGTCCCGTCGTGGGCGTCTCAAATCCCGCGATGAGCCGCAGCGTGGTGGTCTTGCCGCAGCCGGAGGGCCCCAGCAGCGTGATGAATTCCTTCTTACGGATGTAGAGATTGATGGGCTTTAACGCCTCGGTCTCGCCGTCAAAGGTCTTGGAGACCCCCATCAGGTCAATCAGGTGCGTGCTTTCCACGACGGACATACGCGGCTTACCTCCTTAAAATGTTGGCGGGGACGAGACCCACAGCACCTTTGCCGGTACCTTGCCGTGGTTCTCCAGACGATGGGGCGCATGGGGCTGAAAATAGAAGCTCTCGCCCTTCTTGCACTTGTGCGCCTTGTCGCCAAGGCATATGGTGATCTGTCCGCACAGCACGTAGCCGAATTCCTCGCCCGCGTGGGGATCGTCCAGCACGGTGCGGCCGCCGGGACACAGCTCCAGCAGAATGGGCTCCATCTCGTTTTTCTGCGCGTTGGGGATCAGCCAGGAAATGGCAAAACCACTCTCTTCATCTCGCGTATCGAACACATCCTGCGTGCCGAATACGATCTTTTCCTCCTCGGGCTCGCTGAAAAACGTGCGCAGATCCGTGCCCAGACACTCGAGCACGTCCTTGAGCGTCGCGATGGAAGGAGAGGTCAGGTCGCGCTCCAGCTGGGAGATGAAGCCCTTGCTCAGATCGCACCGCAGCGCCAGCTCCTCCTGCGTCAGCCCGTGCTGCAGGCGCAGACGCTTGATTTTTTCGCCAAGTTCCACGCAGTCACACCTCCCTGAAGAACATGCGTGCTAAACTTTCGGTTTACTTCTGTCAAGCCGCATCAACAGTAAATTCACGGTTTACAAACAGTGAACCAAAGCGCTGATACGGCCATATTTGTGGAATGGAAGTTTAGAAATTCTAAACTAAAAACCATGGGTATTTAAGCATATCTTCCGCAGTCTGTCAAGATAAAAATCGAATTTTTACAGCGCATTTTTACACTGTGCAAAAAACAATGTTTTTTTCACACAAAATCCTCGTCAATTTGGGGCGTCGATTGCAATTTTTTAAGAATTTGTTCTCGTGGGAAATGGCGGGAAACAGGGATTTTTTCTGCACGGGAGCGACAGAAAACGCGGGAGGGCGCTGTTACAGTCTATACAGAATGACCCCATCAACGGAAAGCGAGGCGGCATGGATATGGCACAGACAGCAAGGCGGCGTACCGACCGAGTGTGGAGCTTAAAGCGGGAGAGCGGGGAGGACGGCACGGCGGCACGGGCAGAGGAGAGACTGCAAGCGCTGTGGGACAGCCCGGCGGGGCTGAGCCTGCGCCGAGGGTTACCCGTGTTCGCGCTGTGTGCCTTTGCCGCGCAGGGCGAGCTGATGGGCGGGGCGATGCCCTTTGCCCCCGCGCTGCTGGCCGCTGCCATGATGCGCGGGAAGGCCATGGACTGGGCGGCCGCGGGCTGCGTGCTGGGCGCGCTCATCGCGGGATCGCCCGGCGCCTTGCTGGCCTGCGCGCTGCTCTATCTGCTTGGCATTTGCCTGCGCGCCTCCGGCCTTCGCCCCAATGACCTGGCGTGCGTGCTGGCGGCGGGCCTTTCCTCCTATTTGATGCCCCTGCTCTTTGTGCAGGATGCCTACGGCCACCTGATGGCGGGCGCGGGCGCCGTCACCGTGATGGTGCTGGCCCGCATGTATGCCTCCGCGCTGCGCATCCGCCTGCGGGACCGCGAGCTGCTCTCCTCAGAGGAACTCATCAGCCTGACGCTGCTGTTTGCGGGCGTCACGGCGGGTTTCCGCAGTGTGAGCCTGTGGGGCGTTTCTCCCGTGCGGGCGGGAATGCTGCTGGTGTGCATGGTCGCCGGACACCTGGGCGGCGCGGGCCTGGGTGCGGCGGTGGGGGCGCTGACGGGTCTGATGCTGGGCGTCACCAGCCCTGCCGAGCCCTGGTTTCTATGCGGGCTGGTGATGCTCGGCCTGCTCTCGGGCGTGTTTTCCCGCATGGGGCGCTGGTGGGTGGCGGCCTGCGCGCCGGTGGCCGCGGTACTGGCCGGCGTGCTGGACGCGCGCTTTCTCACCTGGTCCCGCGCTGTCGAGCTATTGGCGGCTATTGCGTCTTTTCTCTGCATCCGCCAGCCGGTGTGGGATCGGCTGCGCGTTTTCGTCGATCGCGAGGCGCAGGTGCGGCACAGCGCACAGCTGGATCCCGACGGCCTGCGCGCCGGAGCAGCCGAGAAGTTGCGGGAATATGCCGCGCTCTATGGCCGCATGGGCCGCGCCGCGCAGGGGGGCGGACAGTTCGCCGCGGTCAGCGGGGCGCTGAATCGCATTGCTGTTGAGATGGACGAGCCCGTTCGCCCTTTGCCCGAGCTCGCCCATCAGATCGCCCAGGCGCTGGACGCCCAGGCAATGCGCGCCGAGAGCGTGCAGGCGCAAAAGACGGGCGATCGGCTTGTGATCACGCTGGGCGTGCCCTGCCGCCGTCGCGACGGCCTGTGCGACGTGCGCCTGACGCAGGCGGTATCTCAGGCTGCGGGCGTGTCGCTGCGCGTGCGGCCCACGGGCGTCTGTCCCCGGCAGGGCGTCTGTCGCCTTACGCTGGAAGAAGCCTGCCGCTTTGAGATCAGCGAGGGCAGCTGCAGCCGCTCATCCGAAGAGGGCGCGCCCTGCGGCGATACGCTGACGACCGTGCATCTGCCGGACGGGCTGTACATGGCGGCTCTGGCCGATGGCATGGGACACGGCGACGAGGCGCAGCGTGAGAGCCGCGCGGCGGTGGAGCTGATGGAGGACTTCCTGCTGGCGCGTTTTGAGCCCGAGGCCGCACTGCACGGCGTCAACGACCTGCTGCTCAGCCGCGGCGGCGAATGCTTTTCCACCATGGACCTGATGCTCATCGACCTTGCGCAGGGCACGCTCAAGGCCATGAAGATCGGCGCGGTGTCCTCCTATGTGCGGCGTGGCCGCCGCGTCATCGAGGTGGGGGGCGACGCGCTGCCCATGGGCATCGTGGAAAAAGTAAAGCCCTCGGTCACACAGATGCAGCTGCAGGACGGCGATGTGCTCGTGCTGCTCTCCGACGGTGTGGTGGACGCGGTGGACGCAGACGCCTCCTGGCTGCAGGCCGAGATCCAGGCCATTGATGCCCGCGCGCCTGAACAGTCCGCTCGACGCCTCATCGAGCGCGCCGCGCAGGTGGGTCGCCACCGGGATGATATGACCGTCTGCATCCTGCGCCTCGTCCGCCGCGCCGCCCTGTGACCGCGCCCTCAAACATCTAATAGAACAGTTTTCGCAGAAAAACCGTCTGCGAGAGCTGTTTTTTTGATGGAAATTCGCCGCATTTTCTTTTGATTATGCGATCGCATGCACGGCTGATTTGTGGACGCTGTGCGCATGAAAAGAGTGCATAATGGGGGCGTACCCGGGCAAAAACGCAAAAGGAGGAAACTCAAATCATGCGAAAGATCAAGGTCAAGCTGGAAGATGCCGGCGTGGCGCTGGACGGTGAGGTACTGGGCTGTGCGGGCGAAAAAGGCGCCGTACAGCTGGAAATCGACGTAAGCGCCATCGCACAGGAGGGCGTGAACGCAGCCTTTCTGCGCTACCGCATGCCCGATGGCGTGACGCTGGAGGGCGAGGCCGCAGCGCTGCCCGAGACAGGCCCGCTGACGGTCACGGTGCCCGCCTGGGCCATGAGCGAGCGCGGCCGCGTGCAGATGCAGCTGACGCTGACAGGCACGGATAAGGCCGTGCGCTCCTATGTGTGGAGCCTGCGCGTGCTGCCCTCCCTCGAGGTGGGCGGAACGCCTCCCGAGGCTGTGCGCGTTTGGCTGGCCGAGGTAGAGGAGAGCATCGAACAGGCGCTGGAATTCTGCGCCGCAGTCGGGCAGATGAGCGTTACCGCGCAGACGCTGGAGGCGGGCGCGGCGGCCACCGCGAGCGGCTCCATCAGCGCGCAGGAGGGACTGAAATTGGCGTTCGGGCTGCCCACTGGCGCAGCCGGTCCCAAGGGCGACAAGGGCGCAAAGGGCGATCCCGGCACGGTATTCCTCCCTTCGGTGAGCAGCGAGGGCGTGCTGTCCTGGAGCAACGACGGCGGTCTGACCAACCCTCAGAGCGCCAATATCCGTGGGCCCAAGGGCGAAACCGGCGCCAAGGGCGATAAGGGGGAGACCGGCCCGCAGGGCATCGCAGGCCCCAAGGGAGAGACCGGCGCGACAGGCGCAGTCGGGCCCAAGGGAGATACCGGCGCACAGGGCGTTCCGGGAGCGCAGGGGGAAAAAGGCGATACGGGCGCGCCGGGCGCGACGTTTATTCCCGCCGTTTCCACGGACGGCACGCTGTCCTGGAGCAATGACGGAGGACTGACCAACCCCGCAGCCGTCAATGTAAAGGGCGCAAAGGGTGATCCGGGAGAACAGGGCGCGACTGGCGCAAAGGGAGACAAGGGCGACCCCGGAGACGTGGGGCCACAGGGCGCGCAGGGCCCGAAGGGGGATAAGGGAGATACAGGAGCGGGCTTTGCCGTGCTGGATTATTACGCCTCGCTTGCCTCGCTCCAGGCCGGTGTGGCGGCGCCCTCCCCCGGCGACGCCTATGGCGTGGGTACGTCCGAGCCCTATGATATCTACATCTACGGCGCTGTGTCGGGATGGGTCAACAACGGCCCGCTGCAGGGCGCGTCGGGCGCATCAGGCGTGACGTTTATCCCGTCCGTCTCTGCGGACGGCCTGCTGTCGTGGAGCAATGACGGGGGGCTTACCAACCCCGCGCCGGTCAGCATCAAGGGACCCAAGGGGGATGCGGGCACGCAAGGCAGTCCAGGAGCACAGGGTGAAAAAGGCGATACGGGCACACCGGGCGCCACGTTCATCCCATCCGTAGCGGCGGATGGCCTGCTGTCGTGGAGCAATGACGGGGGACTTACCAACCCCGCGCCGGTCAGCATCAAGGGACCCAAGGGGGATGCGGGCGTGCAGGGCAGTCCAGGAGCACAGGGTGAAAAAGGCGATACGGGCGCACCGGGCGCGACGTTCATCCCGTCCGTCTCTGCGGACGGCCTGCTGTCGTGGAGCAATGACGGGGGGATCAGTAACCCCGCGTCGGTCAATATCAAGGGGCCGAAGGGCGATCCGGGCGCAAAGGGCAGCACAGGTGCAAAGGGCGATACGGGCGCGGTGTTTACGCCGACGGTGAGCAGCGATGGCCTGCTGTCGTGGAGTAACAACGGGGGGCTTAGCAACCCCGCGTCGGTCAGCATCAAGGGGCCCAAGGGCGACACCGGGCCCAAGGGAGCAACCGGCAGCACTGGACCGCAGGGGCCGGCGGGCACGGCAACGGCACTGAGCGTGACGCTGCCTGCATCGGGTTGGTCGGGAAAGGCGCTCACCGCGTCCGCGGCAGGGGTGACGGCGGGCTGCCATCTCATCGTGACGCCCGCCCCTTCCTGCTATGATGCCTGGTGCGAAGCAGGCGTGCGGGCCACATCACAGGGCAGCGGCACGCTCACGTTTGGCTGCACCACGGCGCCCGCCGCATCCCTTACCGCAAACGTTTTGATTGTGGGGTGAACGAGGATATGATTTTCAATCTTGTCCCGAAAAAGGCGTCGGGCGGATTGCCGGAGAAGGCGGCGCTGTCCACCATGAGCTGGGCGGAGATCGCAGCGGTGTCGCAGGCCGGGCTTGCGGCGGAGTATTGGAGCGTGGGCGACGAGATTTCCGTCAGTATTGACGGGACAGCGTACAGCGCGGTGATCATAGGCTTTGCGCACGACGATTTGGCAGACAATTCGGGCAAAGCGGGCATTACCTTTGGGCTGAAGCAGTGCCTGTCTTCTTCCGAAAAGATGAACGGCGCCATGAGCAACGCGGGAGGCTGGAGCAGCTGCGCGCTGCGCGCAACGCTGAACGGTACGATTCTGGGACGGCTGCCCGCCGCACTGCGCAGCGTCATTCGGCCGGTGCGAAAAAAGGCGGCTGCGGACGGTGAGGACGAAACGCGCATCGACATCGTGACGGACAGCCTGTTCCTCTTCTCGGAGATTGAGGTCCTGGGCGATTCTGACGTGGGCGATGGGTATGTTGAGAACTCCTGGGAGGGGGAGGGCAGCCAATATCCCTACTATACCACCGCAGCAAACCGAAAAAAGACGCAGAATGGCGCGGCGATCGGGTGGTGGACGCGCTCCCTGGCTGCGTATACAGCGGAGTTCTTCTGCACGTTCAACAAGACTGGCGCGGTGTCCACGGGCGTGGCGAACGGGAATGCGGGCGTGAGCTTTGGGTTCTGTGTGTGAGAAAGGAGAAAATGGAAATGTGGAGGCAGGCAAACGGCAAACCCGCCCCAGAAGCGGCCCTGTCCGTCGCGCAGGCGGCGAGCATCGAGTTCGCGGTGCCGGTGGGCATCCTGCTGGGCACGGTGGAGCGCGAAAGCAACTTTAGGCTGGGGCTGGTGTCCTCGGCGGGCGCGGTGGGACCGTGCCAGTTCAAGCCCAAGTATGCGCAGGATTACTACCGGTATGCGGGGTTCTCCTTTGACCTTGAGGGCTGGGAGAGCATTCGCGGCCTTGCGGCAGTGTACGTCTATTACGCAGGCCTTGCGGCCAAGCGCCACGGCTTTGCGGGCGACGACCGCTGGCGGTTCGCGCTGCTGGCGCACCGGTACGGCCAGAACAGCGCGCAGGCCAAAACGCTGGACACCACGGGCCGCGTGACCGACGTGGAGGCCGCCATGGAGCGCAACGGGTTGTGGTACAGCGACGTGGCCAAGGAGGATTCCCACGCGGATGCGGCGAGCGTCGCGGCCAAGGCGGCGTCCTGGGCAAAGAGCAAGGTGGGCTGCAGGTACAGCCAGGCGCAGCGCGACAAGCCCAGTATCTTCGACTGCTCTTCGCTGGTGGCCCGAGCCTACGCCGCGCAGGGCGTGGACTGGGCGCACGTGGGCAAGACCATCCCGCTGTCCTGCGAGGAGGTGTACAGCGACCAGTTTGAGCTGCTGTGGCCGTCGGACTACGGCAAGATCGGCAAGGTCTTC
>DKYK01000077.1:0-13929 GCA_002492415.1 Christensenella sp. UBA7102
GATCAGCGCGTGTACTATTTCAACACCAAGGAAATCATCGGGAACAAATACGGAACGCCAAATCCTGTGCCCTTCCGCGTGGTGGACCGCAACATCGGCCTGGACATTGACATCGCCATCCGCTGCTTTGGCGAGTACTCCTACAAGATCAGCAATCCGCTGCTCTTCTATGCCAATGTCTGCGGCAATGTGACCGGCACCTATACCCGTGACCGCATCGATGGCCAGCTCAAGACCGAGCTGATGACCGCGCTGCAGCCCGCGTTTGCCAAGATCAGCGACATGGGCATCCGGTATTCGGCGCTGCCTGGCCACACCCAGGAGATCGCCGACGCGCTCAACGAGGTACTCAGCGCGAAGTGGGCCGAGCTGCGGGGCATTTCCGTCGCATCCTTCGGTGTCAGCTCCGTCAAGGCCTCCGAAGAGGACGAGGCCATGATCAAGAACCTGCAGCGTACCGCCGTCATGCGCGATCCCACCATGGCCGCCGCGACCCTGACCAGCGCGCAGGCGCAGGCCATGCAGGACGCCGCCAAGAACACCGCCACCGGTCCCATGTTTGCCTTTGCCGGCATGGATATGGCCAACCGCGCGGGCGGCGTCAACGCCCAGAGCCTGTATCAGATGGGACGCGATCAGCAGGCGGTGCGGCAGCCTGCACCCGCGCCTCAGGCAGCGTCTGCGGACTGCTGGACCTGCGCCTGCGGCCACGTGAACACCGGAAAGTTTTGCCAGCAATGCGGCGCGAAGAAGCCTGAGCCCAAGCCCTCCGGGGACTGCTGGACCTGTACCTGCGGCCATGTGAACACCGGAAAGTTCTGCGTGGAGTGCGGCGCCAAGAAACCCGAGCCCAAGCCGGAAGGCTGGACCTGCCCCGGCTGTGGCAAGGTCAACAAGGGGAAGTTCTGCCCTGAGTGCGGCGCAAAAAAGCCCGCCCAGGCCAGGCTTTACAAGTGCGACAAGTGCGGCTGGGAGCCGGATGACCCCGAGCATCCCCCGAAGTTCTGCCCCGAGTGCGGCGATGTCTTCGATGATTCGGATGTAAAATAGAGCAATCAGGACCGCAAGGGAGTTTCTTCTTTGCGGTCTTCTCCGACGAAAAACGGGCGTTGCACGGCCGTAAAAGCCTGGCGGAATTGATACGGACAAGAAAAAGAGGTGCCGGAAATATGGGCTATTTACAGGAAAGAATTGCGGAGCTGGAGGCGTATCTGCCCCCGCTGACGCGGCGGGAAGATTTCGACGATTTCTGGGCGCGCACGCTGGAGCAGGCGCACAGCGTGCCGTTGGAGGGCGAATGCGCGCGCGTGGACTACCCCGCGCAGGCGGTGGCGGTGTACGATATTTCCTACAACGGCTTTGATCAGACGCGCATCCATGGCTGGCTGATCGTGCCCACGTTCCTGAGAAAGGAAAAGTACCCGCTGATGGTGCAGTATCACGGCTTCAACGGCAGCCGCGGCGTGCCCAGCGATCACATGGCCTTTGTTGTGCTGGGGTGCGCGGTGCTGGCGGTGGACTGCCGCGAGCAGGGCGGCATCACGGGCAACAGCGCTGCCTATACCGGCAGCGGCATGGTGACCAACTTAAACAGCAAAGGGATCCTCAGCAAGGAGGAGTACTACTATCGCGCGGTATACATGGACTGCGTCAAGGCATTGGATTTTGCCGCGGCGCTGCCGTTCATAGACGCAGATCGCATGTTTGTGCGCGGCACGAGCCAGGGCGGCGCGCTGGGCATGGCGGTAGCGGCGCTGGACGAGCGAGTGAAGCTGGCGCTGGTCAACGTGCCCTCCAACAGCAACATCGAATATCGCGTCGAGCACCGGCACGGCTCGTTTGCCTCTGTCAACGACTATCTGCGTCGCCATCCGGAGAACCTGGACCAGGCCTATGAGACGCTGAGCTATTTTGACACCATGAACCTGGCCGACCGCATCCGCGCCAAGGTGTTTGCGTCGGTAGCGCTGGCTGACCCCGTCTGTCCGGCCAAGTGCTATTATGCCACCTACAACCGCATCCCTTCGGAAAAGCGCATCTGCGTCTATCCTTTCAACGAGCACGACGGCGCGCGGGATACGCATGTGGAGAAGGAAATCGCCTTCATCAAGCAAAGCGGCATTCTGGACTAGGGAAGAAGCGCTCAATCCTGGAATTCTGTGCGTTTACGGTTTCTCATCCTCTTTCCTTTCTCATTCACCTGACGGGCGTCAATGCCGGACAGAGCGGGAGAAATGTTTCCACTTTCTTTGGGAAAAAGGCTTTCCTGCAGAGGGGAAATCTGCTACAATAGAAGCGGACAATCCGATTTACGTCATAAGGAGGCAGGGACCATGACCAAAGTGGTTATTGACAACATGCTTGAAAAGATGAATAAATCCGTCGCGGTTTATAGAAAAGAACTCTCTTCCATGCGTGCGGGCCGCGCAAATCCGCAGCTGCTCGACCGCATCACGGTGGAATACTACGGCTCCCAGATGCCCATCAATCAGGTGGCCAACATCTCCATTCCCGAGCCGCGCATCATCCAGATCGCGCCGTGGGAGCAGAGCATGCTCAAGGTCATCGAAAAGGCCATCCAAAAGAGCGATCTGGGCATCAATCCCTCCAATGACGGCAAGATCATCCGCCTGCTGCTGCCGGAGCTGACCGAGGAGCGCAGAAAAGAGCTGGTCAAGCAGACCCGCAAGATGGCTGAGGACTGCAAGGTCGCCATCCGCGCCATCCGCAGAGACGCCAACGACCAGATCAAAAAGATGAAGAAGGACAACGCCATCACCGAGGATGACCAGAAGTCCGCCGAGGACAAGATCCAGAAGGCGACGGACAAGATCGTCAAGGAAGTGGACGCCATCACCGCCGAGAAGGAAAAGGAGCTCATGGACATATGATGCAGCGCGTGCTGGGCATGCCGCTTTCCATGGCTATGGCGCACTTTCCGGGGCGGGAGATTGCGGTGGAAACCGCGCTGCCGCCCCGCAGACCGGACAAACAAGGGAGCATGCGCGTTGTGCGCGTGCAGGAGAACGGCGGGGCGGTCATACTTACCGTCTCGCCGTTTGAGGATACAATGGAGGAAAAGTCATGACGGACGCACCCGTTCCACAGCAGCTGCTGCCCCGGCACGTGGCCATCATCATGGACGGCAACGGGCGTTGGGCGAAAAAGCGCGGCATGCCCAGAGCCTTTGGCCATAGAAAGGGCGTCGAGGCACTGGAACCCATCATTGAGGCCTGCGGACAGTGGGGCATTGAGGCACTGACGCTCTTTGCGTTTTCCACGGAAAACTGGGCGCGGCCCAAGGATGAGGTCAATGCGCTGATGGGACTGATCAACGAGTTTTTCAACAGGAAGATCGACGAGTTGAACCGCAAGGGTGTGTGCATCCGCATGCTGGGGGATCTTTCCGGCGTGCCCGAGCCACAACGGCGCGTGGCCGAGGCCGCGATGGCGCGCACCGGGAACAATACGGGCTTAAAGCTCAACATCGCGCTCAACTACGGCAGCCAACAGGAGATCCTGCGCGCGGCGCAGCGTCTGGCGCGCAAGTGTGCCAGTGGTGAGATGGCGCCGGAGGATATTGACGACGAGGCGTTTTCCGCGCAGCTGTATACCGCGGGGCTGCCCAAGGTGGATCTGTTGATCCGCACCAGCGGCGAGCAGCGCATCAGCAATTTCCTGCTCTATCAGATCGCCTACGCGGAGCTGGTGTTTGTCGAGGAAAATTGGCCGGACTTCACCCGCGAGGTGTTCGCCCGGGCGCTTACGACCTACGCGCAGCGCGACAGGCGGTTTGGCAAAGTATAACCCGGAGGCTCGTTCTTCGGAGATTTGGGGATAGGGATCAATGGTAAAAAGAACCATAACGGGGCTGATTGCGTCCGGGTATGTCATCGCAGTGGTGTGGTTGGGCAGCCCGGAGCTGCTGGGGCGATGGGTGCTGGTGGTCAATCTGGTGCTGCTGCTGCTCATCGGCACGCATGAGATGCTCGTAACGCTCAAGGGCGGCGGGTTCCACCCGGTCTCCTGGCCGTATTATCTTTATGCGCTGCTGCTCACGCCTGCGTACCTGCTCTTGGGGGATACTGGGCTTGTGGTGATGGTGATGGCGGGACTGCTGGCCTCGCTGGCCTCCGTTGCTCTGCGCACGGAGCCGGACGCCAGGGAGATGCTGGGGGCGCTGCTGCCCACCTTTTATCCGGCGCTGCCCATTATGGCCATGGGGATGATCCTTCTGGGGGACTCGGAATACTGGCGCATGATGGTGTGGACGATGTTCGCGCTGCCCGTCGGCAGCGACGGCTTTGCGCTGTTCTTTGGCAAGGCGTTCGGCAAGCACAAACTCATCCCGAAGGTCAGCCCGAACAAGACCGTCGAGGGCGCGGCGGCGGGCGTGCTGGGTTCGCTTTTTTGCGCGATGATTGTATACGGTGTGACGGTCTACCACGGGGAGAACCTGAGCGTTTGGATCTTCATCGGCCTGGGCCTGCTGGCCTCGGTGGTCAACCAGGTGGGAGATATCGTGGCCTCCTACATCAAGCGCTTTTGCGGCGCAAAGGACTTTGGCAAACTGTTTCCCGGCCACGGCGGCTTGCTTGACCGGCTGGACAGCATCATGTACTGCGCGGTGGCGCTGTGCATCGTGGGCATGCTGGCCACGCTGTAGCAAAGAGGAGAGACTATGCAGAGAATCGCGATACTGGGATCGACGGGCTCCATCGGCACGCAGGCGCTGGACGTCATCGCACGGCACCCGGACGAGTACCGAGCCGTCGCGTTGGCGGCGAGGAGCAGCGCCGGGCAGCTGGCCGGACAGGTCGGGCGCTTTCACCCGGCGGCGGCGGTGCTTACCAATCCGCCCGAAGGCTTTGTCGGCACAAATGAATGTCAATGGTCCTTTGGGGAAGAAGCACTGCTGGACATCTGCGCTAGAGAGGATGTCGATGCGGTGCTTGTTGCCGTTGTGGGCATCGCGGGGCTGCCCGCGGTGCTGCGCTGCATCGAGTGCGGCAAAAAGGTGCTGCTGGCCAACAAGGAGGCGCTGGTGACGGGCGGCGAGCTGGTGATGCGCGCGGCGAAGGAAAAGAGCGTGCCCATACTGCCGGTGGACAGCGAGCACAGCGCCATTTTCCAGTGCATTCAGGGAAGGCCGAACGCGCGGCCCGTCCGCATCGTTTTAACCGCGTCGGGAGGACCCTTCCGCACGTGGAGTCTTCAGCAGGTACGTGCCGCAACCGTCGAGCAGGCGCTGCGCCATCCCAACTGGTCTATGGGCCGCAAAATCACCGTCGACTCGGCTTCCATGGTCAACAAGGCGCTGGAGATCATCGAAGCGCGGCATTTATTTGGGCTGGAGGCGGACAAAATACAGGTTGTGGTGCACCCGCAGAGCATTGTGCACTCGGGCGTCGCGTTTTCCGACGGCGCGACGCTGGTCCAGATGGGCTTGCCCGACATGCGCGTTCCCATCGCCTATGCGATGAGCTACCCCGACCGCCTGCCCGACGTCGCGCCGCAGCTGGATCTGACGGACATCGGCGCGCTGACGTTTGAAAAACCGGACTTTGCGCGTTTCCCGGCGCTTGCGCTGGCCTATCGAGCGCTCAAAGAGGGCGGAACCGCGCCCGTGACGCTCAACGGCGCCAACGAGGTCGCGGTACAGCTGGTGCTGGAAAAGAAGCTGCCCTTTTTCCGCATTGCGTCGGTGCTGGAGGCGGCGATGGATCGCCTGCCCGGCCAGCCCGTGGCATGCGTTGAGCAGGTCTATGAGGCGGATCGGGCCGCCAGAAGCGCGGCGCAGGAGGCCGCGCGGCGGTGGATACTGTGATGCGCGGGGCGCTGCTGCGCAAAGAAGGGAATTCGGAACAGGACTTTGTGTTGAAGAGGTGAAAGGTTCCATCCATGAGCACGATCCTATATGTATTGCTGGCAATCCTGGTGCTGGGCGTGTGCGTCTTTGTGCACGAACTGGGACACTTCCTGGCGGCGCGCGCCTGCGGGCTGAAGGTGCAGGAGTTTGCGGTGGGCATGGGCCCTGCGCTGTTGCACCGAAGGGGCAGAGACGGCACTGAGTATTCGTTGCGCGCCTTTCCCATCGGCGGCTTTTGCTCGTTTGTGGGCGAGAGCGCGGACGACGAAGCGGGGGATCCCGACAACATCAACCTAAAACCTGCGTGGCGCCGGCTCGTGATGACGGTGGCCGGCCCGCTGATGAACTTCGTGCTGGCGCTGGTGATGGCGGTGGTGCTGATGGCGGCAGTTGGCGAGTATGCGCTGGTCAATCGCATTGACAGTGTGACGGAGGGTTCGCCTGCGCAGACGGCGGGCATCGAAGTGGGCGATGAGATCGTGGGCGTGGACGGTACGCGCTATGCTACGCCGGAGGAGATCAGCATCGCCATCCGCGACACGGGAGAGCGCGACGTGCTGCTGACCGTGCGGCGCGGGGAGCGCACCTTTGACGCGCTGGTAAGCAAACAGTATGACGAAGAGAGCAGCCGGTATCTGATGGGCGTGACCTTCGGCACCGAGCGCGTGCGCATGGGCTTTCTGACGGCGGTGAGCCGTTCCTTCTCCTACTGCGTGGAGCTGCTTAAGACCATGGTGCAGACGCTGGGCAGCATGTTTACGCAAAAAGAAGTGCTGGACTCGGTCGCCGGACCCGTGGGCACGGTGAGCATGGTGACAGAGCTGTCCCGCCAGTCTTTTGCACAGAGCTTTACGGAAGGCGTGACGATGATCGTCAATCTGCTGGTCATCATCTCTATGAACCTGGGGCTGATGAACCTGCTGCCGCTGCCCGCGCTGGACGGCGGGCGAGCCGTGCTGCTGCTGGTGGAGACGGTGACGGGCAAGCATCTGTCGCGCAGGGCGGAGGCTGTTGTGCACTTTGTCGGCCTGGTGGTGCTGATGGGGCTCATCGTGGTGCTGACGGGACGCGATATTTTGAGAATATTTGGGGTGAATGTGTGATGAGAAGAGCGTGCAGGACCATATATGCGGGGCCTGTGGCCATCGGCGGGGACGCGCCGGTGAGCGTGCAATCCATGACCAATACCGACACCCGCGACGCGGCGGCGACGCTTTCCCAGATCGAAGCGCTGGCCAAGGCGGGCGCGGACATTGTGCGCGTGTCGGTGTATGACGAGCAATGCGTCCAGGCCGTGCGCGAATTGGTGGATCGCTCTCCCGTGCCGCTGGTGGCGGACATCCACTTTGATCACAGGCTTGCACTGGGCGCGATGGAAAACGGCATCCACAAGCTGCGCATCAATCCCGGAAACATCGAGCGCGGCGAGGACGTGCGCCGCATGGTGGACTGCGCAAAGCGGCATCACGTGCCCATCCGCATCGGCGTGAACACAGGATCTCTGCCCAAGGACCTGGTGGCGGAAAAGGGCGTGACGGCCGAAGTGATGGTGGAGGCCGCGATGCGCCATGTGCGCATCCTGGAGGACTGCGGATTTTATGACATCGCGCTGTCGCTCAAGGCATCCGACGTGCGTCTGAACGTGGAGGCCTACCGCCGGATGGCCGCCATCTGCGACTATCCGCTGCACTTGGGCGTGACGGAAGCGGGACGCAGAGGGATGGGCAACGTCAAAAGCGACATTGGCATCGGCGCGCTGCTGCTGGATGGCATCGGCGACACCATCCGCGTGTCGCTCTCGGGCGACCCCGTGCCCGAAGTGGCCGCAGGCATCAACATCCTGCGCGCCATCGGCCTGCGCCGCGACGCGGTTAACATCGTCTCCTGCCCGACTTGTGGGCGCAAGGGTATGGATGTGGACGCCATTGCCAAAGAAGTGGAAAAGCGGCTGGCAGGCGTGGAGCTGCCCATCACGGTGGCCATCATGGGCTGCGTGGTCAACGGCCCCGGAGAGGCCAAGCAGGCGGACATCGGCATTGCGGGCGGCGGTACGGCGGGCGCGCTGTTCCGCCATGGCGAACTGGTGCGCCGCGTGCCCAAGGAGCAGCTGCTCGACGCGCTGATGGAGGAGATCGCCGTCATCGCAAAGGGCATGGGCAAGGAAATCTAAAGCAAGGAACGGCACAGCGGAAAGGAGCGTGAGCGCATGCCGGAACCGACGTGGAGAGAGGAACTGAAAAAGGCTGCTCCGGGCGCACCGGTGGAGCTGCTCACGCTGGAGCGCGTGTCAGTACACAAGAAGAGCGGGCGCATACTGGTGCGCTTTCAGGCGGCGGATGTGCTGCGAAGGGAGCAGTATGCGGCGCTGCGCGCGGGATTGACCGCGATGTTCGGCAAGAAGAAGGGCGTCAGCGTGGAGGTGGCGGTCAGCTGCCCGACGCTGGCGGACGACTTCATGCGCGCGCCGGAAAAGTACGCCGCTTGGCTCAACGAGTCGCTGGCGGGACAGATGCCGTCGGCAAAACCCCATCTGGAGGGCGCCGAGTGGGCGGTGGAGGGCAACACCGTGACGCTGACCGTGCGCGCCAAAATCGCCGCCGACCTGCTGCTGATGCGCGGCATGGACGAAAAAATCGCGCAGGTCATCAAAAATGTGTTCCAGCGCGAGGCGGCGGTGCAGATCATCTCCCGCGAGCAGGAGATCAAGCTCGAGCAGTACCTTGAGGAGCGGAAAAAACTCGACGAAGAGATGATCGCGCGCATGGGCGAGCTGCCCAAAGAGAAAAAGAAGGTCGATGGGCCGCGCGTGCTCTACGGCCGCAAGATCTCGCAGAGCAAGAACGACCCCATTGGCGAGCTGAACGAGACCAGCGGGCGCGTGTGCGTGGAGGGCTTTGTGCTCAAAACCATCGAGAGCAAGGAGCTGCGCGGCGGATTTAAGACGCTGGTCACCTTTGGGGTGACGGACTACACCGGCTCCATTCTGTGCAAGGTCTTTCTCAACACCGAGCAGGGCGAGGGCAAGGAGATCTCCGGTCTCAAGCCGGGCATCCGGATCAAGGTGCGCGGCGCCTGCCAGTGGGACAATTTCTCCAAGGAGGTCTCGCTGATGGTGGACGACGTGCAGCAGATCCCCTGGGAAATGCGCAAGGACGAGGAAGACGTCAAGCGCGTTGAACTGCATCTGCACACGCAGATGTCCAACATGGACGGCGTGTCCTCCGCCTCCGATCTCATCAAGCGCGCCGCAGACTGGGGGCACGAGGCCGTCGCCATCACCGATCACGGCGTGGTGCAGGCCTATCCCGAGGCGTTTGACACCATAAAAAAACTCAAAAAAAGTGGAAAAAATATCAAGCTGATCCCCGGCATGGAGGGGTATTTGATCGACGACAGCGGCGTCATCGTCGCAAACCCCGACGATGGATCCATCGACCGGCAGTATGTGGTGCTGGACATCGAAACCACCGGCCTGCACGCGAGCAAGGACCGCATCATTGAGATCGCCGCGGTCAAGATCGGCATGGACGACAAGATCGTGGACGAATACCACACCATGGTCAACCCCGGCATGCGCATCCCCCCCGAGACCATCAAGGTGCACAACATCACCGACGACATGGTGGCCGGCGCGCCAACTGTGGGCGAGGTGATGCCGGCGCTCGCCGAGTTCTGCCGCGGGCACGTGGTCTGCGCGCACAACGCCTCCTTTGACATCGGCTTTCTGCGCATCGATGCGGAAAAGGCGGGCGTGGAGCTGCCCGAGACGGTGCTTGATACGCTGCCGCTGGCCCGCGCGGTGCTCAAGGACTTAAAGCGCCACAAGCTGGACATCGTCTGCAAGCGGCTGGGCGTCAAGCTGGACACCCATCACCGCGCGCTGTTTGACACCCGCGCCACCGCGCACATGATGATCCAGCTGCTGGAAATGGCGCGGGCCGAGCAGGGAGTCGTGACGCTGCGCGATTTGAACGCAAAGCTGGGCGAGGGCGTGGCAGCGGCGGGCACGTCCTATCATGTCGTGCTGCTGGCCAAGGACCGCACGGGTCTGGAGCACCTTTACCGCCTCATCTCCGACGCGCACCTCAAGCACTTCGACCGCCGACCGCACATACTCAAGAGCGAATTGAAAAAATATCGCGAGGGGCTGATCGTGGGCTCCGCGTGCGAGGCGGGCGAGCTGATCCGCGCGATGGTGGAGGGCAAGTCCGAGCGCGATATCGAGCGCATCGCTTCGTTTTACGATTATTTGGAGATTCAGCCCACGGGCAACAATGCATTCATGGTGCGCCAGGGCATTATCAAAGATGAAAAAGGACTGCAGGACCTGAACCGCCGCGTGCTGCGCTTGGGCGACAAGCTGGGCAAGCCCGTGTGCGCCACTTGCGATGTGCACTTTATGGATCCCGAGGACGCCGTGTTCCGCGAGATTCTGATGACGGGCATGGGCTTTGACGACGCCGACCAGCAGGCGCCGCTCTATTTGCGCACCACGCGCGAGATGCTGGACGAGTTTGCCTACCTGGGCGACCGCGCCCGGGAGGTGGTCATCGACAACCCGAGAAAGATCGCCGATATGGTGGGCGAGGTCAAGATGTTCCCCAAGCATCCGCGCGACGAGGAGACCTTCCAGCCCCAGCTGCCCAATGCGGAGCGGGAGATCGAGCGCATGGCCTGGGAAAACGCGCGCGCCATCTATGGCGATCCGCTGCCCGGCATCGTGTCCGCGCGGCTGGAACGCGAGCTCAAGTCCATACTGGGCCATGGTTTTGGCACGCTGTATTACTCGGCGCACCTACTGGTTAAAAAGTCCAACGAGGACGGCTTTCTGGTGGGTTCGCGCGGCTCGGTCGGCTCCTCTTTCGCCGCAACCATGTGCAACATCACCGAGGTCAATCCGCTGCCGCCGCACTATGTCTGCCCCAAGTGCCAGTTCTCCGACTTTGACGTGGACGTGCACGCCTATCCCTGCGGCATCGACCTGCCCGAGCGCAAGTGCCCCCGCTGCGGCGCCGACCTCAAGCACAACGGCTACGACATCCCCTTTGAGGTGTTCCTGGGCTTTAACGGCGATAAGGTACCCGACATCGATCTGAACTTCTCGGGCATCTATCAGCACCGTGCGCACGAATACGTAAAGGAGCTCTTTGGCAGAGGCCAGGTGTTTAAGGCAGGCACCATCGGCACCCTGGCCGATAAGACCGCCTATGGCTACGTCAAAAAATGGTGCGAGGAAAAGGGGCATCGCGCAACGAGCGTGGAGATGGACCGGCTGGTGCAGGGCTGCGTGGGCGTCAAGCGCACCACGGGCCAGCACCCGGCGGGCATGGTCATCGTGCCGGAAGAGTACAGCATCTACCAGTTTTCCCCCATTCAGCATCCCGCGGACGATAAGACCAGCGACATTGTCACCACGCACTTCGACTTTGGCTCGCTGCACGACATCCTGGTCAAGCTGGACGTGCTGGGCCACGATGATCCCACGATGATCAACATGCTGGAGCGCCTGACGGGCATCAAGGCCACCGAACTGCCGCTCAATGACCCCAAAGTGCTGGGCCTGTTCTCCAGCCCTGAACCGCTGGATCTGGCGCCCAACCAGATCCGCGGCGTCACCAAAGGGACGCTGGGCATTCCGGAGTTCGGCACCAAGTTCGTCCGCCAGATGCTGGAGGACACCAAGCCCTCCACAATGGCGGAGCTGATCCGCATCTCCGGCCTGTCCCACGGCACCGACGTGTGGCTCAACAACGCGCAGGACATGATCCTCTCGGGCGTATGCAAGCTCAACGACTGCTTCTGCACCCGCGACGACATCATGAACTACCTGATCTCCATGGGCGTTGCGCCCAAGATGTCCTTTACCACCATGGAAGCCGTGCGCAAGGGCCGCGGCCTCACTCCTGAGATGGAGGCCGCGATGCGCGAAAAGAACGTGCCCGAGCACTACATCGATTCGTGCAAAAAGATCAAGTACATGTTCCCCAAGGGACACGCGGCGGCCTACGTGATGATGGCGCTGCGCGTGGCGTGGTTCAAGGTCTATCGGCCGCTGGAGTACTACGCCACCTTTTTTACCGTGCGCGCGGACAACTTCGACGCCATTCTGATGTTGGGCAGTCCGGAGGAGCTGGACGCCGAGATGAACCGCATCGACAAGCTGAACAAGTTCGAGCGCACCGCCAAAGACGACGATACCTACACGCTGCTGGAACTGGTCTACGAGATGCGCGCCCGCGGCTTTGACTTCCTGCCTGTGGATCTGTACAAGTCCACGGCCGACGAGTTCCTCATCGAGGACGGCAAGATTCGCCCGCCCTTCAATCGTCTGCCCGGTGTGGGCGGCGCCGCCGCCGAGACGCTCTATGCCGCCTGCCGTCAGGCCGCGCAGGAGCAGCGCCCGTTCATCTCCGTGGAGGACCTGAAGGCCCGCGCTGCGGCCTCTTCGGGCACTATCGAGCAGCTGCGCCTGGCGGGGGCGCTGGGCGGCCTGCCCGAAACTTCGCAGGTCTCGCTGTTTTAAGGCGGTACGCCTGCCTGATAACGCGATTCCGCAAAAATGAAGATGTATTTTCTGCACGTCTGCTGGACTTTGCCGACAGCCAAAACGCCGGTGCGCATTTGCCGCACCGGCGTTTTTTGCCGGCTGCCGCCGAGAAGGACATTTTATTAGTTAGGTTGACATATCTTTCTTTATACAATATTCACAGAAACTTACTGTTAATTTTCTATAATGGCACTCTATTTATGCGCTTTGAGGTGTATACTCATTATATGTCGAAGCATTTTCTTTTTTAGCGTGACGAGGAGAATTTTGTCGTATGATACGAATCGGTCTGGACGTGGGGTCCACCACACTCAAATGCGTTGTGCTCTCCGAGCGCAATGAAATCATATATAAGGCATACGAGCGGCACTATTCGCAGATTACCCAAAAGGCCGCGACCATGCTTCGCGCCATCCATGCGCGGTTCCCGGAGGAGCACCGGGCGCAGCTGTGCATTTCAGGTTCGGCGGGCATGGGGTTTGCAGAAGGCATGTCCATCCCCTTTGCGCAGGAGGTTTATGCAACGCGCGTGGCCATCCGCAGCCAGCTGCCCGACACCGATGTGGTCATCGAGCTGGGCGGAGAGGATGCAAAGATCCTGTTCACCTCGGGCAACATCGAGGTGCGCATGAACGGCTCCTGCGCGGGCGGCACCGGCGCGTTTATTGACCAGATGGCTACGCTGCTGCACGTCGAGCCCGATCAGATGAACGAGCTGTCCAAGCATAGGACCAAGATCTACGCCATCGCGTCGCGCTGCGGCGTGTTTGCAAAGTCCGATATTCAGCCGCTGCTCAACCAGGGCGCGCGCAAGGAGGACGTTTGCGCTTCCATATTCACCGCGGTGGTCAACCAGACCATTGCCGGCCTTGCGCAGGGCCGCGAAATCGCAGGGCATGTGGTGTACCTGGGCGGCCCGCTGACCTTTTTTTCCGAGCTGCGGACCGCCTTTGACGAGGCGCTGGGCACGCGGGGTCTGCTGCCCGAAAATTCTCTTTACTTTGTGGCCATGGGCGCGGCGATGCAGGCCGACGGCCAGCCCTTTGACATGGAGAGCATCACCCAAAAGATAGAGAACTACAGCGCGCGGGGCACCTACGTCGGCTGCCGACCGTTGTTTGAAAGCAAAGAGGAGTACGAGGCCTTCTGCAAACGCCACGGCCGCGATGAGATGACCGTAACGGGTGCGCTGCAAGAGGACAACCTGGCCGCCATCGGCATCGACGCGGGTTCCACCACGGTCAAGGCCGTGGTGCTGGACTCCAAGGACAACGTCGCGTTCTATCGCTACATGCCCAACAGCGGCAACCCTGTACCCCTGGTGCGCACCTTTCTGCAGGACGTCTATCGGAAGTTCCCCGGCATCAAGGTTCAGGCGGTGGCCTCCACTGGCTATGGCGAGGAGATCATCAAAAACGCGTTCCACGCCGACTGCGGCATCGTGGAGACCATCGCACACTTTACCGCCGCCAGAAAGTTCGACCCACAGGTGGATTTCATCATCGACATCGGC
>DKYK01000077.1:14219-42889 GCA_002492415.1 Christensenella sp. UBA7102
CATCGACATCGGCGGGCAGGACATCAAGTGTTTCAAGATCAAAAACGGCGTCATTGATAATATATTCCTCAACGAAGCCTGCTCATCGGGCTGCGGCAGCTTTCTGCAGACCTTTGCCGGCGCGCTGGGCTACACCATCGAGGATTTTGCCAAGAAGGGCCTTTTTGCCGACAAGCCCGTGGATCTGGGCTCGCGCTGCACGGTGTTTATGAATTCTTCCGTAAAGCAAGCGCAGAAGGACGGCGCGTCTATTGAGAACATCTCGGCGGGACTGTCCATCTCCGTGGTCAAGAACGCGCTGTATAAGGTCATCCGCGTGGGCAGCGTCGAGGAGCTGGGAAAGCACATCGTGGTGCAGGGCGGCACGTTCCTAAACGACGCGGTGCTGCGGGCCTTTGAGCAGGAGATTGGCCGCGACGTCATCCGCCCGTCGCTTGCGGGGCTGATGGGCGCGGTGGGCGCCGCGCTGTATGCCCGCGCCCATTGCAAGGGCGAGCGCAGCACGCTGCTGACCGCCGAGGAGCTGGAGCACTTCACCCACGAGGTGCAGGCCGTCACCTGCAAGGGCTGTACCAACCACTGCCGCCTGACCATCAACACCTTTGCCGACGGCAAGAAGTTCATCGGCGGCAACCAGTGCGCCAAGCCGCTGTCCACACAGCGCAATGCCGAGCGCTATAATCTCTACGATTATAAACGTGAGCTGCTTGCGCAGTTCGATGACAGGCCCGGCACGCGCCAGACTATCGGCCTGCCCATGGGATTGAATTTCTATGAGCTGCTGCCCTTCTGGCACACTTTCTTTACCGACCTGGGCTTTGGCATCAAGCTCTCGCCCAAGACCACCAAGCAGCTCTACCACCTGGGACAAGCGTCCATCCCGTCGGACACCGCATGCTATCCCGCCAAGCTGATGCACGGCCATGTGCAGGCGCTGGTGGACGCGGGGGTTGACGCCATCTTCTACCCCTGCATGAGCTATAACTTCGATGAGCACCTGGGCGACAACCACTACAACTGCCCCGTGGTGGCCTACTATCCCGAGGTCATCATCTCCAACATGAAGAGCGTACGGTCCGTGCGCTTTATCAAGGACTACGTGGGCATCCATCGGCCGCATGATTTTCCCAAGAAGATGTGCGCCATATTGCAGCGTGAGTTCGGGAAGGAGATTACGCTGCCCATGGTGCGCCGCGCGGCGAAAAAGGCCTACGCCGCTTACGACGAGTATATGCGCAAGGTGCGTGAAAAGGGCGAGGAATACCTGCGCCTGGCGCGTGAGCGCGGTCTGCCCGTCATCGTGCTGGCCGGGCGGCCCTATCACCTGGACGGCGAGATTAACCACGGCATCGACGGCTTCATCGCGGATTCCGGCGCGGTGGTGGTGTCGGAGGATTCGCTGGGAGACGAGTATGTCAAGGCGCCCACTACGGTGCTCAACCAATGGACCTATCACTCCCGGCTGTATGCGGCGGCGCGGTTCATCGCGCAGTCAGGCGATCCACACATCAACCTGGTGCAGCTGGTGTCCTTTGGCTGCGGCGTGGATGCCATCACGACCGACGAGGTGCGTGGAATCCTGGAGAGCAGCGACCGCATCTATACGCAGATCAAGATCGACGAGATCACAAACCTGGGCGCGGTGAAGATCCGCCTGCGCTCGTTGTTCTCGGCAATCGGCGAGAAGGGAGGCTACGGCAATGGCTGATGAAGCGTCGCGCATCCTGTTTACCAAGCAAATGCGCAAGACTTATAAGTTGCTCTGCCCCAATATGGCGGACATACATTTCCACATTTTGCAGAAGGTGTTCTGCGCCAGCGGCTACGATGTGGAGCTGCTGACCAATACCGATCAGACGGTCATCGACGAAGGCCTCAAATACGTACACAACGACATCTGCTACCCCGCGCTGCTCACCATCGGGCAGATGATCGCCGCGCTCAAGTCGGGCAAGTACGATCTGGACCATGTCGCGCTGCTGATGACGCAGACGGGCGGCGGCTGCCGCGCCTCCAACTACATCTTCCTGCTGCGCAAGGCGCTCAAAAAAGCCGGTATGGGACAGATCCCCGTCATCTCCGTCAACCTCTCGGGCATGGAGAAGAACCCGGGCTTCAAGATCACGCTGGGGCTGCTGCGGCGGGCGCTGGCCGCGTTGGTCTATGGAGACATGTTGATGCTGCTCAGCAACCAGACCCGCCCTTACGAGGTCGAAGCGGGATGCACCGACGCGCTGGTAGACCGTTGGGTGGACGATGTCTGCGAACAGTTCGGCCGCAAGCGCGGGTATCAGTCGCGCGATATTCACGATAACCTGCGCGGCATGGTGGAGTCCTTTGAGCACATCGAAATTCGCCGCGTTCAAAAGGTCAAGGTGGGCATCGTGGGCGAGATCTACGCCAAGTATTCCGCGCTGGCCAACAACCATCTTGAGCAGTTCCTGCGCTCGCAGGATTGCGAGGTCAACGTGCCCTCGCTGATGGGATTTATGCTCTTTAAGGTGGACAACCGTTTGGAGGATATCAGGCTCTACGGCGGAAACCCCTTCAAAAAGCTGTTTGTCCAGCTGCTGTTCCAGTATTTGAGGGTATTTGAGACCTATACGCTGGATGCGCTGCGCGCCTCCCGGCGCTACCATACTCCCGCGTCGTATCTGGAGGTCAAAGAGATGGTCACGCCCCTGATCGGCTATGGCTGCAAGATGGGCGAGGGCTGGTTTCTCACCGGCGAGATGATCGAGCTGATTCGGGGCGGCTACGGCAACATCGTCTGCGCACAGCCTTTTGGCTGCCTGCCCAATCACATCGTGGGCAAGGGCAAGATCCGCCAGATTACCGAAATGTACCCCCAGGCCAACATCGTCCCCATCGATTACGATCCTGGCGCCACCAAGGTGAACCAGGAAAACCGCATCAAGCTCATGCTGTCCGTGGCGCGTGAACGCCTCTCCGAAGCCGGACAGGAGGACTGACGCCTGCGCAAAGCGGCGGCGGCCGCGCAAAATCTTTTTGCTGCACCGCCGCCGCCTTTTGTTTTACGCTGTGAAACGATGCGTTGAAAATGCCAAAAACAACGCGTTTTCGCTCCGACCTTTGTCATTGAGATACAAGTAAAATTATCTTCATATTTTTGTATATGATAAAATCATATCATTGACAAGACAGCGAAAAACCCATATAATAAGCGTGTAAACAAAAGAGCGTGCTGTTCAAATCACGACAGCGGCTTTTTCAAATGTCGAGTAAAAATCGGCTGGAGAAAAGGCTAAGTGTCTCGAAAAAAGATATAAAAACATAGATATGCCGTGCGGTGGTACAGATGAAAAGTCCATTGCGATAGAACGGCAGGGGGGGTGCCATCAATACACATACGATGGCTTGCGCGGCAACAAAGGTTGCCGCGCATTTTTTGTTTGCGAAAGGAGAGGGCGAGGATGACGAAACGGAAGGACTGGAAGGTGGGCGCATCCACCGCGTGCGTCCGGCAGGCCACGCCGCAGCTGGTGCGCGCCTACGCCGAAGCGGGACTGGAGGCGATGGAGATCTCGCTGCCATGGGATCGCTACGGCGAGGTGGACTTTGACGCGATGGCGCAGGCCTCGCATGAGACGGGGGTGGAACTGTGGAGCCTGCACCTGCCCTACGATAACACCGTGGCCATCGCCCATGCGGACCCCGCCTGCCGCAAGCGCGCATTGGAGATGGATTCCGAGCTCATCCGCAAGTGCGGCGGCGCAGGGATTCGCCGCTGCGTGATTCACCCCGGCACAGAGCCGACGCCGGACTGTGACCGCCCCGCCCGCCTTGCCGAGGCAGCGGAGAACCTGCATGCGCTGGCCGAGCTCGCGCTTTGGCAGGGTGTGACGCTGTGCGTCGAGGAGCTGCCGCGTACCTGCCCGGGAAATTGCTCGGAAGAGATGGCGCAGTTGCTCGCCGCGCACCCCGCGCTGCGCAGCTGCTTTGACACCAATCATCTGCTGCGCGAGACGCACGAGCACTACCTGCGCGCCATTGGGTCCAAGGTGGTCACGCTGCACGTGTCGGACTACGACTTTGTGGACGAGCGGCATCAACTGCCCGGCGAGGGGCGCATCGATTGGAAGACGCTGATTGCGCAGCTGGAAGCGCTGGAGTACGAGGGGCCGTGGATGTACGAGCTGTCGCTCCAGCCCTCTCCGGGTCGCCGCACGGGGCCGGAGTTGGCGCTGCGCGATCTGGTGGAAAATTACAAAACGCTGTGCGCGCTGTAACATAGAAAGAACCCGTCTCGTTATTGTTTATTGAGTGGAAGAAACTGCAAGGAAAGGTCGCATAAACCATGAACAATACGAGACTTACGATAACCAACCGGGTGAGATGGACCGTCTCTCTGATCTGCATTGTGCTGATCCTGCTCGCGGGCGCGGCGGCGACGGTGGCCTGCGTGCGCCCCGACTGGGTGAGCGGCGTCAAAAAGGCGCTGTTCCGCTCGGGACGATCCGCGGTCACGGTGACCACCGATGAAAACTTCCCCTTTAAGCAGAGCGACGACGAGCTGACGCGCATTGTCTCGGCGCGCTTTCCGCTGGAGGAGGGCTTCGCGCCGGAGGATCTGACCACCCTTTACGACTACAAGGACCGCTCCTTTGAGCTGGCCCGCGCCAGCATTGAGCTGCGCCAGCCCGCCTATGAGGCCGCGCAGGCGATGTTCACCGCGGCGGGGGAGGATGGCGTGAAGGAATTCATCATTTCCAGCGGCTACCGCACGCGGGATTACCAGCAAACGCTCTACGACAACAGCGACACCGGCTATGTCAACGCTCCCGGTGAGAGCGAGCACGAGTACGGCCTGACCTTTGACGTGACCACCCGCACGGACCGGTCGGATTTCAGCCAGACGCCGCAGTTCGAGTGGCTGAGCGCGCACTGCTGGGAGTACGGCTACATCCTGCGCTACCCGGAGGGAAAGGAATCGCTCACCGGAGTGCCCTACGAGTCCTGGCACTACCGCTACGTCGGCAAGGAAGCGGCAAAGACCATCCATGAAAAGGGCTGGTGCCTGGAGGAGTACGTTGCGCTGAGCTGAGCCACCGCAAAATAGGATTCTAAACCGCAGCCCTCTGTACAACCGCGCCCTTGCCGTGGTATAATGAAAAATAGTAAGACCTTTTCACATCGATACAGAACACAAGGGGGAAATGAAAACATGAGAATGAACCGACTGGGCAACAGCGACCTGATCGTATCCGCTGTCGGCGCGGGCACCTGGGCGATGGGCGGCGACTTCTTCGGCGCCATTGACGACGGCAAGTGCATCGATTCGCTGTGTGCGTCGCTGGATCACGGCGTCAACCTGATCGATACCGCGCCCATCTACGGTCGCGGCCACTCCGAGGAACTGGTGGGCAAGGCCATCCAGGGCCGCAGGGACAAGGTGGTGCTGGCCACCAAGGTGGGTCTGGTGTTTGGCGACCATCCCTGCGGCGACAAGGGCCGCTGCCTGAAGCCCGAGGGCATCGCCTGGGAGGTTGAGCAGTCGCTGCGCCGCCTGGGCACCGATTACATCGACCTGTACCAAATCCATTGGCCCGACGTCGCCACGCCCATCGAGGAGTCGATGGAGGCGCTGATGAAGCTGAAAAAGGCGGGCAAGATCCGCTACATCGGCGTGTCCAACTTTGACGTGCCGCTGCTGGAGCGCACGCTGGCCAGCGGGGAGATCGTATCCACCCAGCCGCAGTACAGCCTGCTGGAGCGCGACATCGAAAAGGACGTGCTGCCCTTCTGCCGCGAGAAGAACCTGGGCGTGCTCTCCTATGGCTCTTTGGGCGCGGGCATCCTCACCGGCAAGTTCAAGGAGCCGCCCAAGCCGCAGGATGGCGACAAGCGTGCGGGCTTCTATCCCTTCTTTGAGGAGCCCTTCTGGTCCAAGACGCAGGAGCTGCTCGTGGTGCTGCGCGCCATCGCGGAGAAGCACGACAAGCCCGTGGCGCACGTGGCCATCAACTGGGTCTCTCAGCAGCCCGGCATGACGTGCGCGCTGACCGGCTCCAAGAATGTCGATCAGGCCATCATGAACGCCGGCGCGGGCGACTGGGATCTGTCCGCCGAGGAGCTGTCCGCCATCGACAGCGCCTATGACCGCATCTTCCGCGCATAAAACCAACCGCATCCAATGTGCAGGGCGCAATGGGGCGCAGAGCCGCCGCAGTGCGCCCTGCACATTCTTTGCGTTTGACAAGGGAGGAAAACCATCATGACGCTGCGCATCGCCACGCCCGGGGACGCCCAGGAGCTTCTTGCCATCTACATGCCCTATGTCACGGGTAGCTGCTATACCTTTGAGACCGAGCCGCCCACCGTGGAGCAGTTCCGTGAGAGGATGAGCGGCATCCAGTCCTTTTTTCCGTATCTGGTGCTGGAAGAGAGCGGAGAAATTCTGGGTTATGCTTATGCGCATTTTTTCCATGAGCGCAGGGCATATCAGTGGCTGTGCGAAACCACCATCTACGTCCGCGAGGACTGTCGGCGCAGGGGATGCGCCTCGCAGCTTTACGGCGCGCTGCTGCGGATACTCGCGGCCCAGGGCTTTTGCGACGCGGTGGCGGTGCTGGGCTGCCCCAACGAGCCCTCCGAGCGCTTCCATGAGCGCATGGGCTTTTCCCTCGCCATGACGTATGAAGGGGCGGGGTATAAGCAGGGGATGTGGCACGATGTCAAGTATTATGTCAGGCGCCTCAACCCGCGGAAGGATCAGCCCTGCGACCCCGTGCCCTTTGCCGCTATCGGCAGGCCGGACGGGCGGCCGGGAGATTGAAACCGGACGAAGCACAGGCTGTGTTTGGCAGTTTAATGCAGCAATATTTTGGATAAGGAGAGAATATTATGAATGGTTTACGCCCGGCATTGGGAGTGGAACCGACAGATGATTACGAAAAGGCGAAACAAGATGTTATACAGGCCATAATTTCCGTTCGCAATCTGCCTCAGTGGCAACAACAAAAGCTGGCCCAAGAGCTTTTTGGCGCAGTAAATATTGCGGCGCTGCTCTCTTTACTCAAATGCTATTGATATCGCAGCATTTCGGTCAAGTGGAACGAAAGAAACAAAATACATCGGATACAGAATCTGTCAGCCCGAGCGGAATAGCGCGCGGCACGCACGGACATACTAGCCTTGCAACCAAAGCAAGGAGGTAAACATTATGCAGAACAAAGCAAACGGTCATCAGTGCATCAACTGCCACGTAGATTCCTGTGCCTACAACGACAAGCAGGCCCGCACCTGCACGCTGTCTGCCATTGACGTCAAGCCCTGCTGCAACTGCCATGACGGCAAGGCCGAAAACGAGACCAACTGCTCGAGCTACCGCGCGAAGTAAGCGCTGACGGTTTTCCCCCAAAAAGACAGGGAGCCCACCCAGAAGGACGGGTTCCCTGTCTTTTTATACTTTTTTGATCCATTCCAGCAGCGCATCCAGCTGCGATTCGCCATATACGGGGATGCCGTTGCGCAGCAGCAGTTCTGCCGTCACGCCGCGGCCGTCGACGAGCGTGCCGGTGTGCGTGCCGTCATAGATACGCCCGCAGCCGCAGGACGGGCTCCTTTCCTTGAGCAGCGCGAGCGCGCAGCCCGTCAGGCGCGCAAGGCGCAGCGCCTCCTGCGCGCCCCTTTCGTACTGCGCGGTCACGTCCACGCCGTCGCGCGTCAGCACGCGGCTGCCGCAGCGCTCGGCGGGGGAGCGGGGCGTGGGCAGCCCGCCCAGCTGTTCGGGGCACACCGGCACCAGCTCGAACGTCTCCGCAAGGCGCTCCATACCGCAGAGGGATTTGCTTGCGCCGTCGTACCGGCACCGCGCCCCCAGCAGGCATGCGCTGACCAGCACCCTCATCGCACACAGCCCTCCTCGCCGGGCTTGATGTTGCTCTTGCCCGTGTAGCTCTCTGCCTCGATGCGGATGGTCACGATGCGGTCCACAACCGTATCGCGGAAAAACGCCGGACCCTCGTATCCCAGGTGGCGCAGAAGCTGTGTCAGCGAGCGCTCCTTTTCCTGCCGTGTCTGCTCGATTACCGCGCGGCCGCAGCCCATCACGCTGCGATACTTCGCCGTCCACTGGTCCGTGGTGTCGCTGGGCGCGATGCGTACCTGCCGCGATACCTCGAAAGACACGCGCGGGTTGCGACGCAGGATGTCCAGCTTTTCGCCCTCGTTGGCGCAGTGAAGGTAAAAGATCAGCTTGCCCTCGTCTGTGAGCGTGTAGCCATAGCTCATGGGCACCACATAGGGCATCCCGCCGTCCGCAAGGCCCAGATGCAGGTGATTCTCGCCCTCCAATATGGTTCGGATGGCGGCAAGGTCGGTGATCTGTCGGTCGCTTCTTCTCATCGTCGGTTTCCTTTCTGTGTGTTATAGGCCGTACAGCGCGCTGCCCTCGGTCAGCAGCGCCTGACGGTAGAGCTCGGTCACGTCGCGCGCGGGCAGGAACATCCAGCGGCTGGCCCCTACGTCGATTTCCTGAATGAGTCCACGCGCATAGGCGCGGTCCTGGATGGTGTACCACGCCTTGACGGGCGGCTCGCCGGCCTCAATGAGCCACTCGCCCTCCGGGTAGCGGCGCAGCGCTTCGGGAGAGGGGGCGAAAAGGTCGCGCACCTTCTGCGGCAGCGCATCCTCAACGTAGTGCATCGCCGTCAGCCGATAGATGTCCACGCCCATCAGCAGCGCATGACCGCCGCTTTCCAGCACATAATCCAGCCCGCCGACAAGCGCTTCGTTTGCGTGCCTGCCCCACGCCGCCACGCGGAACACGCCGTTCGATACCACCGTGCCCTCCTGCATGCGGAAAAGGTCGGCAATGGCGCCCATCGCGGTGCGCGGCGCGTCGGGCGGCAGGATGCGGATTTTGCTCGTCAGCCCCAACGCCTTGTCCTCGTCCGTCAGCGGCGCCGGCGGCGACAGGCGCAGCGCTGGCATGAACAGCGTGCCCGCATCCGTCACCGCCTCCTTCAGCGCTGCAATCACAGTTTCCGCGCCGCCCTCCACGTGCCCAAAGCTGCGCAGCGAGCCGTGCACCTCCAGCACGTCCCCGGCCCGCACGCCCAGCGCCCGCAGCGCGGCAAGCAGATCGGCCTTTGTGACGTTTTTCATGAAACCCCCTCCTTTTGCGAAAAACGGAATCCGAGCATAGCGCAAAGCGGAGAGGGAAGTCAAGCGAAATCTGTGCGGAGGGCTAGAATTGTTCTTTTTTCCGCTGCTTGCGCAGCGCGGTGCGGCGAAGCCCCGCCTCCAACTCGGCCTTTTCCTCGCCGGTCTCGGCCAGCAGCGGGGGCACAGGGGTGGGATGGCCCTGTTCGTCCAGCGCCACCAGCACCAGGTAGGCGCGGTTGATCATGCTGCGCTGCCCGTCCAGAGCTTCGACGTAGGTATCCACGCGCACCTCCATCGACGTGCGCCCCGTGCACGTCACCACGCCCTCGATGGACACGGTGTCGTTGAGGTACGCGGGCGCCTTGAAGGACAGCGTGTCCACCGACGCGGTGGTCACGTTGCGCCCGGAATGCCGCCGCGCCGCCACGGCCGCCACGATGTCGATCCACTCCATCAGCCGGCCGCCGAACAGGCGTCCCGCGCCGTTGATGTGCTCGTTGAGTACGATCTGCGTCTGCACTGCGCGCGAAAGCCGCGCCGGTTTTGCTTCCATTGTCATAAGCAACCTCCCATTCGAAGCGTTCGCGTGTTTACTGAAATCAGGTATATCAGAAATCCGCACAAAATGCAACCCGGACAGGAAGTATACCCGTCCGGGTTCAAAATCATGTATTTTTACAGGCTGCGCGCAAGGCGCTCAAAGCGCTGCATGGCCTCGGCGGTCTTTTCGCGGGTGTTGAAGGCGGTCAGGCGGAAGAAGCCCTCGCCGTTGGCGCCGAAGCCCTCACCCGGCGTGCCCACCACGTTGGCCTGCTCCAGCAGGCGGTCGAAGAAGGTCCAGCTGTCCAGCCCGCCCGGGCAGCGCAGCCAGATGTAGGGCGAGTTGACGCCGCCGGTGTAGAAGATGCCCAGCTGATCGAGCGTGCCCGCCATGATGCGGGCGTTTTGTTTGTAATAGGCGATGGACTCCATGCACTGGCGGTATCCCTCCTCGGTGAATACTGCCTCGGCCGCGCGGTGGATGACGTAGGGCGTGCCGTTGTACTTGGTGGACTGGCGGCGCATCCACATGCGGTTGAGGTTCATGCCCTCGCGTTCCAGCGCCTCGGGCACCACCGTCCAGCCGCAGCGCGTGCCGGTGAATCCAGCCATCTTGGAGAAGGAGCACACCTCGATGGCGCAGCGCTCCGCGCCCTCGACCTCGTAGATGGAACGGGGCAGCGAGGGGTCCTCGATGAAGGCCTCGTAGGCCGCGTCAAAGAGCAGCACGGCGTCGTGCCGCAGCGCGTAGTCCACCCATTTTTGCAATCCTTCGCGGCCGTACACCGCGCCGGTGGGGTTGTTGGGCGAGCAGATGTAGATGAGATCGGCGTGGACGCCTTCGTCCGGCAGCGGCAGGAAGCCGTTTTCCACCGTGGCGTCGCAGTAGACCACACGGCGGCCCGCCATCACGTTGGCGTCAACATAGGCGGGGTAGACGGGATCGGGGATGAGCGCGGTGTTATCCGCGTCAAACAGATCCAGCAGGTTGCCCAAGTCGCTCTTTGCGCCGTCGCTGATGAAGATCTCATCGGGCGAGAGCGTTACGCCGCGACGCGCGTAGTAGTCCGCAATGGCTTCGCGCAGGAAGAGATAGCCCTGCTCGGAGGGGATGTAGCCGTGGAAGCCCTCGGCCGTGCCCAGTTCGCGCGCGGCCTTGGCCATGGCGTCCACCACGGCGGGGCTGAGCGGGCGCGTTACGTCGCCGATGCCCAGGCGGATCACGTCGGCCTCGGGGTGCGCGGCGGTATACGCCGAAACCTTCTGGCCGATGGTGGAAAACAGATAGCTGTCCTTGATGTTGCGATAGTTCGCGTTGATGCGCATGAGATTCCTCCTTGCGTGCGTCTTAGAGGGAGAGCCGGTCAGTCCTTGACGGGCTTGTCCAGGGCGGCGCGGATGAACGCGCGGAATAGCGGGTGCGCCTTATTGGGCCGCGACTTGAACTCAGGGTGGAACTGCACACCGATATAGAAGCGCTTGCCGGGGAGCTCCACGGCCTCCACCAGCCGCTCATCGGGAGAGAGACCCGCGATACACAGACCATGGGAGAGGAAGGTATCGCGGAACGCGTTGTTGAACTCGTAGCGGTGGCGATGGCGCTCGGAGATGTCGGTACGGCCGTAGATGTGCGCCATCAGCGTGCCGGGCGCGATGCGGCAAGGGTACGCGCCCAGGCGCATGGTGCCGCCCTTGGGTAGGTTGCCCTGCTGATCGGGCATCAGGTCGATCACGGGATGGGCGGTCTCGGGCGCAAACTCCGTCGAGTGCGCGTCCGCATAGCCCAGCACGCTGCGCGCATACTCGATCACCGCGATCTGCATGCCCAGACAGATGCCGAAATAGGGGATGTCGCTTTCGCGGGCGTACTGCGCCGCCGCCACCATGCCTTCGATGCCGCGGTCGCCAAAGCCGCCGGGCACGATGATGCCATCCGCATCCCCGAGCGCTTCGCGGGCGTTGGCGGGGGACAGGCTCTCGGAATCCACCCAGTCAATGGCGACATTGGCGCTGTTTTCAAACCCGCCGTGGCGCAGCGCTTCGGCGACGGACAGGTAGGCGTCGTGCAGGCGGACGTATTTGCCCACCAGCGCGATGCGCACGGTTTTGGATCGGTTGTCGATGCGGTGGAGCATATCGTTCCATTCCGTCAGGTCGGGCGCGGGCGCGGCGATGGACAGCTCGCGACACACAATGTCGGAAAAGTGGCTCTTCTCCAGCATGATGGGCGCCTGATAGAGGCTGGGCAGGGTCAGATTTTCAATCACGCAGTCGGGCTTTACGTCGCAGAACAGCGCGATCTTGTCACGGACGTCCTGATCGATGGGCTCATCCGAGCGGGTGACGATGATGTCGGGGAAGATGCCCATGGAGCGCAGCTCCTTGACGGAATGCTGCGTGGGCTTGGACTTGTGCTCGCCCGAGGACTTGATGTAGGGCACGAGCGAGACGTGGATGAACAGGCAGTTGCTGCGGCCCTGCTCGATGGACACCTGCCGGATGGCCTCCAGGAAGGGCTGGCTCTCGATGTCGCCCGTCGTGCCGCCGATCTCGGTCAGCACCACGTCGGCGCCGCTCTTTTCGCCGACGGAGTAGATAAAGCGCTTGATTTCGTCCGTGATGTGCGGGATGACCTGCACCGTCTTGCCCAGATAGTCGCCGTTGCGCTCCTTGGTCAGCACGTTCCAATAGACCTTGCCGGTGGTCAGGTTGGAGAACTGGTTCAGGTCCTCGTCGATGAAGCGTTCGTAGTGGCCCAGATCCAGGTCGGTTTCCGCGCCGTCCTCGGTGACGAACACCTCGCCGTGCTGGTAGGGGCTCATGGTGCCGGGATCGACGTTGACGTAAGGGTCCAGCTTCTGTGCGATGACCTTCAGGCCGCGCATCTTGAGCAGGCGGCCCAGCGATGCGGCGGTGATGCCCTTGCCCAGCCCCGAAACCACGCCGCCGGTGATGAAAATATACTTGCTCATGGATGAAACACTCCTCTCTGTCATGAAAAAAAGGGGGAAATTCCCCCTTGGCTATGGTTCATAGATTTGAATGATGGATTGTGCGATCTGCATGCGCGTCTGCCGGCGGTCCATCGCCTGCTTTTCGATGTAGCGGTGCGCCTGCTGCTCCGTCATGGATAGATACTGGATCAGCGCGCACTTGGCGCGGTCCACCATGCGGATCTCGTCGATCTTCTTTTGCAGCTGCAGGTTTTCCGACTTGAGCCCCAGCACCCTGCGCCGCGCGGCGGTCACCATCTTCAAAGCCTGATAGAACATCGCCCGCCCCACGGGTTTGCCCAGCACCATCACGCCCATATCCTCCACCTTTTCCGCCACCTCGTCCGCGTTTTCGGCGCGCACGATCAGCAGTATGCCCGCGGAGGTATCCATCGAAAGGGTGGCCGAAAGACCGTCGCCGTATTCGTCGGACAGCGGCGCGTTGACGATGATGAGCTGGTATTCCATCTCGGCGGCCAGACGCCTCGCCTCGCTGCCGCTGGAGGCCGTGGCCAGCTTCATGGGCTGCGAGCCGTTCATCAGTTCCAGCAGCATCTTTCTGCCCTTGTCGCTGCTGGAGACCAGCAATGCGCTATCCATGCGCGCGTTCCCTCCCTTTCCCTCGCTTCAAAACCCGGAACAGAAACCGGGGCGTCAGTTGGGGCTGCGGGTGAGGTAGGCATGCAGCGTCTGCGCGGGCAGCGCTCGCCTAAGAAAGGGCGAGGCCGCGGCCAGCTCCGCCGCGTGGACCATGGAATCGGGCAGCGCCTGACCCGTGGGCGCATCCGCAGGGGGCAGCGCAAGGCCGCGCTCCATGCCGTCCATGCCGGCCTGCAGCGTCAGCGCGTAGACGATATAGGGATTGCACAGGTTGTCGGGCGAGCGCAGCTCCACGCGCGCGTAGTCGCCCTGCGGCAGCGGCATGCGCACGATCTGCGTGCGGCCGCGCTGGCTCCAGGCGACGGCCTTGGGGGCGTCGGGATGCCCCAGCCGCGCGTAGGAGGCAGGCGCGGAGTTCAGAAACAGCGTCATCTCCGGCATGTGATCGAGTATGCCCGCGATAAAGGATTGGGCCTGCGCCGACATGCGCCCGTCCCGGGGTGCAAACAGGCTGCGGCCCTCCCGGGTCACGCTCAGGCTCAAATGAAAGCCGCTGCCCTCGTGCTCGGCCATGGGTTTGGGGCCCATGTCGGCGTACAGTCCGTTGCGCGCGGCGATGGTGCCCACGAGATTTCGGAAGGTGACGCAGTGATCCGCCGCGAGCATCGGCTCCTCGGGCGCGATGGCGATTTCATTCTGCCCCGGCCCCATCTCGTGATGGGAAGACAGCGGGCGGATGCCCATTTGCTCCAGGTTCAGGCAGATATCGCGGCGCACGTTTTCGCCCCGATCATGGGGCGCCACGTCCAGAAAGCCCGCGCGGTCGTGCGGGATACCGGTGGGGTCGCCGTTTTCGTCCAGGCGGAAGAGATAGAACTCGCTCTTAGCCGCAATGCGCGCCGCGATGCCCCGCTCCTGCGCCGCGCTCAGCGCCTGCCGCAGGATCTGCCGCCCGTCCTGCTCAAAGGGCGCGCCATCAGGGTAGGTGATGTCGCAGTAGAAGCGCGCCACACGGCCCGTCTGCGGCCGCCAGGGCAATACCTCCAGCGTGGAAGCGTCGGGGTGCAGCACCATGTCGTCGTGCGTGGCGGAGGAGAAGCCCCGCACCATGCCCGCGTTGAACGCGACGCCGTATTCAAACGCACGCGGCAGCTCCTCGGCCATGATCGCGATGTTTTTGAGCGTTCCGTATACATCGCAGAAGGCCAGGCGGATGAACTTGACGTCATTTTCCCGAACAAACTGCAGGACCTCGGTATCGGTGTAACTCATGGTGCGCCTCCTTGATGAACCGGCATGCGAGCAGAGCGCCTCGAAGCCGGACAGCGTTCAAAAAATTTACGTCCCATTATACTGCGATCAGTTTTGCGTGTAAAGCTGTTTATAGGGGTTATTTGTGTTAGGTTTCAGACAATAAAAATTGTGATCCATCACGGACGCAGCATCCAGACCAAAGCGTGCGCAGAAGGGCAGCACATAGGTCTCGATGTCGGCCAGGTCCTCCGCGGTCGCGCGGCGCGCCACAACCTGAGAGGGCAGATCGCCGGGCAGCACGTCGCTGCGCAAGTAGATCGCGCCGCCGTGCATGCCGGTTGCGCAGAAGGCGTCCACCGGCGCGCGCCCCTCGACGCCCAGCCCCAGCACCACAATGCGCCCGCCCGCCTGGTACTCGCCCAGGAAGCAGCCCGCCTCGCCGCCGATGACCACCGCAGGGATCTTTTCCTGATACGCCTTCATGTGAATGCCCGCGCGGTAGCCCACATTTCCACGCACGAAGATGCGCCCGCCGCGCATGGCGTAGCCCGTCGCGTCGCCCGAGGAACCGCCCACAAGGATTTCCCCGTCGTTCATGGTGTCGCCGGTGGCGTCCTGCGCGTTGCCCGATACCTCGATGACGGTGCCGTCCAGGTAAGCGCCCAGCGCGTTGCCCGGCACGCCCTCGATCACCAGGTGTCGTCCCGAAGAGCCCACGCCGATGTAGCGCTGCCCGCACACGTTTTCCAGCACGATGTCGCCGTCGTGCGTCTGCTCGATCTTCTCATTGACCTGGCGGAAGGACAGGCCCTTTACGTCAATGCGCGTCATCACACGGCACCTCCCAGCTTCTTTCTGCGCGCGTCCGCGGCAAAGGCCATCAGCTGCGGCTTGCTGCGGATCAGTTCAAAATCGATGGAGCACAGCGGCGTCTGCTCGCGCACCAACGACGTGTAGATGCCCGCGCGCGCCACGTCCCCGATGAGAATGAAGCCCACCAGCCTGCCGTCGCGCACCACCAGCCGCTTATAGGACCCGCCCTCGCGGGTGATGTAGTCCTCGCCGTGCACATCGCCGCAGGTGGCGATGTGCAGCCCGAAAAAGCCGCCCGCGTTCATGGGAATGGCCTTGTCGTAGACCGCGTCGCCGCCCGCCATGTTCTTGCCCGCGACCTCGCCCTGCAGATAGGCGTTGGGCAGCAGCGCGAGAATTTTGTCCTGCCCCGAGGTCACATCGTGGCTGAGCGTGCAGTCGCCCGCCGCATAGATGTCCTCCAGCGTCGTGCGCTGGCGCTCGTCCGTCACAATGCCGCGCGCCACCTTGCCGCCGGCGTCCTGCACCAACCCCGCGTTGGGTTGCACGCCCACCGCCAGCACCAACACGTCAAAGTCCACCGCAGAGCCGGATTTTAAGTGCGCCGTGTGCCGTTCAAAGCGCGCCACGCTGTCGGACAGCCGGAAGGAAATGCCCTGTGCTTCCACGTGCCGCTGCACGAAGGCCGAGCCCTCTTCGTCCAACACCGCGGAAAGAATGCGCGGGGCAAGGTCCAGAATCGTCATTTCACCGCATAGGTGGCGGATGCCCTCGGCACACTTCATGCCGATCAGGCCCGCGCCCACGATCAGCACGCGGCTTTCAGGCGTCAGCGCTGCCGTCAGCGCCCTTGCGTCGTCCAGCGTCATGAAGCTGAACTTGTTTTCCACCGTTTCCAGCCCCTCCATTGGGGGCACAAAGGGTGCGGAACCCGTCGCGACCAGCAGCTTGTCGTAGGGCGCCTTTTTGCCGTCCGCAAGCGCTACGGTTCTGGTCTGCCGGTCGATGGAAACCGCCGTGCAGCCCAACAGCGCCGTGACGCCGTTTTTCTCATAAAAATCGTCGGGGCGATACTTCATGCGCGCCTCGTCCGTCTTGCCCCAGGCGAGGTAGGAGATCAGCGGCCTGGAGTAGGTGTGGTGCGGCTCGGAGGCGATCAGCGTGATGCCGCCCTCTTTGTCCACCGAGCGGATGCCCTCCACGCCGCCCACCGCCGCCGCGGAGTTGCCGATGATGACGTATTTCATATGCTCACCTCTCCTCATATACAATGGCGCGATTGGGACAGCCCGCAACGCACGCGGGCGCGCCAGAGGCGTTCTTCATGCACAGCTCGCACTTCTGTACTGGGCCTTCCTCCGTGGGCATGATGCAGCCGTAGGGACAGGCTAACACGCAGGTGTAGCAGCCCACGCACTTGTCCGCGTCGATGAAGATCGCGCCGTCCTGTTTGCTCAGCGCGCCGCTGATGCAGGATTTGACGCACAGCGGCTCAGTGCAGTGGCGGCAGGACACGGCAAAGCACACGCCATTCCGTTCCTCCACGAGGATGCGAGGGCGGATGAGCTTATCCTTGAGCGCCTTGACCATGCTGTCGCTGCCGCTGTTGGCAAAGGCGCAGTTGTACTCGCACAGGTGGCAGCCCAGGCACCACTTTTCCTCTACATAGATGCGTTTCATATCCGTTCCGCCCTCCTCACTCGCCCGCGTGTTTGACGCCCAGAATCTCAAGTTCCTTCTCAGTCAGCCCCACGCCGCGCAGCATCAGCCGATTGCCGCGCATGGCCTCGATGCTGCCCACGCCCATGCCGCCCATCATTTCCTTGATTTCATGATTCCATGCCGTCACCAGGTTGACGAGCCGCTCGGAGCCGATGTCGGGGTTGAGCCGCTTGACCAGCTCGGGACGCTGCGTGGCGATGCCCCAGTTGCACTTGCCCGCCTGACAGGAGCGGCACAGGTGGCAGCCCAGCGCCATCAGCGCGGCGGTGGCGATATAGACCGCGTCCGCGCCCAGGCAGATTGCCTTGACTACGTCCGCAGAGGAGCGGATGGAGCCGCCCACGATCAGCGATACGTTGTTTCGGATGCCCTCCTGCCGCAGCCGCTGATCCACCGCAGCCAGTGCCAGCTCGATGGGAATGCCCACGTTGTCGCGGATTCGGGTGGGTGCGGCGCCTGTGCCGCCGCGGAAACCGTCGATGGCGATGATGTCCGCGCCCGACCGCGCAATGCCCGAGGCGATGGCCGCCACGTTGTGCACCGCCGCGATCTTGACGATCACGGGCTTTGTGTAGTGCGTGGCTTCTTTGAGCGAGTGCACCAGCTGGTGCAGATCCTCGATGGAGTAGATATCATGGTGCGGCGCGGGGGAGATGGCGTCGCTGCCCTCGGGGATCATGCGCGTGCGCGATACGTCGCCCACGATCTTGGCGCCCGGCAGATGCCCGCCGATGCCAGGCTTGGCGCCCTGCCCCATCTTGATTTCAATGGCCGCACCCGCCTGCAGATAGTTTTTGTGCACGCCGAAGCGTCCCGAGGCTACCTGCACGATGGTGTTTGCGCCGTACTTGTAGAAATCCTCATGCAGACCGCCCTCGCCGGTGTTGTACAGCGTGCCCAGCGCCTGTGCCGCCCGCGCCAACGATTCATGCGCGTTGTAGGAGATGGAACCGTAGCTCATCGCGGAAAAAAGAATGGGCACGTTCAGCTCCAGCTGCGGCGCGGTGTCGGTGATGAGATTTCCTTCGGAATCGCGGCGGATCTCATCGCTCTTGCGTCCCAGGAAAATGCGCGTCTCCATGGGCTCGCGCAGCGGGTCGATGGGCGGATTGGTCACCTGCGAAGCGTTGATGAGCAGTTTGTCCCAGTAGACGGGGTAGGACTCCGGATTGCCCATGGAAGAGAGCAGCACGCCGCCCGAGTCCGCCTGCCGGTAGATCTCGTTGATGATCCGGGACGACCAGTTGCCGTTGGGACGGAAGGTATGGTCGCTCTTGACGATCTTGAGTGCATGCGTGGGACAGAGCGATACGCACCGATGGCAGCATACGCACTTGCTTTCATCTGCAATCATCTTCTTCAGGTCGCCGTCGTAGTGATGCACTTCATTGGCGCATTGTCGCTCGCACACGCGGCAGGCGATGCAGCGGTCGGCGTTGCGCACCACCTCAAATTCCGGATAGATGTATTGAATGGCCATTTACTGTTCACCGCCTTTGCTGTGGATGATGACGGGCTGCCCGCCCTTGGGGGACCAGAGCGCGTCCAGCTCGGGCTCCAGCACCCGGATGGCGCATTCTTCACTGGCGACGTAGACGCGGTCGCCCTTTTCACCGATGACCATGGAACGCAGCTTGAGCCGGTCGTTGAGCGCCAGGAGCCCGCCCGTAAAGCCCACCAGGATGGAGAACGGCCCCGTGATCAGCAGCGAGGAGAACATGGAGCGCAGATAGGTCAGACGCTTGCGCTCCATCTCGGGATATTTGTCGATGGCCGACCAGAAGGGCGCGGCGATCACCGACGCCATCTCCTCATAAGTCAGCCGCTTTTTGCGCACCAGAAAGTCGATGATGTAGGCGATGACCTCGGTGTCGGTCAGCAGTGTACACCGGTAGCCGTACATCTCGATCCAGCGACGGTTGGCGTCGTAGGAGCTGATTTCGCCGTTGTGCACCACGGAGAGATCCAGCAGCGAGAAGGGGTGCGCGCCGCCCCACCAGCCGGGGGTGTTGGTGGGATAGCGGCCGTGCGCCGTCCAGCAATACCCCTCGTACTCGTCCAGCCGGTAGAACGCGCCCACGTCCTCGGGATAGCCTACCGCCTTGAATACCCCCATGTTCTTGCCCGAGGAAAATACGAACGCGCCCTCAATCTCCGCATTGATGCGGATGACGCACTGCGCGGTGAACTCCTCCTCGTCCAGCTGCGAAGATTCCAGCTTGGTGTGCAGAGGCCGCACAAAGTAGCGCCAGATCAGCGGTTCGCCTAAGATGGCAGGGTGCTTGCGCGTGGGGATCTTGGAGAGATTTACGATGTCGAAATGCTCGTCCAGAAAGTCCTCGCAGGCCTTGCGGGCGGCTGCGTCGTCGTAAAAAATGTGGAAGGCGTAATGATCCTTGTACTGTGGATAGATGCCATAGCCTGCAAAGCCGCCGCCCAGACCGTTGCTGCGGTCGTGCATGGTGGCGATGGATTTGACGATCTCGCTGCCGCAGATGCCCGCGCCCGATCTGGAGATCACGCCCGAGATGGCGCAGCCCGCCGGGATCCTGATTTGACCCTCTTTCAGCATACCTCAGACCTCCTGAAATCAAAATAGAAAAGGGGTTCACCAGACTGCCGGGCGGATACAGCTCCGTCGACAATCTGGCGAACCCCTTTGTTCACCAATTTATGAAAGAAGTATACACAGCACAGGCGAATTCGTCAAGAGGGATTGAACGTTATCTTTTGGTTTCCTGCATTTTGGGCGAAATAACACACTATATGTGGTTGGTTTTGCAGGAAGTATGCGCAATGCCTGCTTGTTTGGAGGCGGTGGAGGCGTATTGCGTGAAATTTGTGTTAATAGACTCCTATTAATCCATTTACACCCGCCGCTCCGTCCACAGTGCATGCGCTCCCGCCAGCGCCGCTGCGGCGTACAGCGGGATTGCGCTGGGCGTCAGGCACAGCGCGCACAGAGAGGCGAGCGTCGTGCCCTGAAATGCCTGCGTGTAGAAGGCCAGCCCCGCAAGCAGCGCCGGAATCAGCCCCGCAGCCAGCACGGCGATTGCTCCGTGCCGCGCGCCCTTTCCGTATGGAATCAGCGTCAACGCCGCGGCGACCACGCATAACAGGTATGCCGCGCGCACGGCCGGGCTGGACGTCAGCGTCACAGTCAGCGACGGCAGGCATTGCGCAGTTCCAGCCAGCGCCAGATGCACCGCGAAATTGCGCAGGGAGAAGGTTACGCGCCCCTTTCCCCGCAGCAATCCATAGACCATCCGCAGCACCGACAGCATGCACAGCACGCCGAACAGCGGTGTCAGCGCGAGGGCTGTCTCGGCGCTGGGCGACGTTCCGCCGTACAGGCCGCCCAGCACCGGAATCCGCCCGCAGGGCAGCAGCAGCGCGTATAACACAAGTACCCCCAATGCCGACAGATCGCGCCGTTCCGGCAGCCGGATGACGCCGCTGAGCATCAGGCAGGCCGCCACCGCCGCGTCCCAGAGGAAGGGCGGTATCCATGCCCGCAGCGTGGCAAAGCTGCTCAGCACGGGATCGACCGGCTGCCGGAGCAGCACCCCTTGGGCGAGAAATAGCAGGAGTAACGCGAGGCCGAGAAGCCCTTGGCAGAGCGCCTGACGATGTTTAGGTTTCAAAGACATGTGCACCCACCTTTCTATCTATCGAGCGGTCAACCAAGAAACACTGTGCGGGTACGGAAACTGTCCTATCGTAGTGATGAGCAGTAGTTAGAACTTATGGTTAATGTCAACAACCACAAGATTTCCATCCAGGTATGCTTCCGTGGTAGCCCAGAAATGCGCATCAGTTTCAGTGAGATAAGCGATGTCGGCAGTGTAAGGGCTGTTGAGAGTATAATGGGTACCACTCGAGGGGCTGCTCACGTTACGACTATTTTGATACGTAGCGGGAAAGGTGGTACAGATGTAGCTAGAAAGTGTCATTGTCGTTACTGCATTCGTCGATTGCACCACCCAATGCTCCGAACGGGTGCAATTAACATAGGGTATCCCCAGGGTGTCGTAGTGTAACGTCCAATATACGCGTGCGTAGATGGTCACATTTACCCCAGCGTACTTAGAATTGGTGTCGTAGTGGGTTGTTGCCGCTGTCGTGACATAAGTTTCGTCTACAGAACGGTCAGCGTACTCGGTTTTTTGCAGCATCTGCGTGCTAGAGTAAGATTGAAGCTGGCGAACGGTCGAGGTTTCATTGTCGATGAATCGTGCAGAAGGAGTGATTTCCAGACCAAGTTCTTTGGCTTTCACACTCAACTCGTTTACACCCTGAACTGCGATCTGGTAGGCATTTTGCTCGTCGAGATTGGGAGCGTAGTTTGTGACGGAGACAACAGCTTCGCTTTCGTCGGCAGGAACAGCCTGAGCGAACGTCGTGACGGGAAGGGAAATCGTGAGCACAAGTAGGAGAGTAAGGATGAGAGAAGTGAGTCGTTTCATGCGGATACCCCCTTATTTTTAGTGCATCTTAAATATACACCATATTTTACCAAAAGTAAACTATTTTAAGATGGAAAAATTAATATATTATTTATTAATAACGTTTTGCGGGTCAATGATACGCTAAGATTGTGTTAACCGATTGACAGGGGAGCGCTTTAGTGCTATGATTCCACCATCGACAGCAAAGACGCTGTGGGCAAAACGCCCGCGGCGTCTTTTCGTTTTATCAGAACCTGCTGTGTGGAAAAGAGGAGGAATGCGATATGACAAGCGTACCCGAGCTGTTTGGCAGCATGGTGTTTGGCGATGCGGTGATGCGCGAGCGCCTGCCCAGGGAGACCTACAAGGCGCTGCACAAGACCATCCAGGACGGCAAGTCCCTGGACCTTGCGGTGGCCAACGTCGTGGCCAACGCCATGAAGGATTGGGCCATCGAAAAGGGCGTAACGCACTTTACGCATTGGTTCCAGCCTATGACGGGCATCACGGCGGAGAAGCACGACTCCTTCATCAGCCCCACGAGCGATGGGAAGGTCATCATGGAGTTCTCCGGCAAGGAGCTTATCAAGGGCGAGCCGGACGCCTCCTCCTTCCCCAGCGGCGGACTGCGCGCCACCTTTGAGGCCCGCGGCTACACCGCCTGGGATCCCACCTCGTATGCCTTCATCAAGGACGGCATCCTGTGCATCCCCACGGCTTTCTGTTCCTACACCGGCGAGGTGCTGGACAAAAAGACGCCGTTGCTGCGCTCTATGGAGGAACTTTCCCATCAGGCGATGCGCATTCTGAAGCTGTTTGGCAACACGAAATCCAAGCGCGTGGTTACCACCGTCGGCCCTGAGCAGGAATACTTCCTCATCGATCAGTCGGTCTATGAGAAGCGCCGCGATCTGATCTATACCGGCCGCACGCTCTTTGGCGCCAAGCCGCCCAAGGGCCAGGAGCTGGACGATCATTACTTTGGCGCCGTAAAGCCTCGCGTTTCGGCTTATATGAAGGAGCTGGACGAGGAACTGTGGAAGCTGGGCGTGCTGGCCAAGACCAAGCACAATGAGGTCGCCCCCGCGCAGCACGAGCTGGCGCCCGTCTACAGCACCACCAACGTGGCCACCGACCACAACCAGCTGACCATGGAGACCATGAAGAAGGTCGCCGCGCACCATGGCATGGTTTGCCTGCTGCATGAAAAGCCCTTTGCCGGCGTCAACGGCTCGGGCAAGCACAACAACTGGTCCATCTCCACGGACGACGGCAAGAACCTGCTTGAGCCCGGCTCCGATCCGCATGAGAACGCGCAGTTCCTGCTGTTCCTGTGCGCGGTCATCAAGGCTGTGGATGAACATCAGGATCTGCTGCGCATCTCCGTGGCCTCCGCGGGCAACGACCACCGCCTGGGCGCAAACGAAGCGCCGCCCGCCATCATCTCCATGTTCCTGGGAGACGAGCTGACCGGCATACTGGAGGCCATCGAGGAGGGCGCAGCCTACACCAAAAAGGAAACGACCGAGATGGAGATCGGCGTCAAGGTGCTGCCCCACTTCCCCAAGGACACCACCGACCGCAACCGTACCTCTCCGTTCGCCTTCACCGGAAATAAGTTTGAGTTCCGCTCGCTGGGCTCTACCTTCTCCATCGCCGGACCCAACATCGTGCTCAACACCGCCGTTGCCGACGAACTGATGCTCTTTGCCGACGAGCTGGAAAAGGCCGACGACTTCAGAACCGCGCTGGCAGAGCTTCTGCAGCGCACCATCCACGAGCACAAGCGCATTGTGTTCAACGGCGACAACTACGCGCCCGAATGGGTCAACGAGGCCGAGAAGCGCGGCCTGCTCAACCTCAGAACCACGCCCGACGCGCTGCCCTATTTCATCAAGCCGAAGAACATCGCGATGTTCGCCCGTCATGGCGTATTTACCGAAACCGAGATGAAGAGCCGCTATGAGATCCTGATGGAGAACTATGCTAAGGTGGTCAACATCGAGGCGCAGACCATGCTGGACATGGCGGCCCGGGACATTCTTCCCGCGGCGCTGGACAACGTGGCCGAACTGACCGACATCCTGATGAAGAAGAAGACGCTGGGCCTGACCGCCAAGGCGGAAACCGCGCTGTGCGCCAAAATCTCCGGCCTGACCGACAGCCTGGTCGAGAAGATCGACGCGCTGCAGGCGGCCGAGTGCGGCGCGAAGGCGAACGCCGCCAGCGCTCCGGAGGAGGCCGTCGCCTACCGCGACACCGTCATCCCCGCGATGAACGAGCTGCGCGCCGTTGCCGACGAGCTGGAGATGTGCGTCGCGAAGAAATACTGGCCCTTCCCCACCTATGGCGACATGCTCTTCAGCGTGCAGTGAGCGGAGGCGCATTGTGAAGCACATTCATGAGGAATGCGGTGTGTTCGGTTTCTTTAACCGCGATCAGGAGCGCATCGACACGGCAAAGACCGTCTATTACGCGCTCTACGCCCTGCAGCACCGCGGCCAGGAGGCCTGCGGCATCGCGGTGAACGATCATAACCTGATCACCCTGCACAAGGACCTGGGCCTGGTGCACGAAGTGTTCGACGAAGCGCTGCTCTCCCGCATGCCGGGCAGCATCGCCATTGGGCACGTGCGCTACTCTACCACTGGCGGCAACAACCGGCGCAACGTCCAGCCGCTGGGCGTGGATTACATCAAGGGGAGCCTGGTCATCGCTCACAACGGCAACATCTCCAATGCGGCCGTGTTGCGCGCAGAGCTGGAGGCGCAGGGCGCGATCTTCCAGTGCACCTCCGATACCGAGGTCATCGCGTTCCTCATTGCGAAGGAGCGATTGAGCGCCCCGAGCGTCGAGGAGGCGGTGCGCCGGGTGCTCCCGCGGCTGGAGGGCTCCTTTTCCCTGCTGGTGATGAGCCCCAGCAAGCTCATCGCCGCGCGCGACAGCAAGGGCATGCGCCCGCTGTGCATGGGCGGCATGGACGACAGCGTGCTCTTTGCCTCCGAAAGCTGCGCGTTGGACGCCGTTGGCGCGTCCTTTGTGCGCGACGTCGCTCCCGGTGAGATGATCGTCGTGGAGCAGCAGGGACAGCGCAGCATCCGCTGGGCGCCCGAGTGCACCCGCGAGAACTGCGCGTTGTGCATCTTTGAGCACATCTACTTTGCGCGGCCCGATTCCGTCATCGACGGGCAGAGCGTCTACAGCGCGCGCATCGAGGCGGGCCGTCTCCTCGCCCGCACCCACCCTGTGCAGGCTGACCTGGTCGTCGGCGTGCCCGATTCGGGCCTGGTGGCCGCCATCGGCTTTGCACAGGAGAGCGGCATTCCCTACGGCGAGGGTCTGATCAAGAACCGCTACATCGGCAGGACCTTCATCCAGCCCACGCAGTCGGGCCGCGAGAGCGCGGTGTCCATCAAGCTCTCGCCGCTTAGGGAGAGCGTGCGCGGCAAGCGTGTGGTGCTGGTGGATGATTCCATCGTCCGCGGCACCACGATGCGCCAGATCGTCGAGCTGCTGAAAAAAGCTGGCGCGGCGCAGGTGCACGTCCGCATCTCCGCCCCCGAGTTCCTCTGGCCCTGCTACTACGGCACCGACATCGACGACCGCAGCCGCCTGGCGAGCGTGCAGTACACCTGCGAGGAGCTGTGCAGCCGCATCGGTGCGGACAGCCTGGGCTTTCTTCCGCTGGATCAGGCGGAAGCCATCGCGGGCCACAGCACCCTGGGCTTTTGCAAGGCTTGCTTCTCCGGACAGTACCCCTGGCCTGTGCCCACACAGGCGGACAAAACGGCGTTTGAGTGACGCCATATTTCTTCAGGCACAAAGGCGTGCACGGCGATTTGCTTCCCCGCTCAAGGATTGCAAGCGCCCTGCGCGCCTTTTTGTATGCAATATCTTCCCAATGGGAATGGACGAAAGGATGGATTTTCATGGAAGCGAATTCGATCGTATTCAGCGTCTGGTTTCTGATCGGCGCGGCGCTCGTGTTCTGGATGCAGGCCGGCTTTGCGATGGTTGAAGCGGGCTTTACCCGCATCAAGAACACCGGCAATATCATCATGAAGAACCTGATGGACTTCTGCATCGGCACCGTGGTGTTTATCATCATTGGCTTCGGCCTGCTGCTGGGCGAAGACCTGTTCGGCTTCATTGGCAAGCCGGGTCTGGACATCTTCACGGCCTATGAGAACTTTGACTGGTCTAACTTCGTGTTCAATCTCGTGTTCTGCGCCACCACCGCCACCATCGTCTCCGGCGCGATGGCGGAGCGCACCAAGTTCCTGTCTTACTGCATCTATTCTGCGGTCATCTCCGCGCTGATCTATCCCATCGAGGCGCACTGGATCTGGGGCGGCGGCTGGCTGGCGCAGCTGGGCTTCCACGACTTTGCCGGATCCTGCGCGATCCACATGGTGGGCGGCATCTCCGCGCTCATCGGCGCGAAGATCCTCGGGCCGAGAATCGGTAAGTTCAAGAAGGATGATAAGGGCAAGGTCGTCAAAGTCAACGCCTTTCCCGGGCACAGCGTTGCGCTGGGCGCGCTGGGCGTGTTCATCCTATGGCTGGGCTGGTACGGCTTTAACGGCGCCGCCGCGCAGACCGTAGAAGAACTGGGTTCCATTTTCCTGACCACAACCGTCGCCCCCGCCATCGCCACCGTGGTGTGCATGGTCTTTACCTGGGTCAAGTATGGAAAGCCCGACGTATCCATGTGCCTGAACGCCTCGCTGGCCGGTCTTGTGGCCATTACGGCCGGCTGCGACGTGACCGACTGCCTGGGCGCGACGGTCATCGGCGCGGTTTCCGGCGTGCTGGTGGTGTTCGGCGTGTGGCTGCTGGATCACGTGCTGCACATCGACGACCCTGTCGGCGCGGTCGCGGTGCATTGCCTCAACGGCATCTGGGGAACGTTGGCCGTCGGCCTGTTTGCTACCGACGCCGCCCCCGCCTTTGCGCGCCAGCTTGAGTCCGGCGCCATCCAGTATACCGGCCTGTTCTACGGCGGCGGCCTTGCGCAGCTGGGCCTGCAGGCGCTGGGCTTTGTATCCGTAGCCGCCTGGACGGCCGTCACCATCACCGTCACCTTCCTGGTCATCAAGGCGATCATCGGCCTGCGCGTCAGCCGCGAAGAAGAAATCGGCGGCCTGGACATCACCGAGCACGGTCTGCCCAGCGCCTATGCGGGCTTCGCGCTGCTGCCGGAGACGATTGACGACGGCGAATCCGTGGCCGTCGCAGGGGAGGTCCCCGTGGCCGAGGCCGTGGAAGTCAGGTCCATGCCCGCTTACGAGAGCCCGGTCCGCACAGACGGCGTGAAGCTGACCAAGATCGAGATCATCTGCAAGGAGGCCCGGCTGGAGAGCCTGAAGAACGCCATGATGAACATCGGCATCACCGGCATGACGGTGTCCCACGTGCTGGGCTGCGGCATGCAGAAGGGCGCGACGGAGTACTACCGCGGCGTCCAGATCGAGCCCAGCCTGCTGCCCAAGGTGCAGGTGGACATCGTGGTGAGCAAGGTGCCCGTTCGCACGGTGATCGAAACTGCAAAGCACGTGCTCTACACCGGTCATATCGGCGACGGAAAGATCTTCGTCTACGACGTGGAAAACGTCATCAAGGTGCGCACCGGCCAGGAGGGCTACGACGCGCTGCAGGACGTCGAATAATTCCCAGTCATTCAAGTTTGGGAGTTCATAACGCGGGCTCCCAGAATTCTCCTTCCTAAATCACACACGGAAAGGGCCGCCCCGCCAAACGGGTGGCCTTTTTCGCGCGCGGCGCCCCAGTCGGCAGGAAAGCGCGGGGCGGAACGGGAATTTCTCTTTGCGCATCTTCCGAACGGTCGAAATGTGCGCGGCAAAACGGACAATGCGGATGCATGCCGCCGAATGGAGGAATCGTCATGACCCATACCTTTGAGAACTCGTCCCCTGTGCTCTCTTCGGAGCAGCACAGTATCCTGCAGCGCTTCCTCGAGGACAATCCAGTGCTCGCGCCGCTCCGGGAGGAGCTGCTCACCGCCTATGCGCTGCTGTACGAGACTTACGCGGAGGGCGGCAAGCTGCTGCTCTGCGGCAACGGCGGCAGCGCCGCGGACGCCGAACACATCGTGGGCGAGCTGATGAAAGGCTTTCTCAAAAAGCGTCCCCTCGATGCCGAGGCGCGCGCTCTGCTCGACGATACGCCCGAGTTGCCGGCTGGCTTTGCGGATCGGCTGCAGGGCGCGCTGCCCGCGCTGGCGCTGAACACCCACGGCGCGCTGCTTTCCGCCTATGCCAACGACGTGGACGCCTCCATGGTCTACGCCCAGCAGGTCTGGGCGCTGGGACAGGGCGCAGACGCGCTTCTCGCCCTGTCCACCTCGGGAAATTCCCGCAACGTAGTCAACGCCGTGCATGTTGCGCGCGCAAAGGGCCTGCGCACGCTGGCCATCACCGGGCAGAGGGAGAGCGCGCTGTCCGCGCTGTGCGACGTGACGCTGCGCATGCCCGCGTGCGAGACCTACCGCGTGCAGGAGTATACGCTGCCCGTCTACCATGCGCTCTGCGCGCTGATTGAGACCGCGTTCTTTGCGGAATAGTGCAATAAACTGCGCTGAAAAGAGGTGCGGTGAGCAATGATTCCGCTCTCGATCTGCCGCTGCCAAATGGAAAGAAAAAATAACTTCTTGTAGGAGACATGAATCCCTGATATAATCATTCAAAGGAAATCCTTGTACTGTTTTTTGACGGAAGTGTTTTGAACTGAAGGGAGAGACATATGATGAAGAAAAAGACGAGACTTCTGTGCATGGCACTGGTTGCGCTGCTGCTGTGGGCGCTCCCCGTGGTAGCATATGCGGACAACGAAGGCAATTATGAATCCCCGCAGGTCACCCCGCCCGATACGCAGCAGCCCGCACCCACCAGCTCCAGCATCATTTACTATCCGGATTACTCGGAAAAACCCGCGCCCACGCCTACCGCAGAGCCCCTGCAGGTGGAATACGCCTCGCCCAAGACGGGTCAGGGCGGCAGCACCACGGCCGTAGTGGCGGTGTTCGCGCTGGCGCTGTGTGCAACGGTTGTGTTCGGCCGCCGTGCGATTCGCAGCAAGTAAAGAAATTCTTAACTGCAAAAATTCGCGTACAGCAAAGCTGTGCGCGACAGACTGTCAAAAAACGAGAAAG
>DKYK01000047.1:0-35987 GCA_002492415.1 Christensenella sp. UBA7102
CACATAAGCGGCCAGGCTCAAGCCCTGCTCCTTGGCCGCACCTGCTACAATGGCTTTTTCGCCCTTAAGCACATTGAAATTCAGCGGCTCATACGTCTTACTGTCATACTTACGGTTCGCTCTTCGGCGTGCTTCTGTTACCGGCATAAAAAACACCCCTTTTTTATTAAAGTGCTTGACAATACACCCAATAAGGTGTGTTCTACTCTCGTCAGGCAAAGGAGGTCGATCGCATGAATCCTGTTCTCCAATACGTCGTCAGGCAGATGGTGGAGGACAGCAGCGCCGTATCACCCGCATCCGGCGCGTCGGACGAACCTCTTAAAGCCCTTGAAGAAGCGCGGCAGGCCATCAATCGGCTGATCGAGCAGTCCCTGCCTGGAATCCGGGAGCAGGATCAGCTGTGGCGGGCCATCTGCCTGTATGCCGATCTGCTCGCCAATTTTTTTATGAAGGCGCAAAGGCGGGCGCGCAGCTGTACGGCGCGCTGCATGAGCCGCTGCGCATCAGCCGCGCCGAGCGCTAAGAACCCCCGGGAGGGATGCACCGCATTCCCCCGGGGGCCCTTGCATGCCGCGCGCCCGCGTCCCGGGCGAGAGACCCCAGGGATGCGCGGGTTACTGGTTGAGCAGCCAGGCGGCGGGATGGACAATCGCGCCCTGCTGCGCGTCCATGGCGTCGGATACGACGAAGATTGAGCGGATATCGTCATAGATACGGGGCGCGCCTTCCTTGCGGCGCTCCACCATCACGCCCACGCCCACCGTGGTCACATCGAACTCCTGCATCAACTCCACCATGCCGCGCACGGTGCCGCCGTCCTTGGTAAAGTCGTCCACGATCAACGCCTTCTGCCCGGGGCGCACGGCGCGCTTGGCCAGCGACATGGTCTTCATCTCGCCGCCCGCGCCCGAAATGTAGTTGATGGTGACGACGGATCCCTCAAACGCCTTGTGGTCGCGGCGAGCAATAACCAGCGGCACGCCCAGCGCGCGCGCCACCATCAGCGCAAAAGGGATGCCTTTGGTCTCCACCGTGAGCACAAAGTCCGGCGCGGCGGAATAGTAGGGCGTGGCCATGATCGCGCCCAACACCTCCAACGCATCGGGTTGAGAGAGTATATCCTGAATGTAGAGGAAGTTACCGGGCAGGATGCGGCCGGGATCGCCGAGCTGACGGCACAGCGCATATACATAATCCAGCGCACCCTGCTGCGTCATCTTGGGCAGAAAGCGCACGCCGCCCGCAGCGCCCGTCACGGTTTCGATCTCGCCCAGGCCAAACTGACGATAGACCTGGCGCAGCAGCTCGATGTCCTCGGAAATGGTGGACTTGGCCGCGTCAAACATGCCGCAGAAATGGCTGAGCGTGAAAATATGGTTGGGCGCAGCGGTCAATATCCGCGACATCGCGCCGATGCGTTCGTTTCTCTTGATTTTGTCCATGACTTCCTCCGCCAATCCGAATGTTCGGAATATTAAGTTCTATTATATGCGTATATTTCCGTAAATTCAAGTTCTTAACGTAATTTTCATTCAGTTTTTCGTTAACTTTTGCGCATTTGTATTTTTACGCGCAATATCGTATAATAAATATCCAGAAGGGGTTTTGCCCGGAACGGAGGATGCGATTATGGAAAACATTCGTCTGTGTGACTTTCAGGATAAACAGATCCACTTCATCGGCATCGGGGGCAGCTCCATGTCGGGTTTGGCGGAACTGCTGATCGGCCAGGGCTATCGCGTGCGCGGTGACGACCGCGTGGAGAGCCATTCCACCGAAAAGCTGCGGCGCGAAGGCGTGCAGATTATCATCGGCCACGCGGCGGAAAACGTGCACGGCGCAGACCTTGTGGTGTACACAGCCGCGATTGCCGAGGACAATGTGGAGCGGCAGGAGTGTGTGCGCCTGTCCATCCCGCAAATGGAGCGCGCAGAGCTGCTGGGGCAGCTGGCCGCGGAATTTGCACGTTCCATCGCGGTGTGCGGTACGCACGGCAAGACCACCTCGACTTCGATGCTGGCCACAGTGCTCCTGGACGCGGGCCTGGATCCCACCATTCACATCGGCGGAGAAATGGACCGCATAGGCGGCAGCGTTCATTCGGGTAGGGGCGACACCTTTCTGACCGAGGCCTGTGAGTTCAAGGCCAGCTTTCTGACGCTGCACCCGACGCTGGCGCTGGTGCTCAACATCGACGCGGACCATCTGGATTTCTATCGCGACATTCAGCATATTGAAGATACGTTTGCGGTATTTTTGAATCAGATCGTCCCGGGCGGCGCTGCGATTCTGTGCGGAGACAATGCGCGCGCTCTCTCCATGGCGCAGCGCATCGCCGCGCCAAGCGTGACCTACGGCCTGGACAATCCGGCCTGCGATTACACCGCTACAGACATTTCGCACGACGACGCGATGTGCTTCTCCTTTACGCCGATGGAGCGCGGAGTAGCCTTGCCCCGCGTGACACTGCACGTGCCCGGACATCATAACGCGCTCAATGCGCTGGGTGTGCTGGCGCTTTGCCGCCGCCTGGGCTTGGACGGCGCGGATATTGCCCGCGGCCTGGCCGCCTTTGCCGGCGCACACCGCCGCTTTGAGTTAACGGCGGTGGCCGAGGGCGTCAGGCTCTACCATGACTACGGTCATAATCCCGCTGAATTCCGCTCCGTCATCCCACTGGCGGACGCCGTGGCGGGCGACCATCATCTCTTCGTAGTCTGCCAGCCCCACACCTATTCCCGCACCAAGCTGCTGTTCAACGACTACCTGACCTGCTTTACCGGCGCGGACACCGTGCTCATCACCGACATCTTCGCCGCCCGCGAGAAGGATCCCGGTGATATCCATGCCACCATGCTGGTAAACGCCCTCCAATCCCACAGCGTCCCCGCCGTCTACACTCCCGACTTCGACGCCTGTGAAGCCTACCTGCGCGCGCATTGGCGTCCCGGCGATGTCGTCATCACCCTGGGCTGCGGCAACATCAACCTGCTCAACGATCAGCTGAACCGATAAAACTTGGATTGTAAAAAGGCCATTCGCTGCGAAAAATGCAGCGAATGGCCTTTTTACAATCGTTCAGCGATTTACAGCTTGTGATTCTGCACCGCATCCACAACGCCCTTGAGATAAGAGGTGAAGTAGGCCTCGCAGGTATAGTGCCCGCCCACCATATCAATCAGGTGGTCGTTCATGATGGCTCCGTCGAAGCCGCCGTCGTGCAGCGCCTGGATGACGTCGATCAGATTGGCGTAGCCCGCATCCGGGAAGGTCTCGTTGAAGCCGCCCTCCTGGTCCAGCGGCGCGGTGACGTTGCGCACGTGGAGCTTGAATAGCTTCTTCTCAGCGAGTAGGTAGCGGATGAACTCCACCGGCGTGCAGCCCACCGCGTCGCCGCCCTCCAGCCAGCAGCCCACGCACAGGCAGACGCCGATGTGGTCGGAGTCCGCGATCTTGAGCGCCTTCTTGTAACCCTCGAAGGTGCCGAATACGCAGCGCGGCACGCCGCCCAGCGTGTAGACAGGCGGATCGTCGGGGTGAATGCCAATGTAGACATCCGCACTCTGGGCAACGGGCACCACTTTTTTAATGAAGTACTCATAATTCTCCCAGATCTCCTCTTCCGAGAACGCGCGACCATGGCTCAGCGGCCCTTCGAAGGTATCGCCCATCCAGTGGCCCTGATGAGGCGCGCCCAGATCCAGGCCGCCCGCCGTCGCGCCGCCGCGCACGGGTCTGCGCATGTCGCTGCGCCAAATGCCGTTGCCCATGTGCGCGTAGGTGGAATAATGAATGCCCGCCTCGCCCAGATCGGAAATGTACTTGAGGTATTTGTCGATCATGCGGTCGCGGTTTTCCAGGCCCAGCGTGATGTCGGGCATGTTGTGCAGCTCGTCGCTGGCCAGGCGATATATCTTCAGTCCGTGCTCGCCCAGCGCGTCACGGATGGCCTTATAGCAAGCAGCGGAGTGCTCGGGCACCTGGTGCGCGCCAATCATCACCCATTCCACGCCCATCTGCTGCAGGAAGCGCACGCCCTGCATGTCCACGTGGATCCTGCCTCGCTCGTCCTTGTAGATGGGGCCTTCCATCTTGGTACCCACCTGAATGCCCGGTTTGCTGTTGAAATAGCCGGGGATGGTTTTCATCGGGATCGCCATAACTGCTCTCTCCTTTTTCTGTTCTGTTGTACGGGCTCTTCACCCGCCGGTCTACCCAAATTATGGCACAGAATTGTAAAAATGGCAACACATTTTTACTCTGTATTTTCCCGTCTCACCCGGTTCCGATTGACTTTCCCCGCCATCTCTTCTATACTGGATTCCGAAAAAAACAAGGAGGTGGATGCCATGACCAAGCAGGAGCTCTTTTCGCTGATGAAGGGTACGCTCATCGTGTCCTGCCAGGCGACGCCGGGCGAACCACTCTATCTGAAGGATGACTCCATCATGTATCTGATGGCGCGCGCGGCCAAGCAGGCGGGCGCAAAGATGATCCGCACCAGCTCGGTGCGCGACATCGTGGCCATCAAAGAGGAGACGGGCCTGCCCGTCATCGGCCTTATCAAGCGGGAATACCCCGGCTATTCCGGCCGCATCACCATGACCATGCGCGAGGTGGACGAGTGCATGGCGGCGCGCGCAGACATCATCTCCATCGACTGCACGGATACGCCCCGCGGCGACGGCCTGACCGCCCCGCAGTTCCTCCGCCAGGTCAAGGAAAAATACCCCAACAGCATCCTCATGGCGGACTGTGCCACACTCCCCGAGGCGGCTGCCGCTTATGAAGCGGGCGCGGATCTGGTGGGCAGCACACTCAACGGCTACACCGCCGAAACCGCCGCCTGCAAGGTCGACGGCCCCAACTTCGCGCTCGTGGAGCAGATGGCGCGCACCCTCCCCTGCCCCGTCATCGCTGAGGGCCGCGTGCACACGCCCGAGCAGGCAAAGCGCATGCTGGCACTGGGCGCCTGGGCGGTCGTGGTCGGCGGCGCAATCACCCGCCCGTTGGAGATCGCACAGCGCTTCTTCGACGGCATCCAGTGAGGAATTTCCCCATGATTCTCTCCATCGACATCGGCGGCACCGCCGTAAAACTCGGTCTGGTCACGCGCGAGGGCCGCATCGTCGCGCGCCACGAGGCCCGTGCGGACTTCGACGGCTACCAGACGCCGCTACTCGACACCGCAATGCGCGAAGCCCAGTCCTTCGTATCGCGCGAAGGCGCCGCGCTGTGCGGCGTAGGCATCTGCGCAACCGGCCAAATCGACGTGCGCCAGGGCACCGTCATCGGCACCAACGGCAAGATCCCGAACTACGAGGGCGCTTCCCTGTGCGCTGCGGCACAGCAGACCTTTGGTGTGCCCGCAGCCGCGCTCAACGACGCCAACGCCGCCGCGCTGGGCGAATGGGCGGCCGGCCGAGGGCGCGGCTGCGATCATCTGCTGATGATCACGCTGGGCACGGGCGTAGGCGGCGGCATCGTCGAATGCGGCCGCGTGCTGAGCGGTGCGCGCGGCATCGCGGGCGAGCTGGGCCACTTTACGCTCTACCAGGACGGCGAACTCTGCGCCTGCGGCAAGCGCGGCTGCTTCGAAACCTACGCCTCCACCACCGCCTTGGTGCGCGCCGCGCGGACCCGCTTTGCCGACCCCTCCCTGGATGGACGCGCCGTGTTCTCGCGCGTCGCTGCGGGCGACGCCGCCATGCAATCGCTACTCGACCGCTGGATCGACGACATCGCGGCAGGTCTGTCCGGCTTGACCCACATCTTTAATCCGGAAATAGTGCTCATCGGGGGCGGCGTAAGCGCGCAGGAACAGCTGCTCATCGCGCCCTTGCGCCGCAAAGTCCTGTCCCAGGTGATGCCCCGCTTCGCCGAAGGTTTGCGCATCGAGCGCGCTCTGCTGGGCAATGACGCCGGCCTCATCGGCGCCGCGCGCTATCTGCTGGACTGTCAACCGGAGCTTTTCCGATGATCGGGCAGCTTTGAGACACCCATCACCGAAGCATAACAAAAAAACACCATTGCCGTCCGCCCCGCAAGGGTTCGGATTTCAATGGTGTTTTTTTATGGCGCGCCCGGCGCGATTCGAACGCGCGGCCTTTCGCTTAGGAGGCGAACGCTCTATCCTGCTGAGCTACGGGCGCTTACATATGAAATTCCGCCTTGTCCAAGGATATGCTCTATCCGATCAACCCTCTTCAAAGGCACGCGAACACAAATCCACGCATTTCATATTATAGGCACTTTTCGCTCCCCTGTCAATCGATAAATTGACTTGGCCAACCCTCCCGGCAGCGAACGTCACTTAGCCATTGGCCAGCCAGCGATCAACCACCTGTTGGCGGTATTCAGGCGAAAGTGACTTAAAAAAGGCGCTGTACCCCGTCACGCGCACGACCAAATCGGGATAAAGATCGGGATTTTTATGCGCCTGCAGTATCTTTTCCTTGGAGACGACGTTGATGTTGATCAGCGTTCCACCCATCTTATCGTGTGTTTTGATATAAGCCTTGATGTTCTCAATGCCGCCCATCTCCCGGGCCAGATGCGCGTCAATGTCGATCTGCAGCGGCGTCGAATTGCCCCAGCCACTCTGCACGGATGCCACTGCGTTGGCCTTCGCCGTCGGCGCTGTGCCGCCGCCAGGCAGAAACCCGGGATCGGGATCGGCGCTATGAGAGATGGCGTCTCCTGCATGGCGCCCATTGGGTGTAGCGCCCAGATGCTTACCGTGGATATAGACGTCTCCGTGAGAGAAAATCCCCGGCAGCACGATAAAGCCTTCCTTGGTCGGCGTGTCACGCATCATATGCGTGTAGAGCTCGGCCAGATACTTGGCATAATGGTCAGCCCTCGTGTCACCCGCTCCATACTGCGGCACCGATTTGAGCATCAACCGAATATCCTCCGCGCCTTCAAAATCGTTCTTGAGCACCGTGATCAGCTGCTCCCAGGTCAGTTTCTTTTCCTCCACCACGCGCTGTTCGATGGCCGCAAGCGAATTGGCCGTAGTGGCGAGCGCCGTGGCGTCACAGGCGAAGTTCACGATGTCCACGCCGCCTCTGGACATATCGATCCCGCGCTCGATGGGGCCGTGGCAAACCAGATTCAGCACCACCTCCGGCTTGTTGCGCCACTTGTACTTCACATGCCAGTCCACGCCGTCCTTAATCAGCTGCACCGCTTTGGCCAGATGCCTCTCATAGCGGCGCAGCAGGTTTTCCATGCTGTTCTCCTCATCGGCAGCGACCATGTCGTCCAGCGCCAGCAGCAGCGGCTGCGCAAGGCAAATGCGCGTGACGTCCTGCAGACAGTATTCGATGCCGGGCAGTGCGGTCCAGTTGCAGCCCACTTTGGAGCGCATTCGGGCAATGGCCGCCGGACGCCCGTTGCGCATATAGCCTCTGTCCAGACCCGTGCCGCAGGAATAGCACACGCCGGTGCCATCCTCGAACAGGTACTTCACCGCACGGGACAGCAGCTCCTCGTTGACGTTCTCATGCACGCGCAACGCCAGATTGTTGGGTATGTTGAGCAGATGCTGTCCCTCCAGAATCAGGAAGGAAAGGCGACTGGTGACATCCTTGCCGGTCAACGGATCCTGTCCGCCGATCATGGAATAATGGGGGTCGTTAAAGAATAGCGAGGCGAAATACCATGTCACTTCGTCATCATCCGTGATGAGTCCGCTACGGACATCGTTTTCATAGTATGGCTGCAGCAGGGTATCCAACTCCTGGCCCGCCCCTCCGTTATAGTACATGCGATCGACATCCTGCCAGAATACGATCCATTGCAGCGCTTCACGCAGCGTTCTGGGCGCGCCGTCCACCAGATAAGCACAAATCTCGGCGATCTTGCCATAGTGCAGGCGCAGTTCCTCGGTTTCGGCTTGCTCCGCCCGTGCCCGCGCTGCGTCGGCGTGACGCTGCACAAAGCGCTGAATCGCCTGAACCAGCCGTTTTTCGCCCTCGTAGAACTCACGATAGTCCTCGCCGTGCAAGCTTTCGTAGCGCTCGATTTTGCGCAGCAAGCCGCCCCAGCCCAATTCCAAACCGATGCGCAAATCCGGCGCACAGTGGTTCATAGCGTACAGCCCGCGTGTGGTGATATTATAGACGGGCAGCATCGCCTCGTTCTCCCAAAAGCGCTCGCTGTCACGCCATGGATCGTTCATATGGGATACGTTCCCAATCCAGCAGCCGGCAAACGCAGAGTCCGGGTGCATGAATATAGGGTGCGCGTCCAGGTAGTTGGCAAACGTCCCGGTTACGGCCTCCATTCCGGTGACCAGCCCGCTCTCTTTGTCGCGCACCGCTTCCACTTCATGTTCCAGATCCAGCGGAATCCATCCATGGTCGTCCAGATCATAGGAACCGCCCATGCGCCGCAGTTTCTCTTCATTGTGCTCGATCTTGAGTCGGTGCAGTCCCTGAATCCTGTCCAAGTACTTTTGTGCCATACAAATCCTCCCCTGCTTATTGCCGTTTGCTTCCGGCGTCTTTTTCTGCGCGGAAATATCCACGCGTGTAGTTGAATACCGTCACATATTGTGCAGCCAGGTTCTCCAGATGCGTCATGCGCTCCGGCGCAGGCGTATAATAGCTCTCCTCGAACGTCTCGTCCAGTGCGTCATACTTGGCCTTTCCCAGCGCATGGTACGGCATAAGCTGATAATAGCGAATATTCTTCATCTCTCCCAGCATGCGTGCGATGTTTTCGATTTCCTCCTCCGTATCGTTGACCGAGCCCACCACGGGTGTGCGCACCGCCAGCGTGCCGTCAAAGGTTTCATCCAGCTTGCGCAGGTTCTCAAAGATCCGCTCCCGGTCGCCATGGATATGCCATTGATAAATGGACGGAGCGAAGCCCTTAATATCGTACATAATCATATCCAGGTACGGCGCCAGCGCGCTCAGATGCGAAAACGGCACGTTGCCCGCCGTCTGCACCGCGGTGTGCAGTCCTTCTTTCTTGCATCGGCGCAAGATTTCTTTGGCAAACTCGGGCTGCAGCATAGGCTCCCCGCCCGATAGCGTCACGCCGCCGCCCGACTGTTCATAGTAGGGCTTGTCGGCCAATATCTGCGCCATCACCTCATCCACCGTTGCGTCATATCCCTTTTTCATCAACGCGGTGGCATAGCAGGTTTGTGCGCACGCTCCGCAGCCATTGCAAGCCTCGCGGTCGATGACGTGCACGCCGTTTCGCAGCTGATGCGCGCCGTTGGGGCACGCGGAAAAGCACTTCCCGCAGCCGATGCACCGTGCGGGGTAAAACTCAATCTGCGGCCGTACGATGAGGGATTCGGGGTTGTGACACCAGGCGCAGCGGTTGTTGCAGCCCTTAAAGAACACTGTGGTTCGGATGCCCGGGCCGTCATGCACCGCAAAGCGCTGGATATCGAACAGGATACCAGTCTGGCACATGGAAACGCCCTCCTTTCCTTGCGCAATCGCACTCAGGCGTTGCGCAGAGTTTTTACTGAGTTATTTCGATTAAACAAAATGGGCAGCATATCGCTCTCCAGCTTCGGGATCACTCCGGTCAAATAGTTGTACATCAATTCCACTGCACGGGCCCCAAGCTCGTGGTTGGGCGTGGTCACAGCCGTCAGCGGCACATCCTGCGCTGCAAAATAAGGCATACCACCGTAAGCAACGACCGATACATCCTCCGGCACGCGCAAACCTCGCCGGTGCATCTGCGTCAGCATCGACAGGATGGGCAGCGTAGAATACCCGCACAGAGCGGTGAATGGCAGCTCTCCGCTGAGGAAGCGCTCGGCCTCGGGCGGGAGCCTGCGCTGTTCGGCGTGCTGCGGAAGCAACGGGTTCCCTGGGTCTTTCACGGAGAGAAAGTATTCCTCCCGCACTGGCACCTGGTGGTCGAGCAATGCCTGCCGAAAGCCCTCGGTACGGCGCCGAACGCTGGGTACCGGACGATCGCTGGTGAGGAACAGGATTTCGCGGTGGCCATGCTGAACCAGGTAATCCCCCATCACATACCCGCCGTTATAATCATCGCTGCTGACGCTGGGCACATCGTCGTTATCTCCAACGGTGATGTAGGGGAGGTTTTCCGTCTCAAAAAGTTTCAGCATCTCGTGATCCTCGGGCGACTCGTAGCAGGATACCACCGCGCCGCGGTATGTGCTCAGATCCTCCTGCTTAACCTTCTCCAAGCGTTCACGCACATCGGTAAAGGCGAGTATCTTGTAGCCGCAGCGCAGCTCATTGGCCATTTCGATGCAACCCATCATGGTCTGGAAGAACTCCGCATCGCAGGTCACGTAAGGCATGGACAGCAGCAGCCGCTCATTCTCATGCACATCGCGGTGTTCCACCACCACCAGCCCCTTGCCCGGCTTCCGCTGCACCAGACCGATGCGAACCAGCCGGTCCACCGCCTTGCGCACGGTCAGCCGGCTGACATCCAGCATACGCGAATACTGCATTTCTGACGGCAAATACTCTCCGGGCGCCAGCTGTAACGCGTCACGCTCGATCCTCTCCGCAATCTGTTCAAACACTCTTTTGATCTTAGCCATGTTTACCTCCGTCCGCTGGATCTAATTGTACAAAACTCTTTAACATTGCGAAAGTTATTTTAAGTGAAAATACATGTATTATAAGTATACATCTAAATGATTATTTGCGTAGGAATTCCATTATTCAGATATATTTCCAGAGTGTATCCTGTCTATCTGTCTGTTTTATAGACAAGTTTAAATGTTAATTTTTCCTTGCAAATTTGTAAATGAACTTATATACTCAATCACAAGCAAGCCGGGTACCAATTCGGACCGCCCGCAAGAAAGCTACAAAGGAGGACTCCAAATGAAACCCTCGAAAAAGCTCGTAGCCCTAATACTCGCGCTGCTGTGCTGCCTGTCGTTGGTTGCCTGTGCCGCGGCTCCCGCTCCAGCGCCGGCGGAATCCAATCCGACGCAGTCCGCTCCGGCCCAGAACCCGTCCGCGGATGAATCCTCGGACAAAGTCAAGCTCTCCGTAGTCATGCTGGGCTACAATGACACCCAGATTGAGGCTGCACAGTCCAAGGATGGCGGCCCGGTTAACTCCGACCTTTACTACATGACCAACCGCGAAAAAGCGGAGGCAACCTACCCCAACATCGACTTTGAATGGAACGACTGGGGTTGGGCGGAAACACTCGACCAAAAGCAGCGCGCAGCGATCGCAGCCGGCAATCCGCCCTCGTGCATCGCTGGCGAGAGCTTCATCCCCACCTATGCCAACTCCGGCATTCTCCAGGAGATCCCCACCGATGTGCTCGAAGGGGTGGATCCCTCCTTCATCGCCTACGGCGCTGACGGCAAGCCCTACGCGCTGGCCTACAAAACCTCCATTTTCATGCTTTTTTATAACAAAGATCTGATGCAAAAAGCTGGTCTTGACCCGGAGATTGCTCCCCAAACCTGGTCAGAGTGGCAGCAAATGTCCGAGCAGATCACCGCAGCGGGCGCAGGCGAGTACTGGGGAGGCGGCGTTCCCTCCTTCCCCCACAACGGCGGCGCGCTGCGCGCAACTCCGTTTTTCCGCCAGTTGGGCACCGATTTTGGCGGCAACGATGTCATCAACCTTAGCGATCCCAAGGTTCAGCAGGTGCTAGCCTTCATCCGTACAATGGACGCCAACTTCCCGGCTGGCCTGGGCAACAACAGCGACGAAGGTCCAATGTGGAATGCGTTTGAAAAGAAGGGCGAACAAAATCTTGCCTTTGCCGTCAACGGCACCTGGCAGGAAGCCAGCGCTCTGCGCAATGGTGTCAACCTGGGCGTAGCGCCCTGCCACTGCCCGATGAGGGTGGCCAGATCGGCAACTGCCTGGTCGGCACGGTATACATCGGCGTTCCGGTAGGCGTGAATGAAGAGGAAACCCGTGCCTTCTGGGATTTCTACAAAAATATTTGCTTGAGCGAAGAGCAGCTGCAGTACTGGATCAATGAAAGCTGCGTGGTTCCGCTGCGCAGCATGATCGAGAACGACGCATTGTACGAGGGCGAGGGCAAGGCTGGTCTGCGCGTGGCAGTGGACGCGCTGCGCAGCGGCACCTATTCCGGCCAGGCGGCCTTTGTCAAGAACGACTCTCAGATCTGGGAGATCATCAACCAACAGGTTCTGGCGCGCGTAACCATGACGCAGGATCCCATCGATCAGATCTGCGCGCAGGCGCAAACGCAAATCGAAGCGCTTCTCAAGTAATGACCGAACGGAAAAGGCAGGGCGTCCTCCGCCTTGCCTTTTCCTGCATTTACCATGCAAACACAAGTAAAGGGGGCGGAGTTACACATGACCGCGACCATCGACACCATGCAGCGCAAAAAGCGCCGCCACTCCCTGCGCACGCGCCGGGAAATGCGTCGGGCATATCTCATCTTGCTGCCGTTTTTCCTTTATATTGCTCTATGGAATCTGGTTCCGCTTCTTTATGGACTTTATCTCGGCTTCACCGAGTATAACGCTCTAGGCTCCTCGCCCAGATGGATCGGGCTTTCGAATTTCAAGACCTTTTTCTCCGTGCCGGAGTATGGCACATTACTGTGGCGACAGATCTGGATGGGTATGCTCGCCCTGCTGTGCAACACCGTCATTTCGTTTATACTGGCGCTCGCGCTCAACGTCAACTCCCGCATCAAGGGTCTGTTCCGCACAGCCATCTATGTGCCCAATGTATCGGCGGTTTCCGCGACGACGGCGGTATTCGTCGCGCTGCTCAACCCGCTGGCCAATCAGGGGCTGAATAAGATCATCACCGCGCTGGGCGGCACGGCGATCACCTGGAGTTATTCGCAATTCTGGATGGTGTTCTGGATCGTGCTCTACTTCGTCTGGCAGCGGGTGGGTCCTGCGGCCATCATCTGGCTGGGCGGACTGCAGGGCATAGATCCCAGCCTGTACGAGGCGGCCAAGGTCGACGGCGCCAACTTCTGGCAGCAGGTACGCTTCATCACCATCCCCGGCCTGAAGTTCATCGCCATGTACATTCTGCTCACCGGCATCATCGGCGCCATGCAGATGTTTGACGTAGTGATGTTCATCTCCAAGGGCAATCCCTTTGGCCAGACCGATGTGCTGATGTACCGCATCTATCGCGACGGCTTCATCAACTTCAACCTGGGCATGGCGGGCGCAGAGTCGCTGATGCTGGGCATCGTGACGGTGATCTTTGCACTGGGCTACCTCTGGCTGCAGAAAAGGAGTGACGACGAATGAGAAAACCGGCCAAAATACTGAGCAAAGCGATATGGATCGCGATTATGAGCATCGTATCGCTCCTGTTCGCCTACCCTTTTCTGTACAGCATACTCGGCTCTCTGATGCTCAAGGAGGATTTTGGCAACATGGGCACGCTGCTGCCCATGCCCGAGGTCGTGACGCTGAAGAACTACGCCTATGTGTTCTCCGTGGACGGTGGTATCGCGCCACTGCTCAACTCGCTGCAGCGCGCCGCGTGGTACACCTTCATCACCGTGACCATGTCCGTGCTATGCGGTTATGTGCTGGCGCGCTATGAGTTCCGGGGAAAGAAGTTCTTCATTATCTCCATCATCGCCGCGCAGGTGGTACCCAGCGTGCTCACCCTCATCCCCTCCTACATACTGGTCTCCCGCATCCCCTTCATGGGCGGCAACAACTGGATGGGGCAGGGCGGTCACGGCCTCATCAACAATAAGCTGATGCTCTACCTGCCGCTGGGCTGGGGCAGCCTGCTGTGGGTGTTTCTGTTCACGCAGTCGATGAAATCCTTTCCCCGCGCAATTGAAGAAGCGGCCGAAATTGACGGCTGCGGCTTCTGGCGCATGATGTTCCGCATCCTGCTGCCGCTGCAGGGACCCATCGTGGCGGTCATCGCCATCAACACTGCGCTGGGCAACTGGAACGACTGGCTGACGCCCTTCTTGTACATCAATAATGTAGCCGATTCCACGCTCACCGCCTGGCTCGCGACGCTGACCAGCAACCTGCAGCAGTTCGGCGACAAGGACTATCCCAAGGTTTTTGCCATGGCGACCATGGCGGTCATCCCTCCCTTTCTGATCTTTCTCTTCTTTCAGAAGTACATCATTCAGGGCATCGCCTCCGCGGGCATCAAGGGTTGAGCTCCCGCCGCCCTCGTCAAAAGGCCATCCGCCGCATATCCAGCGGCAGATGGCCTTTTTTCTTCGCTGCTTGCAGCGAATCAATCGCGCAGCGCCTTTTCCAGGTTGACAATAAAATCCTGTACGTTGGTCACGATGCCGCGGGCGGAGAGGCTGCCGCGGTCAGAGAGCTTGTTGACGGTGAATTCTGCAATGTCTACGCAGTAGAAGTAGACCTGCCGCACGGTGCCGTCGGGCAGCACGCGGAAGGACGGCGTCATGTTTCCAGTGGCGATGGTGTGCAGCGTGGTCGCCATACAGATGACGGTGGTGGCATCGCGCACCTGCGCGCGCATCGCATCCTGCGCGTCATATACATTGCCGATGACGATGGGCAGCGGTCCGTCGTCACGGATGGACCCGGCCAGCACCACCGGCACGTGCTTTTCATAGCAGGCATGGATGATGCCGTTGTCAATGTGCTCGTTGCGCAGGAACGCCTCGATGGAGCCGTGGTACTTGACGCGGTTGATGGTGTCCAGATGGTTGTAGTGGCCCAATGGCGCGCTCTCCTGCGTATAGATGTCCTGGCCCAGCGCTGTGCGCAGGTAGGCTGCCTCCAGGTCATGTGTGGCCAGTGCGTTGCCGGCCAGCAGGGCGTGCACATAGCCGCACCGCACCAGGCTCGCAAACGCATTGCGCGCGTCGCTGTCAAATGTAAACGCGGGGCCCAGCACCCAAACAACCTTGCCGTGCTCGCGCTCGTGGCGCAGCAGCTCATACAGCTCATCGTAATCGCGCGAAAACGCCGTCTCACGCGAGCGCCCCTGGCGGAAGGCAAACAAATCCCCCTTGGCGCTGCGCTCATGAAAGCCGTCCGGATACACATAAATGCCCTCGCTGCCATCTTCCGTGCGTCCTACTGCGATCAGGTCGCCTTTTTTAAGTAAGCGGAATTCACGCACCTGTATACGGCCATCCTCCCAGACCGCCACGCAGTCCATGCGGCTCTCCTGCGCCAGGTGCCAAACGCCGTCCACCTTAAAGTATTCCGGGAAAATGCTCAGCGCATGGTAGTTCTCGGGCGCAACGGCGTCCAGGGGCGCGGGCACGAGCGCGCAGTCGGGCGCGTTCTCCAGTCCCAGCGCCGCAAAATCCGGCGCCGTGTAATTTCTCAGCTGAAACATATCGCATCTCTCCTCAAAAAACTGATTTCTACGGCATTCTTCCCCGCTATGGCATCTCGTCAGTCTCGCTCTGTCGCCTTGATCGGGGTATAATAATCCATCTGGTCGTATCCCAGAATCTCCTTAGCGCGCGGCGACGTGATGACATTGCCCAACTCCACGCGCGAACCATCGCGTACAAAGCCGGCTTGCCGCAGGAACTCATCCACCTGCGCATTCATGGCCGCCAGATCCGTTCCTTGATCCCCGTCCGTCGCGACCGCATACAGCCCGCCCGGGAAATCCATTATCTCAAGCTCCGGCGGCACCTGCATCCCCTTTTCAAACAGGCGCAGCCAGACGCCCCCCCCTTCCGTTTCATACAGAAAGTCCTTGGGAAACATGCTGCGCTCTTGCAGGGTCAGCCAGTTGTCAAACAGCACAAATCTCCCCTCGCCAAACATCCCCACTCCCGACGAAACCATTTTGCAGTCCGGCATTTCATAAATCCGTATGCTCTGCATCCGATTTCCTTCTTCCGGAACGGTTCTCTGAAAAGGAAAGAGAGCGTTCCGTTCCATCCAGAACGCTCCCATCTCGCTCAATCCCCTGCGCCGGGTTTGCGTCATTCCAACCGCGCGAACACGGATGCCACAGTTTCCACCGCCTGCTGCGCGGTCATGGCGGCAAAGCGGGTACGCGCCGGCTCAAAGGGCTCGATCATGTACAGCGCGTCGCAGCTCTGCCCCTGGAACTTCCCAAGGATCGCGCGGCTGTCGATGACGCCCGTCTCCATGGGCAGGCGGCGCTGCATGTCGCGCTGCTCTGCCACAGGCACGCCCGCCACGGCGTCGTTTAAGTGCAGCGCCACCAGGCGATCGGCGTGCTGCGCCATATAGAGCACATCGTCCGGGTTTCCACCGTTTGACGTGTACCAGTGGAAGGTGTCAAAGGCCACGCCCGCCTGCCCGCCCGCCGCATCCGCGATGGCGATTACTCCCGCAAGCGAATGCACAAACTCATGCGGCTGCCAGGTGCGCAGTTCGTGTGGCCCCAAAAACTCCAGCCCGTAGCGCACGCCGTGGTCGGAGAGTATCCCGCTGACCGCGCGCACGCGGCGCACGTGCCAGTCAAAGTTTTCGTCAAACTCCCGCGGTCCAGTGGACCAGACGTGGTTGTAGGCATGCGTGACGCCCAGCTTCTCCGCAGCCTTCGCCTGCCTGGCCAGCGTGCGCAGCGCTTCGTCAAACGCCGCGTCGTCCAAATCCCAATGGTAGAAATCCGCGGGCATGGGCATCAGGCCCCAGACCAGGCCGTTGTCCGCCAAGATTGCCGCGGCTTCCGCCGCCGCTCGCTCGTCCTCCAGCAGCGCGCGCGGAGCGCTCAGCGCCTGAATCCCGTGCTGCGCGCACAGCGGCGCCAGCTCCGCAATCCCATGCGGAAGGTTCAGCATGGACGCATCCAATGTACGAATCATATCGTTCTTCCCCCGTCATTTCTCTGTTTCTCCATACTCATTATACCAAATCCCGCGCCGCATGAAAACCCCCGAATCAAAAAGAGCGCCCCATTTTCACAGGGACGCCCTTTCTGGCTCTCGGTCAATCCTCCAAATCAATGTTCAGCGCGCGACACAGTGCGCGCATGTAGCCGATGGTATAGGCCACTCCCGTGGTCCAGGGCTGCGCCACAGGCATGGTGGGCACATGGTCGGGGATGATCATGCCCGCAAAGCCGTTGTCGCGGTAAATGGTCAGCGCGCGCATCATGTCCACATCGCCCGTATCGATGAATTCCTCATAGTAACGGGGTAGCTTTCCGCGCACGTTGCGGAAGTGCACATAGGCAATCTTACCGCAGGGATAAACATGACGTACAGCCCTGCATTGCGCCACAATTCGCGTGGAATTTCCATGAGCCGAGAACCCAGTGTCTTCTTTTGCCTCCCACGTGCAACAACCGCCATGGACGACGCCTCCTTTTATGTATCTCGTTGCCTCATTTTGTTTACTAAATTCTTCTTCGTTTGTTGTATTGTAATTATGTAATATATATTAAGATTTGTCAACACGATTGCACTGTATTTAACTTTTTATTAACAATAAATATCGTTTGCAAAAATAATGGATGCGCTTCATATTCGTATTATTGCGAATATCTCCTTTTATTTGTTGATTTCCATATCATTGATTCCATGAAAAATATATATATAACAAAAAAATAATCCTATTTTACATTGCAACTATACACTACAATGTAAAATAGGATCCCAATCATCAAATGTTAATCATTTTTTTGTTTAGCGCTGTACAATAACAGTAAATCTCTTTCCGGTCATGTCGTACCGCCCAGTTGCAGTGTGGCGCCGACCAGTATCTTATGGTTGCGTTCTTCCGGCTGTCCGGTCTTTTCCAGCACACGCTCCACCGCCAGACGCGCCATCTCTTCCCAAGATACGGAGCAGGTCGTCAGCGGTGGCTTCTGTTCAGCCGCCATGGGCAGCCCGTCAAAGCCGACGATCGCGATGTCCTCCGGTATGCGGACGCCCACCTCTCGCAGCGCGCGAATGGCGGCAATGGCCTGCCGGTCTCCCACGCAGACAATGGCGCGTGGAAATGCCACACCTTGTCGGAGATACTGCCGCACCTCCTGGTAGGCTTGCTCATAGGAGGTGTGCACCTGCCAGATCCCGGCGCTCTGCATCCCGTGGTCTTCCAGGCAGCGCAGATAGCCTTCCTTGCGGTCCGCCAGGTTTTTGAAATAGGTTCTGCCGTCAAAAAAGCCAATTTTCTGATATCCGCGCTCAATCAGGTACTGGGTCGCCGCATAGACGATGCCCGTGCCGTCGCTCGCCACGCAGTCCACTTGTTGTTTGATAAAGTATTTGTTGATGAATACCACCCGACGAATCTCGCTGACCCACCGCATGACCGTGTCGTTCCGCAGATCCGCCGCCTGCACGATGACCATTGGATCCTCTTCAATGTCCTTGATGGAGCGAATCACCGCTTCCACCTCGTCCGGGTCCTGTCCCAAATAATGCACAACCATAAAGTGCCCGTTTTCCCGACAGCAGCTTTCGATGGATTGCATGAGCAGTTCATGATATATAGGCACATCCGCACGGTCTACCTCCAAAAGATAGCGCGGAATGACGTAATGAATGTGAACGCTGCGCCCTGTTGGCGCGTGGGTGCTCTCGCGGCTGTATCCCAACTCCTGGGCAACCTGCAAGATGCGCGCCCGGGTCTGCGCACCAACGCCGCTCTTTCCGCTGAGCGCGATGGTAACCGCCGAAGGCGATACCCCCGCCGCCCTTGCCACGTCACGTACCGTCACTTTATTTTTCATGATTTCTCCTCATTAGTTTACTAAACATTACTGTACGTCCATATTATACTCTTCCCGTGTTTCCTGTCAAGTTTAATTTAATAAATTGCCGCACGGAATAAAAAAAGAGCCGATCCGCAGATCAGCTCCCCTTTGAGATTCCCCTTAAGCCTTTCTCACCTTTGCGCCCTGCGGGGTGTCCTCCAGGATGTAGCCCATGGAAACGATCAGGTCGCGAATGCGGTCGGCTTCCTTCCAGTTTTTGGCCTTGCGGGCCTCCTGGCGCTGCTGCACGAGCTTCTCAACGTCATCGGCCGCTTCGTTCTTCTTGTGATAAAGGAGCCCCAGCACGCCCGTCAGTTCGTTGAGACTGTCCAGCGCAGCTTTCACCGCCGCGGTCGCCGCACCCGATACCGCGATGATGTTCCCCTCCTTGACCAGGTCAAATACGGCGCCCAGCGCGCCGGCGGTGTTCATATCGTCGTCCATGCAGGTAATAAAGCGCTCGCGTATGGCCGGGATGCCGTCCACAAACTTTCTCTCGGCGTCGTTCAGCTCGCGCTCGACGGTGCCGCCCTTTTCCAGCAGGAACTCGTAATTGGCTTGCGCGTTATACAGACGCTCCAGCGCCGCCTTGCTCTGCTCGATCAATTCCTGCGAGAAGTTGAGCGGGCTGCGATAGTGCGCCCCCAGCATGAAGTAGCGCACGGCCTCCAGGTCGTACTTCTCGCCGATCTCGCGCACAGTGAAGAAGTTGCCCTCGGACTTGGACATCTTCTCGTTGTTGATGTTGATAAAACCGTTGTGCATCCAATACTTGGCAAAGGGCTTGCCCGTCGCGCCCTCGGACTGCGCCACCTCGTTTTCATGGTGCGGAAACACCAGATCCTGGCCGCCGCAGTGAATGTCGATGGTCTCGCCCAGGTACTTCATGCTCATGGCCGAGCACTCGATGTGCCATCCGGGGCGGCCTTCGCCAAAGGGGGATTCCCAGTAGGGCTCGCCGGGCTTCTTGGCCTTCCACAGCGCGAAGTCCATTGGGTGCTTCTTATTCTCGTCCACCTGAATACGCGCGCCCGCCTCCAGGTCCTCCAGATTCTGTCCGGAGAGCTTGCCGTAGCCGGGGAAGGCTTCGGTGTCAAAATACACGCCGTCGCCGCTCTGATAGGCCAACCCGTTGTCCATCAGCTTCTGCACCAGCGCGATGATCTCCGGGATGTGCTCGGTGGCTCTGGGGTGAATGGTGTCCCCGCGCACGCCCAAGGCCTCCTCATCCTTGAAATACTCGGCGATGAAGCGTTCGCCCAGCTCTTTTACGGTTGTTCCCTCCTGGTTCGCGCGGTTGATCATCTTGTCGTCGATGTCGGTGAAGTTCTGCACGAACGTCACGTCGTAGCCGCGCCACTCCAGGTACCGGCGCAGCACATCGAACATGATGAGCGGGCGCGCGTTGCCGATGTGAATGTAGTTGTACACCGTCGGGCCGCAGGCGTAGATGCCCACCTTGCCCTCGTGCAGGGGTACCAATTCTTCTTTCCTTCTCGTCTGCGTGTTATAGATCCACATAAGTTTTCTCCTTCTCCCGGGCATTCCGGGGACAATCCTGTGTATTGTTCTGCCCGCACGTCTCGCACAGTTCGCCGCGCGCCTTGCGTTCCAGGCAAATTTCCAACTGATCGATGCGCTTCTGCAGCGCTTCCAACCGCTCCTTGACGGGGTCGGGCAGGTGGATTTGATCCAGATCCGGCCCGATACATCGCACGTTGCCCTTGCGTACCACGCGCCCGGGATTACCCACCACCGTGCAATCCGGCGGAACCTCCTTGAGCACGATGGCGCCCGCGCCCACCTTGCTTCCGCGCCCCACGGTAAAGGGCCCCAGCACCTTTGCACCCGCGCCCACGACCACGTCGTCCTCAAGGGTCGGATGGCGCTTGCCGGTGTCCTTGCCCGTGCCGCCCAGCGTCACGCCCTGGTAGAGCGTCACGTTGTCGCCGATGACCGTCGTCTCGCCAATGACCACGCCGTTGCCGTGGTCGATGAACAGCCCGTCGCCGATGACCGCACCGGGATGAATCTCGATGCCCGTTTTGCGCACCGTGTGCTGGCTGACCATGCGCGCCAATAGCTTTACGTTATGCGTCCACAGCCAATGCGCCATCCGGTGCCGCCGCACGGCCTTGTAGCCGGGGTAGCACAGCACCACCTCCCAGGCGCTGCGCGCAGCGGGGTCGCGCTTGAGCACCGCTTCGATGTCCATCCTCCTTCGCATAAAATAGGAAACTCTGGCCATATTTCCTCCCATCCGCACACGCTCCGCGATCAAAAATCAAGCGCCCCTTTACGATGCTTCATCCGTAAAGAGGCGCTGTTGCGGCGCGGTTCCACTCTTTTTTTCACGGGAGAGCGATTTCCACCCTCCGATGACTTTTCTGCCTTAACGCGGCACTCACGTTCCGCCTACCAGCGCGACGCTTCAGCGAAATGGCTCCCGAGCGCACTTCGCGCGCCGTACCGCCAAGCGGGCTTTCAGCCGACGACCCGCTCTCTCTTAGGCGTACCTTGCAGCGCTACTCTGCTCGTTCCTCACCGCTTTTATTATATGCGCGGCGCTCCGCTTTGTCAACCCCTCGGGGCACGGGCAGCGCGCACCACAGTCCGCCGATGATGAAGGCGATATAAATCGTCTTGTCCGGCATCAGCAGCTGCAGGAACCGAAGCGCGCGTATATTTTCACCCAATAACCCTGTCGCCAGGAGAAGGACGCCCAGAGTGAACAACAACTTTCCGCCCCTCGCCGACTTGCTCAGAAGCGGCAGCAGCAGCACAGCATACAACAAATCCGCCCGCATCAGCAGCGCATAGGCCACATTTTCGCTGCCCGCGTGCGCCACCCTTCCCATGTTGCTCTTGATCACCCAGCTCAGGCCGGCCAGCATCATCGCGCCAAACAGCCCCGCTGCCTGCCGCGCGTCAAACTCCGCCCAGCGCCTGCGCTGCACTGCGCTCCAGACGCCCAGCCCCAGCGTCGACACGATCAGCAGCAGGCCAAAGCCGGTGGGTCTATATGTCTGCCACAGCTCGCTTCTGGGCGTGGTCGCCGTCTGCACGGCCGCCAGCGCAAAGTACAGCACGGCCAGCGTCCCCGGCAGCAGGTAGGTCAGCGGGCCGCTGCGTGGGCGCACCACGCCCATCAGCCCCAGAGCCGTGGCAATGCCCGCGCACTGAGCCACCACCAGCGCCATCGCCACGCCCTCTTGCCATCCCCAGTTCCGTTGCACCACCAGGTTCGCCACCAACATCACAACCAGCAGCGCAGCGCCCACGCATTCTTTCCGTCCCCATTGCGGTTTCGTCACGTTCGACCCCTCCTTATCGTCAGTCCGTTGAGCCGTATATCGCGCCGATTCAATTTTGTCCCATTCTTATATTTATATTATGTCATTGTTTTATTTTCATGTCAACACATTTTTTCGCGTATAAAGAGGCAAAAAACGACCATACGGCCGAACTGCCGCATGGTCGTTTTTCTTCACGCGCGGGTGCTCACGTATTCCGCCAGCGCCAACGCGATTTCAAAGTGTCCCGGGTCATGCTGGGTATGCTCCACCTGCCCCTCCTTCATGCGCGCGTCCCACTTGGGCGCATCCAGCAGGTCGCCGGAGGTAAAGAATGCATACAGCTGCAGACCGCGGAAACTGCACATCGCCTGCACGCCCGCGCTCTCCATCTCCACGCTGATGCAGCCCTCGGCCTTGCGCCGTTCCATGTTGCCCTCGGTTTCACGAAAAATCGCATCCGTCGTCCAAGTCTTGCCCAGCACATAAGGGATGCCGTTTTCTTCCATGAAATCCGCCACAACGGGGGCGTTTGGCATGTCCACGTAGTCCGAGGCGGGAGCGTAGTGGTAGGAAGTGCCCTCGTCCCGGTAGGCGGCTGTGGGAACCATCGCCTTGCCGCGCGCGATTTCCTTATTCAGGCACCCCGCGCCGCCGAAGAGCACGTATTTGTCCGTAGAAAATACCACATGGGTGTCCTCCACCATCGCGGTGCACATCGCCGCGCCTTCGTAACTGAGGAAGAACGCATAGCGCCTGCCGCAGTGATCGATGCGATAGATGGGCATGTCTCCGCAGGCGCATCGGCTCCAGCCCATGCGCGTACAGCTGTAGTTCGCCAGTACGTATTCCTCGATGCGCTTGGAGAACGTAATGATGCACGCATCCACCTTCGGGGCATTGGCGGTCAGGTCAGGGTTGAGCTTGGCGCAGGTCTTGTCGTCGAAACTGTTGGCAATCATCAGAACATCCTCCTTCATTCAAAATGTTTAAAAAAACAGTGGGTTACTTGGGTCTGTCGGCCTGGTGCTTGGCCAGATCGTTCTGGCGAATCTCCACGCGGCGGATCTTGCCCGAGATGGTCTTGGGCAGTTCCTCCACGTACTCGATGATGCGCGGGTACTTGTACGGCGCGGTGGAGTGCTTGACGTGGTTCTGCAATTCCTTGGTCAGTTCCGGCGAGCCGGTATAGCCCTTTGCCAGCACGATGGTGGCCTTGACCACGAAGCCGCGGTCGGGGTCTGGCACGCCGGTGACGGCGCATTCCAGCACAGAGGGGTGCTCCATCAGCGCGCTCTCTACCTCAAACGGCCCGATGCGGTAGCCAGAGGACTTGATTACGTCGTCCACGCGGCCCACGTACCACAAGAAGCCCAGCTCGTCCTTGTAGGCGGTGTCTCCAGTGTGATACAGATCGTCGTGCCAGGCTTTCCGGGTCAGCTCCTCGTCACGGTAGTAGCCGGAGAACAGGCCGAAGGGCTTGCCGCCGTCGGTGCGCACACAGATCTCGCCGGTGACGCCCGCAGGGCACTCTTCGCCGTCGGGATCCACCACTACAATGCGCCAGCCCGGGGAGGGCAGGCCCATGGAGCCCAGGCGGGGCTGCATCCAGGGATAGGCGTTGAGTATGCACAGCGTGGTTTCGGTCTGACCGAACCCCTCGAAGATCTTCAATCCCGTCTGCTTGAGCCACTGGTTGTACACCTCGGGATTGAGCGCTTCGCCCGCGGTGGTACAGTGCGTCAGCTTGTGCAGATCGTACTTGGTCAGATCTTCCTTGATGAAGTAGCGGTACATGGTCGGCGGCGCACAGAAGGTGGTCACGCCATATTTCTCCATCTTGGAGAGCAGATCGGGCGCGTGGAACTTGTCAAAATCGTACGTCAGCACGGCGCTTCCGCCCAGCCATTGACCGTAGATCTTGCCCCAGAGCGCCTTTCCCCAGCCAGTGTCGGAGATCGTAAAGTGCAGTCCGCCATCCACCACGCGGTGCCAGAAACAGCCGGTCAGGATATGTCCCAGCGGATAGGTGTGGTCGTGCCACACCATCTTGGGGTAGCCTGTGGTGCCGGAGGTGAAGAACATCAGCATGGGCTCGGCGGCGTGCGTCGCATCCTCGCCGGTGGGACGGGGGAATTCGTCGCTCTGCTGCTCTACCAGCGCGTCGTAGTCCAGCCAGTTCGGGCCGGCGTCCTTGTGCTTATCCACCGCGTAGGCCTGAACGGTCTTACACTGGGGCATGGCTTCGTTGACGTGGTCGGTGGCGTCGCCGTCGGCGGTGATCACCATCATCCTGATGGTGGCGGCGTCCGCGCGGTAGACGTAGTCCTTCGCGGTGAGCAGGTGGGTTGCGGGGACGGCGATAGCGCCGATGCGGTGCAGCGCCAGCATCGTGTACCAGAACTGGTAGTTGCGGCGCAGCACCAGCATCACGGCGTCGCCCTTGCGGATGCCCTGCGCTTTAAAGAAATTGGCGGCCTGGTTGGACAGGCGGCGCATATCGTCAAAGGTAAAGCGCTTCTCCTCCCCGTCGTTGCTGACCCACAGCATGGCCAGCTTGTCGGGCGTCTCCTGCGCGATGACATCCACGACGTCGTAGGAATAGTTAAAATCGTCGCCGACGGTCACCTTGTAGTTCTTCTGCAGGTCCTCCAGCGTTGCAAAGTCGTCGCGGTTGCGTCCGACGTATTTTTCATAAAGCGGCATATTTTTTTCCTTTCTGCTGTAACAGCGGGCGCGTCCTTACTTTGCGACCTCGCCCATGACTACGGCGAGGAACTGCACGCGCTCGCCGTTGAGGGCGCGCATGGCGTGCGGCACGCCGGAGTTAAAGTAGACGCTGTCTCCGGCGCTCAGTACCGTGGTGGTGGAGCCCATGTAGAACTCCATGCTGCCCTCGATGACGAAATTCAGCTCCTGGCCCTCGTGCGCGTGCAGCACGGGCGCCTCTTCCTCGGGCTTGGGTTCGACGGTTACAACAAAGGGCTCGACCTTCTTGTTGCGGAAGGTGTAGGCGATGTGCTGATAATCGTAGGCGGCGCGGCGGTTGATCTTAAAGCCCTTACCCTTGCGCACCACGCACATGTTGGAGAGCTTGGGGGAATCCCCGCTCATCAGGTCCACCACGTCCACGCCCAGGCGATTGGCCGCGTTGTAGATGAAGGAAAAGGAAAAATCGCGGTCACCGCGCTCATAAGCGTCGTATTCCTTCGGTGTCACGCCGCAGACCTGTGCCATCTCCTCGGCGGACACGTCCATAATTTGCCGAAGCGTCTTTAGGCGAATGGCAATCTCCTTAAGCTGCTCTGTCATGTTTCCAGTACCTCCTGTAAATCAAATTTTCTTCAAGCCCATGCTTTATGGCGACGCAAAAGCGCCTCGTCCCCACTTCTCTGGGACGAGGCGCCATGTACAGCTGCCACGCGATACCACCCGGATTTGATCACCTCTTGCGGAAGCGATCCACTCATCGAGGCTCCATCAAGCCTCCTGCCTGTAACGGGGCAGTCCCGGAACCGCTTACTCGGCTTTCTTTCAGCGTTCTGCTCAAGAGTGATCTCCGCATGGGCTCAACGCCGGTTTACACCTGCCACCGGCTCTCTGCGCTCTCGCGCCATGCTTCTTCTCTTTCGTCGCATTTCACACACGGCTTATTCGATTGACTGCATTATAATCCCGCATCCTCCGCGCTGTCAACCCCATTTTTCGTTAAGATGAGGTTACGTTCAATGCCACCGGCACCCAATATTCGTAGTATCGCTTCTCCTTTTCTCCGCGCGAAAACAGGTGATACACCTCGATTTCCAAATCGGAAACGGGTGCATAACCCGCATCGCCAAGCGCCTTTTGGAAGATTTCCTCGCGCATTTTGGGCAGGATCTCACCCGCAAATCCGCCATTTTCCGAAGTGAAAACCGCGTATTTGCCCGCTGGAATGACCGCGATTTGGGTGTCATCCCGCGCTGCGTCGCATGCGTTTCGCGCCACCGCATAGCGTCCGTTATGATACACGCCGAACCAGACGCCGGGGATGCCGCAGGCGCTCACGCGTCCGGGCAGGTCCTCGCATTCCGCCGCCCACAGCTCGTGTTCGCGTGCAAAGCGCGCCTCCGGGGCGCAGCTCATCTCCGTCCACATGCCGCACAGCGCCATTTCAGGCTTGTTTTCCACCGCAAAAACCATATCTTTTGCTCCCTTTGCCGTAAGGTGAAAGGACAGGGGCAGGAAGGGATGCAGCGGCGCACCGTCTCTTCGCACCTGCGTAGGCGTTGCGCCGTGCTGCCGCGCAAAGGCGCGCGTGAAGGCGTCCGCGCTGTCGTAGCCCCAACGCAGCGCGATGTCCAGTACGCGCGCATCGGCGCTGCGCACCTCATAGCCCGCGCGCGTCAGCCGCCGCCTGCGAATGTATTCACCCAGCGGCAGCCCCGCCAGCAGACTGAACAGCCGCGCAAAGCTGCCCGGCGCACACCCCGCGATGCGTGCCGGACGCGCCATATCGATATCGTCCGCCAGATGCGTCTCGATGTAGTCTACCGCCTTGTTCAGCGCGTCGATCTGATCCATCTCCGCTCCCCCTTTCGTCCTTTCCCGATGCTCAGTTTACCGCAGCCTGTGCAGTTTTTCCCGACATTCTCACAGCGCGTTCTGCCGGAAACGGAACCACATACAAAAAAGAGGCCGTGAAATCATTCAGAGCCTCTTTTTGCGGTCATCAAATGTCTCTGGAACGCGCTTCGCGGTCGGGAAAAGGCGGGAAGGGAGCGGTGGGGAGCGTCTGGTACCAGAAGGCAGTGGAGCAGTAGTCGTCACTGCGCTCATAGTAGCAGATGTCCTCGTCCTCCTTCGCGCCCCAGGCGGAGGTCACGTCGGCTTCCTTGCCAAAGTCGCGGAGTACCTCGGAGCGCGCGCCGCAGCCGATCTGCTGCACGGTCAAGCGCAGGGAATCCTGGAAGTAGACAGGGTCTCTTCCGTGGAAGCGGTAGATGGAATAGAGGCCTTTTTTGTCGTCACAATAAGGGCAACCCGACTGGGGAGTACACTTTTCCAGCATGCCCCAGGCAAAGCCGATGTAGTCCTCGGTGCCCGTGCCGCAAATCGTGGGATAGTCGCTGTCGCCGTCGAGGTAGAACTTCATCTCGCCCTCGCCCCACCAGCTCTTGGTATAGAGCGAACGCACACCCAGCACGGTGCCCAGGTACACGCCCTTGCCGCGGATGTCGGCGATGGTGTAGTCGCTGTACTTGGGGCAGGGATTCTGGCGGCGGAACTGCGCATGGAAATAGCCCGCGTTGAGTGGGATGTCGTCGCCCAGCGTATAGTCGATCTGGTAGAAGAGGTGGTTGATCTCCTTTCCTGAGTCGTTTTCCACGGTGATGCGCGCGTGGGTGCGGAAAGGCATGGGGATCCAGCAGTTGTAAGCCTTACCCTCCACCACCTGCACGTATTCCGACTGCATGTCGCGGTTCACGCCATGAGGCAAGCCGAAGAAATCGCCGATGGGCGCCTCGACGCTGGGCGTGTCCTGGTTGTCCCAATACATGCGCAGAATCAGGTTGCGCATGGCCAGCTTGTCGTCCGGCGGGAAGGTGAACCAGATGTGGCGCACCATGCCGCTGCCCTCCGCGTCCAGCAGCGTGTAGGTCTTGCCCGCCTTGACGGGCGAAATGGACGGGCAGCCCTTGCGCCCTCCTCGCGCCATGCCGCCCCTCCCCTTTTCTCCGCGCTGGTTTTCGCCGTTGGCAGCGCGGGACTGCAGGTCTTTCAGTTCATAAAGCATTGACTTACCCCCTCGTTTTGTCTTTACTACCGTCTTGTGATCCTGACCAGACGCGCTCCATGGCTGGGCACGGTCAGTACAATGGCGCGATCGGTCGCTGGAATGCACTCATGCGCCCACAAATCGCGCACGACATAGCTGCCGCAGGGCAGGCCCAGCGTGCTCTCCAGCTGCACGGCCAGATCGCGCGGCTTGGGGCCGCAGTTGAACACCGCGCAATAGGTGTTGCCCATTTCGTCCTCCGCCTGCCAGATGATGACCTCGCCCGCATAGTTATAGCGCTCTTCACGGTAGACCTGGCGAGCGTTGCGGCTGTCGCGCAGCAGCGCCAGCACTTCGTCGTTGGTGAGCAGATTCAGCGTAAATTCATCGTTGTCGTTGAGCTCTGCGCCCACCATCAGCGGCGAGCGGAACATGCACCACAGCGTCATCAGAGCGATCTGCTCCTCCTGGGTGAAGTGCGTCCAGCGGTCGCCCCAGCCGCGCTCGGTGGACTTGAGCGCCAAGTGGCCGAAGGGCAGCATGTCGGCGTCGGGCCAATGGCCCGGGCCGCCCACGCCCTCCCACTGGTGGCAAATTTCAAAGGCGTGATACAGATCGTTCCAGTCGTCCCAAAAATCGCCTGTGGTGCGCCACAGGTTGGCAAAGCGACACAGGTGCTCCGCTTTCTCGCGCGGCGCGGGGCCGCAGGAGAGCGAAAGCACGATGTCACGGCCGCAGTGCTCGATGGCGTTATGCACCAGCTCAATCTCTCCGCCATGGTAGGGGAAGGAGATATCGTCCACTTTCACATAGTCCACGCCCCACTGCGCGTAGAGCTCGAAGATGGAATCATAGTATTCCTGCGCGCCCTGGCGCATGCAATCCACGCCGTACATGTCGGTATTCCACGGGCAGTTGTCGTTGCGGTGGGCGATGTCGCGGCAGGTCAGATCCGTGCCCTTGATCGGACAGCGCGCATAGACGGCCTTGCGCGGCACGCCGCGCATGATGTGAATGCCGAATTTGAGCCCCAGGGCATGCACATAGTGCGCCAGCGGGCCAAAGCCTTTGCCACCCGCGGCGGAAGGAAAGCGGTTGACCGCAGGCACGCAGCGGCCGTACTCGTCCAGGCAGATATCGCCGTAGGGGGTGTACTGCGAATCCTGCGCGTCCGGGTCAAACCAGAGGATATCCACCACCACGTACTCCCAGCCATGGGAGAGCATATGCTTTGCCATGTAATCGGCGTTCTTCTTGACCTCCTGCTCCGTTACGGCCGCGCCGTAGCAGTCCCAGCTGTTCCACCCCATGGGCGGGGTCAGGGCAATGTGTTTCATATTGCTTCCTCCGTGCGTTTTGCTTGCTTGTTGCCGGTAGTCCGGCATTTCCATGAGCTTATTATAAAGCATCAACCTCATGATTTCCACCCAAAAATTATGTTTGAATTTTTGGTTAAGTTGTACTATACTATAAGCGGTACCATTGCATAGAGAGTTTTTATAACAAAGTACTGATTGGGGGTTCTACTGTGGAAAAGCGTGAACGTGTCCTTGCGTGTATGAACCATCTGTCCATCGACCGTCCGCCCGTCGGCTTCTGGTTTCATTTCCCGGAGGATAAAAAATTGGGGCAGGCTTGCGTACAGGCGCACCTGGACTACTATAATCATGCCAATGTGGACATGGCCAAGATCATGTGCGACGGCTATTTTGACTATCCAAACCCGCTGGCTCAGCAGGTTCGCGTCGCTTCCGACTGGCTCAAGCTCAAGCCCCTGGGGAAGGATCATCCCTTCATCCGTGAGCAGGTGGACCGCGTAAAGGCCATTCGCGACGGGCTCAAGGATGATAATCTGCCGGTTTTTTACAATGTATTCGCACCGTTTTCCTCCATCCGCTTCGGCACCAGCGATGAGCTGGTGATGGCGCATCTGCGGGAAAATCCCGAGGCCGTGTCCTACGCGCTGGATGTCATCGCCGAGGACAACTCCACGCTGTGCGAGCTGATGATGACCGAAGCGTGCTGCGACGGCGTGTACTACTGTGTGCAGGGCGGTGAAAAGGATCGCATGTCGGGTGAGATGTATCGCATTTACATCACCCCCTCGGATAAATCCGTGCTCTCGCACGCCAACAAATTCAGCCCCTACAACATTCTGCACTGCTGCGGCTGGGCTGGAATCCCCAATCGAATGGAAAACTGGCAGGACTATCCGGCAAAGGTCATCAACTGGGCGGTGTTCATTGAAAACATGGACCTGGTGCGCGGCCGCGCGTTCTTCGGCGGCAAAACCGTGCTGGGCGGCTGCGACAACCGCAAGGGTGGCGTGCTCTACACCGGCACCAAGCAGCAGGTGCAGGCCTATGTGCACAAACTGGTCGCGTCCTTTGATTCGGACACCGGCTACATGATTGGTGCGGACTGCACGCTGCCAGGCGACATCGGCACCGAACGCATCAATTGGGTCGTCGAGGCGCTGGAGACGATGTGACGAAAAACTGAAAAGGGGATCTTCCCGCAAATGGAAAGGTCCCCTTTGTTTTGGGCGAAATACATGGAGTCTATTTACACAAAATTCACTTTTTCATCAGAGTACCAGCCCGGCCACCCAGACGATCAGCGGCAGGGTGGCAGCGGAGAGGATTGTCGTGGCCGCAAAGATCTCCGAGGCATACGGGGCGTTGCGATCATAGCGAATAGCAAACATCGTGCCCATCGCGCCCGCGGGAGCGGCCATGGCCAACGCCACGGTCAACGTTACGATGGCAGGCAGTTGAAACAGTGAAAATGCCAACACAATCAACAGCGGCACCACAATGAGCTTGAGCAGGCTGACGTAGTAGATGCGCGGCTTTGCAAACACCTTGAGCAGATTGGTCTGCGCCACCGTCGCCCCTGCCACGATCATGGCCAGGGGCGTATTCATGCCGGAAATATAGTTCAGCGCGCTGTACGCCACGCCCGGCACGCGCAGGCGCAGCAGGAAGCAAAGCAACCCTACCAGTACAGCGATGATGGAAGGCGAACACAGCGCCTTGAAAAAGCCCTTGAGGGTAAATCCCGAACTGCCGGTAAAGGACAGCACGCCGTGCGTCCACACCAGCAGGTTAAACGCCGTAATGACGGCCGTCAGATAAAAAACGCCCTCTGAGCCGAACATCGCATCCACCAGGGGGATGCCCATGAAGCCGCAGTTTGAGTAGATCACCGAGAAGCGTTCGATAACCACGTCGTATTTGCCGCTCTTTCGCAGGCAAAGATAGGCCACGAGGATGGCGATGCCAAAACCCAGCAGCGAAAGTCCAAAGGCCTCCCCCAGCCCTTTGAGCATTTCTACGTCAAAATCCCTCTGGTAAGAAACGAAGATCACCACCGGGCTGACCACCAGCACCAGCAGATCAGACAGGTGCTTGCTGCCCTCTTTTGTCACCACATGCGTCTTATATGCGATGACGCCCGCCACAACGAGGATCAGCATCAGCAGCACTTGATTGAGAATCACGGAAACATACTGTGACACAGGTCTTTACCATCCTTTGTCTATTTATATTTGTTACATTTTAAGTCATTTTGCGGAAAACCTCAACGTCGCTCCCGAGTTTTTCTGATTGCGCACAGGTTAAAACCATGTTATCCTATAGATAAACCTCGAGTGAATGCAAGGAGGAAACCGTCATGCGTGAGATTCAACTGGAATTGATGCGACCCAACCAAATCGTCGCGGAAAGGGAGCGTTGCTCCATCGCCTATCTTGCGGCTGGCCCGCTGGAGTGGCACGGCCCCGCAGCACCCTTCGGCACAGATCCGCTCGCCGCCTATGAAGCGGCCAAGCGCTGCGCCAGAGAAGTGGGCGGCGTAGTTCTGCCCCCGCTCTACATCGGCACGGAGCGCGAGCGCCAGCCGCAGGATCTGGCCAATATGGGCTTTGCCGACACGGATCAGTATATACTGGGCATGGATTTTCCGCTCAATACCGTGCCGTCCTATTACTTCCGCGAGGACATCTTTGCATTGGTACTGCGCGAATACGTGCGGCTGCTGGTCAAGCAAGGGTATAAAATGGTGGTCATTGTCAACGGGCACGGTGCGCATGGGCAGATTGAAACCTCCCGGCGGATTGCTGCGGAGTTTAACGGCGAGACGAATACCCATGTGGTAGTTGGATTCCCTGTCGCGTCGCTGGGCTACGAAGGCGAGGATCCCGGCCACGCCAACTGCGCTGAGATCGCCTCCATGATGGCGCTGACCGACAGTGTAGATCTTTCCAAGCTGCCGCCCGAAGGCGAGCCCATCATCATGTGGCAGACCGGCATGGCCGACGGCAGTGCGTTTGCCGGCCGCCCCGCCCCGGACTTCTCCGTGCAGGATGACCCTCGCAAGGCCACAAAGGAACTGGGCGAGCGCTATGTTGCTGCCGGCGCTGCCGTTCTCATTGACCAAGTGCGCACCGAGTGGGCAGCTCTCAACCAAAGGTAAGGAAAAGGAAGACGGATTTGGGGGGTATCTGTCTCCTTTTTTCACAGCACGATATGCTCTAAAATTCAGAGGACAAAAAATATAAAACAAGGGGAAACATACATGAAAAAGTGGCTCAAGGATCTCACGCCGGCCATGCTGTTGTACATGGCAGTCATTGCGCTGGTGGCGCTGGGCAATGGATTTGCAGATAGCATATTGGCCAACTACTTTAAGGATGCTTACCAGGTGGATGCAGTTCAACGCGGCTTTATTGAATTCCCGCGCGAACTGCCCGGCTTTCTGTGCGCTCTGGCGATCGCGGCGCTGTCCGCGCTGGGCGACATTCGCGCTTCGATGGTGGCGCAGGCGCTGGGCGTCGTGGGGCTCACGGTGCTGGGTCTGTTTACGCCGGCGTTCGGCGTGATGTTGGTCTTCCTTTTCTTTTATTCCTCAGGCATCCACCTGTTCATGCCGCTGTCGGACTCCATCGGCATGTCGCTTGCCGAGCCTGACCGCATTGGCAAGCGTATGGGGCAGTACAACGCCGTCAAGCAGGCGGTAGGCTTCATTGCGGCGCTGCTGGTGTTTTTCGGATTCCGGCTGGGTTGGTTCTCATTCTCCACACCCATCAAGCCCACGTTTCTGATCGCGGCGGTGTGCTTTGCGCTGGCATTTGCGGCGCTAGCGCTGCTCAATCGGCGCACCGACGGGCCGCAGACCGTGCAGAAACGGAAGTTCCGGCTGGTATTTCGCAAAGAGTACAAATATTACTACATGCTCACCGTTGTGCGCGGCGTACAGAAGCAGATCGCGTTTGTATACGGCACCTGGGTCATTGTTGACCTGCTCAGCAAGGGCGCAGACGTCACTGCAATGCTCGCCATCGTGTCGAGCTTCATTTGCATCTTTTTTATGACAGCGCTTGGCAAGTGGATGGACAAGTTCGGCATCAAGAAGATGATGTACGTCGACGCGCTGACCTTTATCAGCGTCTATGTGCTCTACGGCGTCGTGGTGATGGGGCTGACCTCGGGAACGCTGCCCACCGCTGGGTGGCCTGTGCTGCTCGTCTACGCGCTGTTCATATTGGACCGTTTGAGCATGCAGATCGGCATGGTCAACGCCATCTATCTGCGCTCCATTGCGTTGGATGGGAGCGAAGTGACCGCAACGCTCTCCACAGGCGTATCGCTGGATCACATTGTATCCATACTTGCTGCCATGGCGGGTGGCTTTGTCTGGCAATACTGGGGCAGCCACTGGCTGTTCTTCATCGCGGCCTTCCTCTCTCTGGTCAATATTGTGGTGGCCTGGCTGGTCAAGCCCGAGCAGGAGCGCGCGCATGCCCTTGAGGTCCGCGCACAGCGCAACAAAGGCATGAGCGCCTAGCAAAGACTGTCGAGCGCAGAAAAGGAAATGCAAATGGACGACATCATTTTTCGGCAGGAGAGAACAGAATCAGTTGCTTCCCTGCTGGAATGGAGCGCTCATGATTTGCTGTTTCTGACGCATAAATTCTTTACGTTCTTTGCGCCGATAAGACTCGTCCTAGATGTCCATAGCAAGATAGCCGATCTCGTCCATGATGAGCAGTTTGTAGTTGGTCAGGGGCCTGAGCTTGTCCAGCAGGCGGTTCTCAAAAATAGGCCTTTTTGAGAACCGTAATGAACTGGTGGCACGCGCAGTAAGTGGAGAAGCGATGCTGGGCAGCCACAAGGCCCAGCATCGAGACCAATACATTGATCTGCCTCTTGTCAATGGAGAGCTGGAAGGAGAAAGCCTGGACCAATCGGAGAATTTCAATGGGAAATCAATGACTTTGCCCTGCTCCAACAGAATATTTTCCGCCTCCACCATCTGTTTCAGCGTGCGCCGCCTTTAACGCTGAGGGGTGACAACCATGTCCTTCGACAAAAAACAGCTGCACACATACTGCACCTTTCTCCGCGCCTGGCCGCCAAATGGCTGCCAGAAAACAGGGAAACCCGTGGGCTTATTCGGCTCACGGGTCAATTTATGGCGCAATGTGCGATTCTTAGACAGGGAGCGCAGCATGTATAGTTAATGCTCGCTCGTGATCCTGTAGTAGCAATAGGGGATCCATGCGTGGGGATGCGCGCAGAACACGGGAATATTAGCGTAGGCGAGGGATTGGTCGGGCAGGCCGACCTCGGGAATCAGCGACGACTCCATCTGATCTGTGGCCGACCAGTAGCTCGACCAGTACTGAAGGAAGGCCTCGGACAGGTGCTGCAACGTCATCCGTTGCAGCAGACGCCGGGCTTTCGGCTTGTCGAACTCCGGATCCTCGAATTCGGGGGCCTGTTGTTCTCTGGCGCCGAGCGTCTCGCCGGGGTATAAACGCCTTCATAAACAAAGGCTATTTCGACAACTCAAACTGTTTGTCAAACAGTAAACTCATAGAAATACCGACCAACACCTCAAGGCGTCGGTCACCTATTGTGCAGTTCAGTGAGAATGACTTGCTGAAAGCGGACATCTTTGCCTATCTCGGTATTACAAATGGGACAGATATGTATGCGCATCCTTGGCTTGTCATGCTGGACGAACAGCGCAGAATGCATCCGGATATTGCGATGTTTTCCAATCTATATGTGTATGAAGGCTTGCTTAGGAATTTCAAGGGGATCAGACAGCAGCGTCTTGACGTTGTTAATCGTGCACCAATGAAAGGTTCTGCATTGGCTTTGCTGGACATGACAGGGGCCTATTCTCCGACCAGTAAGGATGGCGACAACTCAAGGTTCAACATTCAAAGTGCTATTCTGTCAGTGTTGACAGCAATATCCGCAAATAGAAATGGTGAAGCTAGTGTAGGCATAATCACTCCCTATGCTGCACAGACAAGACTGATCAATGCCATTTTATCAGATCAAGTTCGAAAAGAAAACGGGATCGTTTGCGCAACAGTACATCAATTTCAAGGTTCGGAACGCAATGTGATTATCTTTGATGCTGTGGAATGCTATCCTTCTCATCGAACAGGGTGGTTGATGTCCAAGAATGAGAACGGTTCTGTTTTGCGACTGATCAATGTTGCAGTGACCAGAGCGCGAGGCAAGTTCATTACGCTGGCGCATCAAGGTTACTGGAAACAGCGCTTCCCCGATGGACGCAACATTTACAGTAAATTACTTGCGTTTATTTCGCAGAAAGGTAAGATCGTCAGAACAGTCGAAAATGAGCTTTCAACACTCGCCCAAAAGATGGCGCAGGGAACAAAAATAGCATACTACTCACAAGAATCGTCTGCTGTACTGGCGTGCGCAGAAGAGATAGAGAATGCAAAAGGGCAAGTCGTGATTTCTATACCAGCAGGAAAGCTGTCAGACGAGTGCGCCAAAGAATTGGGGCTTGCATTATGGAAGAGTGCTTCTTTTCTGTCATGGCATTAAGCCTTAAGAGGATGGCAAATGTCATCTTTTTCTATCTCCAGATTTACTATTCTGACAGGAACACTTCGGGTCTCGGCGGAATTTTTTGCTTTTGTCAACGGGTTCAGAGTTATGCGCAGCATACTTGTCCTCGGCACGTCCCATGCGGATTGCATCGTCTTCGACCGACTTTGGCTTATACTGGCGAAGTCTTTGCCTAAGCACGTCCCATGCGGATTGCATCCTGGTGCATGGTGTGACAGCGAAGTCGAGCTGATCTTTGCCTCAGCACGTCCCATGCGGATTGCATCCAATCTCCCGCCCACAACCAATCAGACCAAGGACTTTGCCTCAGCACGTCCCATGCGGATTGCATCGCGTTTTCGGCTGTTGTTGTGTGCATTATTTTCAACTTTGCCTCAGCACGTCC